>PKCS01000033.1 GCA_002862305.1 Phycisphaerae bacterium | reverse complement strand
CTAAAAAGTGTACCGCGTTGGCGAATTCCCTACCCAGCTCGTAGGCTGGAAGCATGCGACGACCGGTCGGACCGATCATGCTGCTCTGGGCGACCGCCCTCCTCCTGACCACTCCCGGTTGTCAGAAATCGGTCGTCACGAACGCCAACTGGCCCTGGATGCCGTCCCAGGTCGAGCTGCACGGACTCAGCCGGTTCATGATCGATGCCGACGAGGAGCTACTTTCCCTGCGGGTCCTCTTCACGGACGGGGAGGGCGATCCGACCAAGTTCCCTGGTCTCGTGACCTTCACCATCATCCCCGACTCCAACCTCGATTCCCAGAAGCGGACGTTCGAGTTCAACCTCGCGGACTCCGAGGTCAACCAGCTGCACTGGGACCGCGTCACCATGACCTACCGGTTCAAGCTCGACCTTGAATGGTCTCAGCCACCCCTGCCGGGCTCACCCATCCGGGTGCGGGTGCTGGCCACCCTCCCCGGAGGAGCGGTCTTCAGCTCGGGGATCACCTTGAGGCGCGAGGGCTGACCGGCCGGCCTCACGGCTGGCGTTCATCCTCGATCTGCTGGTACTTCTCCCGGTACTTCTCGGCGAGCATCTTCTGTCGGTCGGAGAGGTCGATCCGGCGGCCGTCGACGTAGGCGACAAGCACTTCGGAGGTCAGCTCGAGCGGGTTCCCGGTGGTGACGATCAGGGTGGCGGACTTGCCGGTTTCGATCGAGCCGAGTTCGTCCCCCACCCCGGCGATCTCCGCGGGCGACAGGGTGACCGACCTCAGCGCCGCGCCGGCAGGAAGTCCGTGGGCGGCCGCGCTGGCGGCCTGGTGGGCGAGGTCCCGCTCCTGGGCGGGCGCGAACGCCCCGCTCTCGGAATTTCCGATGGAGAACAGCACGCCGGCCTCGCGGAGTCGTTCGGGGGTCCCGTAGATCTCGTCGTGGGCATGGTGTCGTGCCAGCGGGAGGCGGTGCGTGCCCTTGAGCATGACCGGGACGTCCTCCTCCGCGAGCATCCGCGCGCAGGAGCCGGATCCCGCCCCACCCACGATCACCACCCGGTAGCCCCGCCCCTTCGCCCAGGCCACCCCCGATTCGATCTGGCTGGGCCGTGAGGCATCGAGGTAGACCGGAACCTCGCCGGAAATCACCCCGGAGAGGGCGGCGTATCGCGTGTTCCAGGGGATGGACGGATCCGCTTCGCGCGCCTTCAGCCAGTCCTCGGCATCATCGAAGTACGTGTCGATCCGCTTGACTCGTTCGGCGGAACGCTTCTTCTGGTCGCTCGCCGAACGGCGGACGAACCGCGAGGTCACCGGATTCATCATCGGCCAGTTCACGATCACCCCGAGGCTCTCCCGGATGGTCAGGTCCTCGGTGGTCCAGCCGTCGAGCCGGATCATGGAGGGCTGTCCGCTGATGATCCCGCCCCCGGGAAACACCACCGCACTCATGATCCCCGAGCTCCTGGCCACGGGGATCAGGTCGCTGTCCGGATTGATCGCGACCCAGGCCTGGATCTCCGGATGCTCGCTGTCGAGTTCGGTCGTGTCGTCCGTGGCCCGGACCTGCTCGGTCTCGATGAGTCCCAGCTGGGTCGGTCCCGCGATGAGCCCCGGGTAGATGTGCAGGCCCTCGGCATCGAGTACCTCGCAGCCGTCGGGAATCTCCATCTCGCCGGTGCCGACCTGGGTGATCCGACCGTCCTCGAACATGATCCAGGCATCCTCCACCACCACCTCGTCCCGTCCGGATCGATCCGGGGGCGGGTTGTGGAGGGTTCCATTGACGATCACGGTGGGTGCGGACTGCCTGCCCGCCGGGACCTGCCTGGACTGCGCGTGGAGCTGCGAGCTCGCCAGGAGGATCGCCGCCAGCCAGGCGCATCTCGCACTCGGGACGTTCCGATTCAGGATGTTCATTGTCCGGCCTCCCGGGAAATGGCTTCTCTCAGTTCCTGTCCCCCCGCGCAGCATTGCCCGGGGCGTATCTCGGCGGGATCGAGCCCGCTCCGCACCATCTCGATGACCTGGTCGTCACCCTGGGAGAGCATCCGGGCGATCAGGCTCCCGCGTCCCATCCGGAGCACCGTGCTCGGGGGTTGGTCGGCGTCGACGCCGGGCTTGCTGATTCGCTTGCCGGTGATCACCGCGGACGGGCTGCCCGGCATGGTGGTGGACTCGCCCGATCCCTCGAGCGACTCCCCCTTGATGACGAGTTCCATCACCGAGACGGAATTGCCCTCCATCGTGAGCTCGAGTTCCAGCGTGGAGTTCCCCTTGTCGAAGCGACCTCCCGCTTCCATCTGGAGATCCATCATCGCCATGCTGGCCATTCCCTCGACGGCGCCGTCCTCGGAGAGCTGGAGATCCAGAGTCACCTCGAGGGTGCCCATGCGATTGGTCTCGATTGAGCAGACCCAGGTCCCGCTGACCGGATCAGCCCCGGCCACTCCCCGGGCCCCGTCGGACTTTCCGGAGCCCTCGTCGACCAGCTCCGCCAGCATCATCGACCGGGTCTTGCGTACCTGGTCGATGGTGGCACGATCCTCCTCGAGGTCGAAGTACCTCCGCCCGTCGATCCAGGTCTGTTCACATCGGCTGAAGCTGCTCAGGGGATCACCGCTCCAGATCGCGAGATCGGCATCCTTGCCCACCTCGATCGAGCCGGTTCGGTCGTCGATTCGAAGCTGCCTGGCGGGGTTGATGGTCACGAACTTGAGTGCCTCGTGCGGTTCGAGGCCGCCGTACCTGACCGCCTTCGCGGCTTCGGTGTTCATCCGCCTCGCCAGCTCATTCGAATCGCTGTTGAAGCTGACCAGCACCCCGGCCTCGGCCATGATCGCGCCGTTGTAGGGAATGGCGTCCATGACCTCCATCTTGTAGGCCCACCAGTCACTGAAGCTGCTGGCGCCAGCCCCGTGGTCCGCGATCGCGTCCGCCACCTTGTAGCCCTCGAGGATGTGCTGAAGCGTGCCGATGGTGAATCCCCATCGTTCCGCGGTACGCAGCAGCATCAGGATCTCGTCCTGGCGGTAGCTGTGGCAGTGGATCAGTCGCTCACCCTCGAGGACCTCGACCAGGGCCTCCAGCTCCAGGTCACGCCTCGGGGGCATGGTCGCGAGCCGTTGCTCCACGGGGAGCGCGAGGTAGTCCTCATGGCGGTCCCGGTACTCGGAGGCCGCTCGGAACGAATCCTCCATGAACGCCGCCACCCCCATCCGGGTGTCCGGATAGCGCCCGCTCGGCCTGACCACGTTCTCGCCCAGCGCGAACTTGATGCCCGGCTTGGCGTCCTCGATGTGCATGCGGTGCACCGGCGCGCCCCAGCGCAGCTTCACCACCGCGTTCTGCCCGCCGATCGGATTCGCCGATCCATGGAGCTGGTTGGCGGCGGTCAGTCCACCCGCCAGCTGGCGATACCAGTTGATGTCGTCGGGGTTCAGCACGTCCCCGATGCGCACCTCGGCGGTGTTGTTCTGTCCACCCTCGTTGACCCCGCCATCGATGCCGGTGTGCGAATGGCAGTCGATGAGTCCCGGCGTGACGTTGCGGCCGTCCAGGTCGATGACCAGGGCGTCCTCGGGTGCATCGAGCCCGTACCCGACGTACTCGATCATCCCGTCCCTGATCAGGAGGTCATGGCCTTCCAGGATGCCTTCATCCGCCGCGGTCCAGATCCGTCCGTTGCGGAAGAGGACCGTCTGCTGTTCGGGCTGCTCCAGGCGTCCGTAGGCGCCCAGGGGCACGGGAAGCTCGACGAGCTCGTAGGGTTCCTCGGGCGCCTCGGGGGCCTCCTCCCCGGTCTCGTCCTCGGTCTTCGCCTCGGCCAGGGCGTCCTCCGTGATCGTGAAGTGGATGGTCTCTCCGGTCCTCGTCCGCGCGATCCCGTTGAGCCGACCATCGAGCAGCATCATGTCGAAGCGAAGCGGGCCCTCCTGGTCCAGTGCCGCCCCGTCGATGATGCCTGCGACCCCGCTCTCGCTGAAACTCAGGTTGCGGGCGCGCCAGCTGGTCCGTTCGGACCCTTCCTCCGAGGGTTCCCCGGCGTCCGCGAGCTCCCCGTCCTCCGGTGCTTCCGGTTCGTCCCCGGATTCCGGGTCCTCGGTGACGACCGTCGAGACCTCCAGGACCTTCCTTCGACGATCGACCTTGACCGATCGGGTCAGTTCGTCCATGACCAGGGTGCCCTCCCCGGTGAAGTCGAACTTCGGATCCGACTTGAACTCGTGGCGACGACCCGCGACCCACACCTCGCGGATGTCGTCGGCGGGGTCCAGCAGGTCCCCGTCCACGATCACGACGTTCCCGATGCGTCCAGCCTCCAGCGTCCCCAGCCGATCCTCGGCGCCCATCATGCGCGCCGGGTTGACGGTGACCGCGGCGAGCGCCTGTTCGGGATCGAGGCCATGCTCGACCGCCCTGGAGAGGTTCTTCCTGAAGTCGGACCGGTTGTCCAGCCGGTGGGTGGTGAGCGCGATCGGGACTCCCGCGGACACCAGTCGGGCGGGGTTCTCCGGCGCGTGCTTCCAGGTGAGGAGCGTCCGCAGGGTGATGTCCTCGGTGCTGCGCAGGCCCTCGACCTTCGGTTCCTCCGGGAACGGAAGCGGGACGATCACGGGGCGGTCGATCTCGGCGATCTCCGCGACCCGCCTGAACTCGTAGCCTCCCCCGAGGATGATCGCCTCCAGGTCGAACTCATCGGCGATCCGCGCCGCCCTGAGGGCCCTGATCTCCGTCGAGGCGTCGAAGACCACCGGTTCGCGGCCGTCCAGCACGTCGCGCATCGATTCGAGGGCGAGCCCTTCGTAGGGTGGTTCGTGTCCCTCCGGATCCTCGACGAACACGTCCCGACATCGGATCTGCCAGTCCGCGTCCATGAGGGCCTGCCTGATCACCGCGTTGACTCCCATGCTGGAGCCCGGGTAGCTGCCCCATCCCCCCGATCCCCGCGTCGTGATCGCCAGCGGTCGCCGTCCCCCGATGGTTCGTTGGTCCCCCGCTTCCTCCCCCAGCAGGACCAGCGCGCCCCGCCCCTGGAGGATGCCGTCCTCCGGGAGGACCATCGCGCTGCAGAAACCCATCCTTCTGAGGGCCGCTGCATCACCACCGGCCACGTTCGGACTCCCCGCCACGTCGAGGTGCGGGACGATCTTCGGATTGTGGTAGGCGCCTCGTTCCTGGCCAGCGGCCTTGTAGGCCTCCTCGTTGCTGATCACGAGGGCGGGCTCGATCAGGCCGGGGTAGGCGGTGAATCCCCGGTGGTCGTGCACCCGGTACCCCGGAGGTACCTCGACGTCGGCACCGACCGCGGTGATCACCCCATCCTTGAGCAGGATGGTCCCCGATTCGATGACCTCGCCCGGTCGAACCACGATCTCGAGGTTGGTGAGGGCGTCCTGCCTCAGTTCCGACTGACGGATCGTGGTGGGGGGGGCGTCCTGGGCGAGTCCCGGCTGGACCGACCCGATGGCGCAGGCCAGGGCGAGGGTGCGTGTGAACGACGAACTGGTCCTGAATGGCATGGGCTACTCCTCGAATGTGGCGCTGGCCACCATTTTCGAGTGTAAGCCCTCTCCGCCGTTTGGAGCGGCTCAAGCCCGCGATGTTGTGGAATTGGGGCCGGTTGAGGCACCAACCCGTCGGGTCGGTGCCTCCAGGAGGGGCCCTTGGAGGAACTCTAGAGGAGCTCCGCCTCCCGGATCATGACCTCGAGGGCGGCGCTCAGGGCCGCGTTGGTGTCGAGGCGACCTTCCTCGATGGCGGCCCGGGCCTCCGCGACCTTTTCCTCACGGACCAGCGGGAGTTCCCTCATCGCCGAGAGGTGTCGTTCGAGCTCGACCGACTCGCTCGAGATCTCGACCCGGTCGACCGGTGCCGGTCGGGTCCCGGGCGCGGCCTTGGTCCGGGCATCGGACCCGATTCCCTGGACGGGTTCCGCGGATCGGCCTGGGATCTGGGACCCGGGATCGAGCGGGGGATTGTTGATGAATCCGATGTCAGTCATTCCGGTTGACTCCCTGCCGGGCGCATGACAGCGCGGTCGGCGTGTGGACTTGGTTATGGTGCGGGCTTGAGATTGGACATTCGGGTTTGCTCAAGCCCCGTGCTCTTCATATCGTCGCTCGCAGCCGATTTACTTGAGTCGGTCGATCCTCGACCCTTTGATCATGCAAGGCCCTGATACACAATGACTTTCAAGCCACAGGCCTTTCGCCGGAAACCCCCGAACTCGGGGTCGAGTGCGTGGTCTCGAACCACTGTAGCCCTCGATCGGGGACAAATCGGGGATGAAAGCTCGGCAAGGGCCCTTTTATGGCATGGGATCCGGGGTTCGGCAAGCTTTGCCGGGCTGCTCGCGTACCTGCTTTTTTCCGGTTTTTTCTTCAACTGCGCAGGATGTGCCTCCGCGGCTCCCGAATCGCCTGATCCCACCGTGGACCGGTCGGGCACCCCTGCCCTCTTCGAGCCCGGGGATGACGAGCTGCTCCAGAAGGAGGAGGCCTCAGCCGGCGCCCGGCAAGTCCCCGCGCCCCGGGATCCCGGCTCGAGATGGTCGATCGCGCTGGCCACCCTCTCCGGAGTGGACCACCAGGCGGTGGCCAGGTCGCTCTGCGACCAGATCCGGACCCGGTACCCCGAACTGCAGCCGATCTTCAGCGGCACCCTGTCCAGGGGCGGCTCCTCGGCGGTCTTCGTGGGTCGGTACGACAGCCCCTCCAGCCCCGCCTCGCGCGCCATGATGGAGCGCATCGGTGCGCTGAAGCTCGCGAACGGCGCCCTTGCGTTCCCGCGTGCGATGCCCGCGCAGCCGGACGTGGCCGAGGCCCGATCGCCCCTCTCCCTCGACAGCCTGCGATCCCAGTACCGACTGGGCCGGATCGTGTACTCGCTCAAGGTCGCCGAGTGGGGTACGTTCGGCGATACGTCCATCGACTACCCCACCTGCATGGATCGTGCGGAGGCCATGGCGAGGGCCCTCCGGGCGCAGGGACTCAGCGCCTGGTTCGACCACAACCACGCCCGCGAGCTGAGCGTGGTGTCGGTGGGGGTGTTCGGTTCGGACGCCTACGACTCCCGCAGCACCCTGTACGCCCCGGAGGTGGAGGTCCTGATGGAGCGATTCGAGGTCCTGTTGATCAACGGTGAACCGATCCTGAATCCCCAGACCGGACGCCCCGTGACTCCCATTCTGATCGAGGTTCCCAATTGAGCCCGCCCACGGACCAACCCGGAGCCCGACCGTGAACCCGCCCCGTCGTGTGATCGGCCACCAGCGGGTGAAGAACATTCTCCGCCGCGGGGTGCTCTCGAGTCATTCCCTCCCCGCCTGGATCTTCGGGGGGCCGGCCGGGGTGGGCAAGTGCACCACCGCCAGGGCGCTGGCCGGACTGATCCTCGATCCCGAGACCACCCCGGAGGACGTCGAGGCGTTCCGTCCACGGGAGGAGTCCGCCTCCGGGGTGCTGTTCCACGCGGGAACCCATCCCGATCTCCACCTGGTCACCAAGGAGCTGGCCCGTGAATCCCCGATCCGCGAGGTTCGCGAACGCAAGCTCCGGACCATCCCGGTCGCGGTGCTCCGGCAGCAGGTCATCGGGGGAGTGGTCGAGAACCACGCCTTCGACGGCCCCGCCTACATCAAGCCCTACCACGGCCACGCGAAGGTGTTCATCATCGACGAGGCCGAACTGCTCGGTCCCGAGGCGCAGAACCTCCTGCTCAAGACCCTCGAGGAGCCCCCGCCGAACACCTACTTCATCCTCGTCACCACTCGACCGGATTCCCTGCTCCCCACCATCCACAGCCGATGCCAGCCGGTGCGCTTCGGAACCCTCGACGAGTCGGAGATGTCCGAGTGGATCACCCACAACCCGATTGAAGCCGAGCCCCACGAGCTCGAGTGGGCGATCCGCTACGCACAGGGAGCGCCGGGGATCGTGGTGGCCGCGATCGAGGAGGGACTCCATGCCTGGCAGGAAGCGCTCGTGCCGATGCTCGAGCAGCTGCATTCCGGCCGTTTCCCGGAGGGGCTGTCCGCGGAGATGAACCGGGTGGTCGAGGAGTCCGCCAGCGCCGCCGAGAAGGCGGATGCCCTGACCTCCAAGGAGGCTGCGGGACGACGCGCGACCGGACTTCTGGTGTCCATGATCGGCTTCCAGCTCCGCGAACGACTGGTGGAATCCGTCGACGATCCCGCGCGGTGTGAACGCCTCGCGGACGCGCTGGACGTGCTGGTCGAGGCCGAGGTCCAGATCGCCTCCAACGTGAACCGCAAGCTCGCCCTCGCCGGACTGGCCTCGAATCTGCACCGGTGCCTCGCCGGGGGACCCTCGTCGTGAACGCCCGGGAGATCGAACGGGTCTTCCTGCTGGATCGCATGCCGGAGGAGATTCCCGAAGCGATCCTCGAGCAGGCCGAGACCTGGCTGGTCGAGCAGGGATACTTCGCGCCGCCACCCGAATCGACCTCCGCGTCCGTCGAACCCGGCCCCGAGGGACGCATTCGACGGGTCCGGCTCCCCGACGGGTCGGAGGTGTTCACCCACACCATCAAGTCCGGGGTCGGGCTGGTCCGGGAGGAGCACGAACGGGTGATCCCCTCCGAGGAGTTCCGGGAGCTCTGGCCCTTGACCCGGGGCCGACGACTGCGCAAGACCCGGCTGCGGATCGATGTCGCGGGACAGGTCTGGGAGCTGGATCGATTCCACGGCCTCGACTCCGAACTGGTCCTGGCCGAGGCGGAGCTTCCCGCGGTCGATACCCCCCTCGTCGTGCCCCCCTGGATCGGTCGGCACGTGGTCCGGGAGGTGACCGAGGAGCCGCAGTTCAGGAATTTCCACCTCGCCAGATCCGCCGGCCTCCCCGGCCTCGAGGACTGATGACGAACGCCTCGGTGTCCGCTACCATTGCGGTCCCGTGGACGATCCACGGCACCTCCTGGAGGCCCTCCCTTGAGCCAGTTTCGTTGCCAGATCGTGACCCCCTCCGAAGCCGTGCTCGACGAGCAGGTGGAATACGTCTCGTTTCCCGCGTGGGACGGACAGGTCGGGGTGATCGCGGGAACCTCGCCGTTCCTGATGAACGCCGGGTCCGGCTCCCTGCGGATCGAATTCGGCAACGGGAGCCGCCTCTATCTGCTGGACGGGGGGTTCGCCCGCATGCAGGATGACGTCCTCACCCTGCTCGCCGACGACATCATCCCCGCCGACCAGATCGAACTGAGCGAGGCCGAGGAGGAGCTCGCCGCCGCCAGCGCCGCGGCCACCGAGGCCGGACGCACCAGTGCACACCAGCGCAAGGAGATCGAGCAGGCGCAGGATCGCGCGCAGGCCAAGGTCCAGCTCGCCAGGGCCACCTCCTCGCGCCCCGGTTCGATCTGATCCCCACCCTTCCCCGGTCCTCGAAGGGCTGCAGGGCAATTTCTGCGGTTGGACCCCAGCCAGTGCCGATAAGGACTTCATGATCGTTGCCCAGGCGGACGAAGCCATGAACAAGAGGATGACCGGAGACGATCCCCGCTTCATGGCCGAGGTGGAGGCCCTGCTGCTGGTTGCGGACCGGCCGATTCCCGAACAGAGACTGATCGAGGTCCTCGACATCGAGGGGGCCCAGGATCCCGGAGAGGTCCGGAGCGCCGCCATCGAGCGCGTGCGCTCGACCATCGAACGACTGAACGACGTCTACGAGGAGACCGCCCGTGCCTTCCGGATCGTGAAGCTCGCCGGCGGCTACCAGGTGATGACCCTGCCCGAGCACGGGGAGCTGCTCTCCCGACTCCGGGGCGAGCGCCAGCTGCAGCGGATCACCCCGGCGGCTCTCGAGACCCTCGCGATCATCGCCTATCGGCAGCCCATCCTCCGGGCCGACCTCGAGTCGATTCGCGGGGTCGCCTGCGGGGAGGTCCTGCGTGGACTGCTCGATCGTCGACTGGTCCGGATCACGGGTCGCGCCGACGAGATCGGTCGCCCGATGCTCTACGGCACCACCAAGGAGTTCCTGCAGGTCTTCGGCCTCTCCAGCCTCAAGGACCTCCCGCAGGCCAAGGACCTCTAGGCCCCACGAGGTCCCCGTTCACATCGCACTCTGCAGTCGACGCTCCTCCCGGGAGATGGCGGTCACGTGGTCCCGGTGGGGGAGCATCCAGCGACGGACCTCCCGTCTCATGGTCTCGAAGTCCCGGGCGGTCCTGATGACCTCCTTGAGCGGCTTGATGTGGCCCATGGTCTTGCCGTAGCGACTGATCCGCTGGTTCATGCCCTTGAGCGCCTGCGGGAGTTCCGCGTAGCGGTCCAGCAGGTCGATGTGCCTGAGTATCGCCCGGCACTTCTGGTTGAACGAGGGTTCGGGACCCACCACCCCGGTCTCGAGCAGGATCCTCGCTCGTTCGAAGATCCAGGGGGTTCGCAGCGCTCCCCGCCCGATCATCACTCCCTGGCATCCCGAGGCCTGCATGAGCTCCACCACGTGGTGTGGTTCGGTCACGTCGCCGTTGCCGATGACCGGGATCGAGTCGACCGCCGCCACGACCTCCCCGATCGCCTGCCAGTCCGCCCGGCCGCTGAACATCTGCGCGGTGGTCCGACCGTGGACGGTCACCGCCGCAATCCCGCAGCGTTCCATGTCCCGGGCGAGCCGGGGACCGACGATCGAATCCTCGTCCCAGCCCAGCCGGATCTTCGCGGTGACCGGCACTCGTCCGGCCGCATGACGGTCGACCGCCGAGATGATCCGCTCCACCAGCCTCAGCGTCGAGGGACAGTCCCTCAGCAGGAGGGATCCACCGTTCTTCTTGGCGACCTTGTCCACCGGACAGCCCATGTTGATGTCGATGACCCGCGCCCCGTGGTCGATCGCCCAGAGCGCCGCCTCCGGGAGGGGATCCTCGGAGTTCCCATAGAGCTGCATGCCCACCGGCTGGTCGAGGGCGTTGGTCTGGGCCAGGTTCACGGACTTCGGCACGCCCGAGAGGAGGGCCCGGCTGTTGAGCAGGTCCGTGTAGGCGATCCCCAGCCCCCCGAGTTCGCGGCAGAGGATCCGGAACGGCAGGTCGCAGTAGCCCGCGATGGGCGCCAGCAGCAGGGGGGTCTCGAGTTTGACCGGTCCCAGGTTCATGGTGGCCGATTCTAGGAGAGGTCGCTCTCCCGGGGAACCCTCAACCGAGCACGCCCGGCGCGCCGTCCCAGGCGCCGCCGCAGTCCGGACAGCGACCTCGTTCCAGTTCCTTGTCGTAGACGCATCCGCAGTGCGGGCACGTGAATCCGTCCCCCGCGGGGGGCTGGCCTCGATTCCTTCGCATGCGGGATCGCCTGGTCAGCTCGAAGGGGAACCCGATCGCGAGGATGAGCATCGCGATCGGCATCGCGGTGGTGAGCGCGGTGTAGCCGAAGATCGTCCCCCCGAAGACGAGGTACCAGCCCAGCGCACCGAGTTCGACGAGCAGCCAGGCCAGCAGGGTCGCCCGGCCCAGGTAGCGGATCCTGAGGTGCACGAGGGTCCCCACCACCGCCGCGGCCCCCAGCAGGATCAGTGCGGTCCAGGGGTCGATCATCGCTCGGCTTCCGGACCGGGGATCACGAGTTCGCCCTCCCGGATGCTCCAGTCGTTGCCGAAGAACCCTGCGGCGCGCACGCCGTCGCCGTCGCCCCGGAGCATCTCGGCCCCGAGCACGGTGAGGTCCGGGTAGCCGACTCCCGAGACCCAGTAGGGCTGCACCCCGGCGAGGCGATTGCCCGTCATGCCGGTGCCGGTGACGATCCCGACGCTGGTCCCGGGGTCCCGGGGATGCGGACGCACCATGAGTACCGCGAGGTCCCCGCCTTCCACCCGGTGGTCCCCGATCGTCACCCCGCCCCGGTCGACGTCCACCGCGTCGTCGACCAGCAGCGGCCACGCACGATTGGTGTCCGAATTCCCGAAGAGGATGACGTTGCGATCACCGACCGAGTCCGGTCGATCGACGAGGAGCTGGTCGTCGACGATCTCGACGGAGCCGTTGCCCCGGTACCACCACTGCTCGGCGTTGAACCGTGCGAGGTTCCTCAGGAGGTTGGTCTCCTCCTCGGTCCCCGCGGTCCCGACCACGAAGACCATCCTCCTCCGGAAGGCGTCCTTGAACGGCCCGCTCCGTTCCGGGTTCTTCGCGGGCCCGCGCGAGGCATCACGATTGCCGGTCGCCTCCCGCGACCAGGTGCCGTCCCCCGCTCGCTGCAACGGCAGGGATCGCCGGCCGACGACGTCACCCAGCACCTGCACCGTGCTTCCGTCAAGTTCGATCAGGACCCGATCGTCCTCCGCGCCCCCGAACGCGCCCAGGTCGAGTTCCAGGATCCGGACGTTCTCGGTGGTGCCGGTGATGGTCCCGGCATCGAGATCCCGCTGGATGCGGACCCGGCTCGGTTCCATCGACCGCTCCTGCTGGACCACCGTCACCCAGTCGAAGCTGGGGGAGATCCCCGGCCCCGGCGTGGTGAAGTCGATGGTGTCCCGGTCCCGGGGCGCGGGTAGCGTCCGGGCCCTCAGGAACTCGATCAGCGGAGGCCAGTCCATGCACTGGTCGCCCCACCAGTGCCCGGCACCCGGGATCTCCTGGTAGGTGAAGTCGGGGTGGAACGTGCCGAGTTCGCGTCGCATCAACCTCGCCTGGCCGACCGGTACGTTGTCATCGACGTCTCCGTGGAGGATGAACACCCCCAGTGGGGCGTAGTTCGACTTGAAGCGCAGGGTGTCGGAGCTTCCCGCCGACCTCATCATCACGTCCTCGACCCCATGCCGTTCGACCATCTCGTCGGCCCTGGCCCCGGTGTAGCTCTGGAAGGAAGGCCAGCCCGCGCTGGGCGCGATCGCCGCGAATCGATCCGGAAACATCGCCCCGATGTGCCAGGTCCCGTGGCCTCCCATCGAGTGCCCGGTGAGCCACTGCCGGCGGGGGTCGGTCGAGAAGCGCTCACGGGCGTGGTCCATGACCTCGAGCGCGTCCCAGCGCCCCCAGTCCTCCCAGTCGAACCCGAACGGACGCCGGTTGGTCGGGGCCACGATGACCGCGAAATCCGTCGGTCGGTAGCAGGCCGCCTGCCGCTGGGCCTCCACGCTGGCTCCGTGCAGGGAGAGGATCAGGCCCGGATCGCCCTCCGATTCCCGGGGGGGGACCACCGCGTAGTACTGGACCCCGTCGTCGATGCCGCTCTGGAAGGTCACCCGGTGCTTCTGGTCCTGGTCCCGGACCCGCAACCGGACCCGACGCCGGTCCTCGCCCGCCTCCAGCTCCAGTTCCACCTCGTCACGTTCATCCTCGGGGACGAGCAGCGAGCTCGGGATCCGGACCGGCACCTTGGAGAGCGAGCGTGCCGGCAGGGTGACCGTCCCCACCGACGATCGAACCCCCTCCCGGTGTCCCGTGAGTTCGACCGTTCTCGGTTCGGCGGCCGCGTTCACCACCACGATCCCCAGCCAGAGGTCCTCCGACCGACCGCGCAGCACGTCGGGCAGGGTGTCGTCCCGTTCGAGGAAGAAGGTCTCCATCCCGGCACCCGATTCGTCTTCCGGCAGGGGCCTGATCGACCCCTTGAATCCACCACGCCCGCAGAAGAAGAGGAATTCATTGGTGCCCTTCCGGAGTTCCACCGGAAGGACCGTGGCTCCATACCGGTACGGATCCCCGACTCTCGGTACCCCGTTGACGTAGACCATGGAATGCCCGCGGGCATCCAGCAGCACCGTGCCCGGCTCGTCCGCCTCGTAGGTGCAGTAGGCATATCCGCCCCGGAGCACCGAGGAGGTCATCCACCCGTTGGCACCGGCCTCCATCCGCCTCCAGTTCCTGGTCATGCCTCGCGGGTTCTCGACCGCATCACCCTCCGTCGGGCCCTCGAAGCTGCCCTGGACCAGCTGGCTCTCGATGACGTCGCTCCGGACCGGCCTGCGCCCCCCGTTGCGCACGCCACCGATGACCAGTGCCTCCTCGAACTGGTGGATCGGTTCGGGCAGCTCCTCGGCGTGCACCATGGTGCAGGCCAGCGCCAGCACCGAAAGCAACGATCGTGTCGGATATCGCATCGACCCTGGTTCTCCTGTATCGGACCGTCGTCCGGCCGGTCTCAGCCGAACATCATCTCCAGAAGGATAGACCGAACCGCCTCGCACGGGATCGCGTCCCCCCGGTCTGGCTCGTCCACCCCCAGCAGGACCGGTTCCCGGCCCGTCCTCGAATCGGTCCGTCCGTGGCTCCCGCGGACCAGACTCGCATCGAGCGGCACGATGTCCAGGGTCGTCCGGATCCCGAGCTTCATCAGCGCCACCTTCCATGCGGCCCTGAGCCGGCTGGTGGCGAACAGCTCCCGGGGGTCGTAGCCGGGCTTTCGGTGGATATCAACCGTCCTCGAGTAGTCCGGGGCTCGATCCTCGGACGACCACCAGTCGTGCACGAACCAGCTGCCATGCTCCGCGATCGCGACCAGGTCCCCCGCACGATGGTGGCCGAGGCCGAGTTCATCCGGCGGGACGATTCGCTCCACGCCGGGCACCTGCTGCAGCAGCGTTCGAACGGCATCGACCTCGGACCCTCGGTTCACGTAGACGTGCGCCACCTGGTGGTCCGCCACCGCCAGGGCCCGACTCTCGCTGGGAACCAGCATCTCGCTGCCTCGCTCCTCCCGGAGCTCGAGGTATCCGTGCTCCCGCAGGACCCGGTTGAGGGCCACCGGTCGTTCCACCGCCTCGATCGAGTACTCGCTGGCGATCAGCACGCGGACCCCCTGTCCTTCCAGGTGTTCGATCAGCCGTCCCGCTTCGTGGTCGAGTTCGCGGAGGTGACGCTCGATCTCCGGGTGGTCGGGTCCCAGCTTCTGGAGGGGGTAGTCGAGGTGGGGCAGGTAGACCATCTGGAGGGTCGGTCGGTAGCGGTCGGCGACCTCGATCGCAGCCTCGGTGATCCAGCGCGTCGACTCGATCCCCGCACCCGGTCCCCAGAACCTGAACAACGGGAACACTCCGTGCCGTCGTTGCAGCAGGTCCCGAAGTTCCGCGGGTCGCGTCAGGCAGTCCGGCAGCTTCCGGCCGTTCGCCCGGTAGATCGGCCGGGGGGTCACGAACACGTCCACGTCCGAGTTCATCGCGTACCAGCAGCAGACGTTCGCGCAGGTGAATCGATCGTCCCTCCTGCGGGCCTCCCGCCAGACGGGTTCCGACTCCACCAGGCGTTGGCTCTGCTTCCAGAACTTCACCTCGCCCTCCCCCCGGTCGTACCAGCCGTTGGAGACGATCCCGTGCTCGCTGACCGGCCGGCCGGTCAGCATGCTGGTCTGCACCGTGGTGGTGACCGCCGGGAACGCGGGGGCCAGGATCCGGACGCCACCCGACCGTTCCGCGAAATCGCGGATCGCCGGGGTGTGGGCTCCGATGTGGTTCCTTCCCAGGGCCACGATGTCGAGCAGGGCTACGCGTTGCATCGGTTCACACCCGGACCGTCAGGTCCCCTTGATCCTCTTGTGCCCCCACACCGTCACCGCGAACAGGAGCAGGCAGGCCACCGACAGTATCCCCTGACCGTACTGGATGAGGTAGACGGCATCCAGGAGCGCGATCCCCGCGATCCACATCTGTATCGCGCCTCCCGGGGAGTGCGGCCGGGCGAGGTAGCGCCGCCAGGCGAGGATGAACCACACCGCGGCGAGTCCGCTGGAGACCACCGTCATCAGCATGTCGCCCCGGAACAGTGGGGAGTTCATGACCGCTTCGCTGTTCCGCGACCACGCGACCAGTCCCCCGGCGAGCTTCACCACCATCAGGGTCATCAGGGGCAGGAAGGTGCAGGCGAGGCACCCGTTGCGGAGCCAGCGGGGAATCGTCGCTCCCTCGCCCTGTTCGTCCCGGACCTCGCTCCTCGCGATCAGGCTGAAGGCCGCCACGTAGAGGGACATCGAGAGAATGAACGGGACCACCGGCAGGGCGATCAGGTTGGGCCACGTCAGGTATTCGAGGACCAGCGGTCGCCGCGCGGTGAACTCGAGCTGGTCGGTCATCACCAGCAGGCAGGTCACGTAGACCATGCCCCGGCAGCCTCCCATCGCCAGCACCCACCAGGCGCTCCGGGTGTGGAACCAGTCGTACAGGAACACCAGGACCACCAGCACCAGTGCGGCCGCCAGGCCCCAGGGGAAGGCGATCTGCAGGCCACCCGTCTCCCCCGCGGCCCGCGCACTGACCAGTTCCCCCAGCATCACCAGCACCAGGGCCGAGCACATCAGGGCGATGGCGAGCCGTCCCGCCCCGAACACGCTGACTCGGCCCGAGGGGAGTGGGCGACCTGGCCGCTCCCTGCGGTCGATCTCGAGGTCGAAGACGTCGTTCAGGACGAACCCGCCGAGGTAGATGAACGCGATGGCCAGCAGCAGCGGCAGCACCGTCCCGACCACCAGCAGCGGATCCAGCGCCAGGGGGGTGATCATGAACACCCCGACCAGGCAGCTGGTGATCACCGACGGCAGGTTTGAGATCCGGGTCAGCTCGAACCATGTTCGCCAGGTCACGTTCATCCGGTCGTTCCGAACCCTTCCTGCTCGACGAGCCTACGCACCCAGCGTAGCTCCTCGGCGATGCCCCGCGCCAGTCCCGACGGCGCGTAGGCTTCCGGCAGCACGTTCCAGGCGTAGGTCTCCACCTCGAGGGGGGGTAGTTCGTCGGGGAAGGCCCGGATGAACTCGCGGATCTCAGACTGGGTGGTCCCGAGCGGACCCAGGGCCTCGACGAAGAGCGGCACGTGGAAGTGCACCCGGACGGTGCCCGTCCCGATTCCACGCTCGAGGAGTCGAGGCAGGTCCTCGAAGAACGTGCAGGTCCCGTCGTCCGATCGAAGCACCGACTGGTGCAGGTACCTCGGCTCCGCGAAGTCGGCCAGGGCTCGGGCGACCGCCGGGTCGCCCTCGACCACCCGTCCCTCCGGACACGATGACACCTGGACCTTCCCGATCCCGATCCCCGCCTCGCGATAGGTCCCGATCACCTCGGCCTGGTTCTCGAACATGACCGCCCCGTGGCAGATGTCGTGACAGACGCGCAGGTACCGTCGAGCGAAGTCCGGCAGTCGCTCGAAGAACCCGACCACGTCCCGGGCGCGATCCAGGTAGCAGCCGGGTTCGGGTTCAAGGTCCACGTGCACCAGTCGTCCGGTCCGTGATTCCAGTTCCCGGAGCTGCCTGGCGGCCTCGACCAGGTGGTCCACCGCCGACTCGACCGACTCGATCGAGTTCCGCCAGCCGATCGGCAGGGTCGAGATCGACAGGCTGTCGATTTCCCGGGGTGCGATGTCCGCAAGCAGGCGTGCGAGTCGCAGCGTGTGGTCCAGCCTCCGGCGATCCTGCCAGTCAGGCCGGTACACCGCCCCCTTGACCACCTCGGCGTGGAAGTCGCCCTGCGGGAATCCGTTGATGGTGAACACGAAGAGCCCGAGGGCCTCGAGCTCGGACCTGAATCGACCGAGTCGAGCGTCGTCCTCGAGCTCCCCGACCACCGCTTCGGGAAGCCAGAGACCCACGCCCAGCTCCCGGTCCCCCAGCTCCTCCCGTACCGCGGCCGAGTACCGACCCAGGTTCTCCAGGGTCAACTCGAGGCTGTTGCCCGCGTGGACGTTCGTGCAGTACCCGATGAGCGGTGGTGGGTTCGCCATCGATCAGGAACTTGTGGTGCGGAACTTCCCGCTCTGGGAGAGGAACTTCAGCGGGTTCTCGAAGGAGACCTTGCGGATCATCTCCTCGAGGTGACCGCGGGACCTGAGTTCCTGCTGGCACTTGGGTACCGCGAGCGGATCACTCGGGCCCCAGTCACCGGCGCTGTTGATCCAGATCCGCTCCTGGCCGTAGACCTCGAAGATGTCCGCCGCCCTCTGGGGGGTGCACTTGGTCTCGGGATAGAGGGTCATGCCCGCCCAGTATCCCCGGTCCAGCACCAGTTCCACGGTGTGTTCCTCCACGTGGTCGACCAGCACTCGCCCGGGGTCCACGCCCGCGTCGTCGAGGGCATCGAGGATCAGCCGGGTTCCCTTGAGCTTGTCCTCGAGGTGGGGGGTGTGGATCAGGATCATCTGGTCGTGCCTGCCTGCAAGTTCGAGGTGCTCCTCGAAGATCCGGAGCTCGTTCCGCGAGTTCTTGTTGAGACCGATCTCCCCGATCCCCAGCACGCTGGGACGCTCGAGGAATTCCGGAATGATCGACATGACCTCCCGGGCCAGCCCGAGGTCCTCCGCCTCCTTGGGGTTGATGCACAGCCAGGTGTGGTGGGCGATGCCGTACTGGGCGGCCCGGCGCGGCTCGTACTCCGTCAGGGTCCGGAAGTAGTCGAAGAAGCCCGCGGCACTCGATCGGTCGTAGCCGGCCCAGAAGGCGGGTTCGGTGATCGCGACGCACCCCGCGAGGGCCATCCTCTCGTAGTCGTCCGTGGTCCGGCTCACCATGTGGACATGGGGGTCGATGTACATGCAGGGCTCCCTCTCAGTCGTCCGCGGACTCGGGGTCGTGGGCACCCAGTGCACCCTTCATCGGTGCGGCATCCACCGGCTCCAGGCTGGGGTCGCTGAAGATCTCCTGGATTCGCCTCGCTCGATCGTGCCCCTTCACCCCGAGCTGGTCGATCGCCCGATGCATGGCCTCGATCCTGAAGTCGTCGTCGGGAGCACCCGCCCGCTCCACCCGGTCGAGGAACGCCGCGATGTCCAGCAGCTTCGCTCGATGCTCGAGGAAGTACCTCCCGACCACCTCGTCGGCGGGAACCGGACATCGTTCGTCGGGATTCGTCATTGGCTCAGGGACCCGTCTTGCTGGAGTTGCCGGGAACGTCGCTTCAGTTCGGTGACGGCCTGGGACATGGCCTGCAGGTCGATCTCGTGCAGATCCACCGGATCACCGACGTCCCGCACCATAGTGATCGTCAATTCACCTCCCAGATGTTCGCGGAATTCCTCGAGTCCCTCCGCAAGATCCACCGTGCGCTCGAGTTCCGGGATGAAGACGGGCAGGCCCAGTCCGGCGAGCAGCTGCAGGCTCCGGTCGACCAGCGCCGGATCGGTCAGCCCCGTGCACCCGCCGTAGACCATGTCCAGCGCGATCCCGATCGAGACCGCATCGCCGTGCCGGAGCCGGAAGTCGGTCATCTGCTCGAGCTTATGAGCCGACCAGTGTCCGAAGTCGAGCGGGCGCGCCTCGTTCAGCTCGAAGGGGTCCCCACCCCGGGTGATGTGCTCCATGTGCAGCTGCCCCGACCTCGCGATGAGCGGCATGGCGGACTCCAGGTCCCGGTCCGAGATCGCCCGTCGGTTCCGCTCCAGTTCCGCGAACAGCCCGGGGTCCTTGAGGAGCGCGATCTTCACGACCTCGCTGAACCCGCTGGTCCAGTCCGGATCCTCGAGGCTGCGCAGCAGCTCCTGGTCGCACAGCACCGAGCAGGGGGGGACGAAGGCCCCCACGAAGTTCTTCTTGCCGAACCGGTTGATCCCGTTCTTGACGCCGACCCCCGAATCGCATTGGCCCAGCACGGTGGTGGGCATGCGGACCAGGCGCACCCCACGGTGGGCGACGGCCGCGGCGTAGCCCGCCGCGTCCAGCACCGCGCCACCTCCGATCACCAGCACCACGGACTTGCGGCAGATACTGTTCTCGCTGATCGACTCGAGAACCCGGTCGACCAGTTCGTCGCCCTGCTTGGCGACCTCGCCCCCCGGGGTGAGGATCACGTCCTCGAGGTGCGGGACCCGGTCCGCATGGGCTTCGAGGTACCCGCGAAGGCCGTCCTCGATCCCCGGATTGGACCGGACGACCCCCGCGTCGAAGACCGCGATCATCCTCCGGGTCTCCGCGCGATCGGTCGCCTCGGCCAGGGCATTCGCCAGCGAGGGGTTCCCGACGGCGAACGCGTCGCTGGTGAACTTGAGCACGTGACGCCAGCGGACGTCGAAGGACTCCTCCATGTCGAAGCCGGACCCGGATTGTGAATCGTCAGTCATGGAGGGGCTTTCAATCCGGCGTCCCGCCGAGGGACGTCCTTCGTCGCGGTCCCGGTCCGGACGAGTGGGTTCGTCAAGTCTATCGGGGTGGGGTCCCGGACCACGCGGAAAAGTTCCCTACCAGTCCCCGGTACGGCTCCTCGATCCGGATGCAGGCTCAATAAATAGGCCACGGCGGAGGGGCAGCCACCGTGACCCGCCCTGACGACCGCGCCAGGGCATTGATTCAGCTGGTTCCCTCCGGTGTGCCGATTTGTGTCGTGCCCCGTCGGGAACAGGCTCAGTACGCATCGCGTCCGGGGCGGTTCGATCCGAATTCGCCGAATCGGGCTTCGATCCGCCGAGACCCCGCCATTGCTCGCTTAAACCCGATTCACGCGGACAGGTGGTGCAGGCAGACCGCCGCGGCCACCCCGACATTGAGGCTGTCCGTGCCCGGGGCCATGGGAATCCTGACCAGTCGGTCGCACTGGCGCAGCGAACCCGCTCCGAGTCCCTCGAACTCGCTGCCCACGGCGAGCGCGATCCGGTTGCCGGCCTCGAGTTCCTTGAGCGGACGCGCGGTGGGGTCCAGCGAGGTCCCGATAACCTCGATGCCTCGTCGCTTCAGCTCGACCAATGTTTCCTCCCAGTCCCTGGCCCGATGGTAGGGGACCCGTAGTGCGTGTCCGATCGAGACCCGCAGGCTCTTTCGGTACAGCGGGTCGTGGCAGTCGGGACTCAGGATCACGCAGTCCACCCCGAATGCCGCCGCGTTCCTGAACAACAATCCGATGTTGTCGATGTTGTTGATCCGGTCGCACACCAGGACCCGCGCAGGTCTCCCGGGCGGCGGGAGCACCGCATCGAGGGTGCATGCGTCCTCGGCGGGACGATTGCCGCAGGCCAGCACCCCGCGGTGGATGTCGAACCCCGCGATCGACTCGATCAGTTTCTGGTCCGCGACGTAGATCGGGGTCTCGGGCGAAGGGGACTTCGCCACCAGGTCCCCGACCCGTTCCAGCTGGGCCTCCGACACCAGGACGGACCTCGTCATGCCCGGCCGCTCGAGCATCACCTCGACCACCAGGACCGCCTCCCCGATGAAGAGCCCGGCGCGTCCGCCCTTCCCCAGCAGGTCCTTCTCGCGGATGTCCCGGTAGTCCTCGATTCGAGGATCGTCGGGATCCTCGATCCGCTGCCAATTCACGGCGCTCGATGTCATCCTGCACCGTTCCCGATCCGGGTCCGAACGTGGGTGGCGAGCGATGCGCTCATTCCTCGCCGTGGGCCTGCATGCCCTCGCAGCTGCAGACCAGGTTGCGATCACCGAAGGGGTTGTCGACCCGCCCGACGTGCGCCCAGAACTTGCCCTGCTTCAGCCATTCCACGGGCCAGGCCGCCTGGGACCTCGGGTAGGGATGCTCCCATTGCTCGGAACCGATCATCTCCATGGTGTGCGGCGCGTTCTTGAGGAGGTTGTCCTCCGGATCCGCCCGGCCTTCCTCGATCTCGCGGATCTCGGCCCGGATCGAGATCAGCGCGTCGCAGTACCGGTCGAGTTCCTCGAGTGACTCGCTTTCCGTCGGCTCCACCATCAGGGTGCCCGCCACCGGCCAGCTCATGGTCGGGGCGTGGAATCCGTAGTCCATCAGGCGCTTCGCGATGTCGTCGATCCTGATGCCCGCGGTCTTCTCGAACCCTCGGCAGTCCATGATGAACTCGTGCGCACAGCAGCCGTTCTGGTTCGTGAAGAGGATGTCGTAGGAATCGCCCAGCCGCTTCGCCATGTAGTTGGCGTTGAGGATGGCGATTTCGCTGGCCTGCCGCAGGCCCCGGCTTCCCATGCACGCGATGTACATCCACGAGATCGGCAGGATCATCGGGGATCCGTAGGGTGCGGCGGAGATCGCCCCGATGGGCGTGTCCCCCGCCGATCGCGGGGCGACCACCGGGTGCGTCGGGAGGAAGGGAGCGAGCTCCTCGGTCACTCCGATCGGTCCCATGCCCGGCCCACCCCCGCCGTGGGGGATGCAGAAGGTCTTGTGGAGGTTGAGGTGGCAGACGTCGGCCCCGAGGTCACCCGGCCGGGTCAGGCCGACCTGCGCGTTCATGTTCGCTCCGTCCATGTAGACCAGGCCGCCTGCGTCGTGCACCAGGTCGCAGAGCTCCCGGATCCCCTCCTCGAAGACCCCGTGGGTCGACGGATAGGTCACCATGATCGCGGCCAGCTGCTCGCCGCACTCCTCGATCCGGTTCCTGAGGTCCGCAAGGTCGATGTCCCCGGTCTCCTCGCAGCAGTTCACCGGGACCACCTCCATGCCCGCGATCACCGCGGAGGCGGGATTGGTCCCGTGCGCCGACATCGGGATCACGCACTTGGTTCGTGCGGTGTCCCCCCGCGACTCGTGGAGGGCCTTGATCACCATGAGTCCCGCGTACTCCCCCTGGGAACCCGCGTTCGGTTGGAGGCTGACGGCACGGAATCCGGTGATCTCGGCCAGCCAGCCCTCGAGCTGCTCGAACAGCCTCGCGTAGCCCTGCGCCTGCTCGACCGGGGCGAAGGGGTGCAGGTCCGCGAAACCGTGCCAGGTGACGGGCAGCATCTCCGCCGCGGCGTTCAGCTTCATGGTGCACGATCCCAGCGGGATCATCGAATCCGCCAGCGACAGGTCCCGGGACTGGAGTCGTTTCGCGTACCTCAGTAGTTCGGTCTCGGAGCGGTGCTCGTTGAACACCGGGTGCGTCATGTACCCGGTCTTGCGCTCGTTGGATCCCAGTCGATGCTCCTGGTCCGCCAGCTCGCCGGGATTCGGCAGGTCGGTTTCGCCCCGAGGCGTGAAGACCCGGACCAGGCACTCGAGGTCCTCGAGCCGCGTCGTCTCGTCGAGCGTGATGCCGAACGCGTCCTCCCCCGCGAAGTGCCTCAGGTTGATGCGTTCCCTCGCCGCCGCCTCCAGCACCTGCTCGCCGGTCATCCCCGCCCCGAGCCCGACCTTCAGGGTATCGAAGAACGAGCCGTCCCCCGTGGAGTGACCAAGCCTCCGCAGGCACTCCGCGAGCGCGCAGGTCATGCGGTGGATTCTGGAGGCGATCGCCTCCAGCCCGTCCGGGCCGTGGTACACCCCGTACATGGAGGCGACGATCGCCAGCAGGACCTGCGCGGTGCAGATGTTGCTGGTCGCCTTGTCCCGTCGGATGTGCTGCTCCCGGGTCTGGATCGCCATGCGAAGCGCGGTCTTGCCCTGGGCGTCCCGGGAGACCCCGATGAGCCTCCCCGGCATCTTGCGGACCAACGGCTGCTTGCAGGCGAGGTAGGCGGCGTGCGGCCCCCCGTATCCCATCGGCACCCCGAATCGCTGGGTCGATCCCACCGCGATGTCGGCTCCCCATTCACCCGGCGGCTTCAGGAGGCACAGGGACATCGGGTCGGCGGCCGCGACCACCAGCGTCTTGTGCCGGGCGGCGGATTCCGCCAGTCCGGAGAAGTCCTCGATGCTTCCGTCCGTGGCCGGGTACTGGACGAGCACTCCGGCCCAGTTGCCACCCTCGGGATCGAAGTCGGCGACATCCCCGACCGTCACCTTCGCCCCGAGTCCCGGGGCGCGGGTCATGATCACCTCGATCGTCTGGGGGTGGCACTGGTCGGACACGAAGAAGTCGCAGCGTGTCCCGCGATGCTGGGCCAGGCACATCCCCATGGCCTCGGCCGCGGCGGTGGACTCGTCCAGGAGCGACGCTCCGCAGATCGGCAGCCCGGTCAGGTCCGAGATCATCGTCTGGAAGTTCAGCAATGCCTCGAGTCGCCCCTGGGAGATCTCCGCCTGGTACGGGGTGTACTGCGTGTACCAGCACGGGTTCTCGACGATGTTGCGGAGAATCACCGCCGGCGTGATGGTGCCGTGGTATCCCATTCCGATGTGGCTCTTCCAGCACTGGTTCTCATCGCACATCCTGCGGATCGCTTCGAGGGCCTCGGCCTCCGACAGGCCGTGACTGGTGGCCGGCGCATCGAGTCGGAGCTCGTCCCGGTACCTCAGGGACCCCGGGATCGCGGCGTTCATCAGCGACTCGATGTCCTCGTAGCCGACGGTGGCGAGCATCTCCGCGACCTCCCGCCGGTCGGGCCCGATGTGGCGATCGACGAAGCGATCGGTCGGCTCGAACGGAGTTCTGGCGGTTGATGAAGGGTCGGTCATGGGGCCCTTGGCCTCGATACCTGCGGCGGTCATGGGATGCTTGTTCCTTCGAAATCGTGGCGGTCGGGGTCGATTCTGTCAGATGTTAGCGGCGCCGGTCCCCATGGTCGACTCAAACTTCTCGCGCAGCAGCCCGTTTTCCGAACCCCGGGGGGGCGCCTCCCGTAGGACCAGCACGCGTTCCTCGGAATCCTGCGTGGGACTTCGGGTCGATCAGCGCCGGATCCCCAGAACACGAGACGGAGGCTTCCACATGAAGCCGATTTGTTCGCACAGCAGGTTCGAGATGTGGTCACGAATCCCCGGACAGGAGAAGCCCGGGCTCCTCGGTCGCCGGTTCGCCAGACTCTGGCCGATCCACGAGCACCGGAGGGTGGACGTCCGGATCCTGAGGCGATCCGGGATCGAGCACGGGTTCGAGGGGCTGGTGGTGGGACTCACCGCAGATGCCGCCTCCGGCGTGCTCAGCGGACTCATGGTGCGGGAGCAGGAATGCTCGCGCATGACCGCGTCCTACGAACTCCCCCTCGACCGGCTGCTGGGCCTCAGGGATCCCGTCTACCAGAAGCTGATGCTGGGCACCCATGCCTCGATCGACGTCGCGATCGTGCGCAGCCTGGCCCGGGCCGCGATGAATTCGGAGTCCAGCCGGAGGATCTCCTGCCTCTGCGCCCTGGCCAAGTTCGTCGATCGACGGGACCTGCCGGTCCGGCAGGTGAAGACCCTTCTCGACGAGCTCGATGCCGGGGTGCTTGCCGAGGATCCGACCCTGGGCTCCCGCGCGTCCGTCGCCTGACCCGACCCCGAGGGATCAATCCCAGCGGAACACGCCCTTCTTCCAGGCGTAGATGTAGGCAACGATGCTGGTCCCGATGAAGAACAGGATGCGCCCCAGGAACAGTAGTGCCTCCTGCCCCCCCGGCTCCAGCTGGGTGTAGGTCACCGCCCACGGGTAGAGGAAGATGATCTCCACGTCGAACACCAGGAACGTCATCGCCAGCACGTAGAAACGGACGTTGAACCGCTTCCTCGTCGATCCGATGGGATTCATCCCGGATTCGTAGGCGATCGCCTTGGTCGATCCCTGTTCACGGGGTCCGATGACGTGGCTCAGGATCAGGTTGGCCACCACGAAGGCGAGCGCCATCAGCAGGATCACGAGGATTGGGATGTAGAAGGCAAGATCCACTTCCGCGATGAGCAGGCTCATGACCGCATCTCCTCTGGTCCCCGGACCCCGGGTGCCTCCCCGCCCTCGGGGACGACCGATCCTACCCGCTCGACGTCGGAGCGGTCCAGTCCCGCCCCGGGGACCCGACCACCGGAGGTCCCGGCCCCGTTTCCGGTCGTGAACGCCATCCAGGGCCGCACCGCGTCGTCACCGCCGTCAGGCAAATCCCTCCGGGCGCCTCTCGCTGACCGCGAGTCCGCGTTCCAGGGCGTCCCCGAGGCGGCACAGGGTGCCCTCGTCGAAGAGACGCCCGACGAGGGTGATCGACTCCGGACGATCTTGCTCCGAGAAACCGCTTCGCAGCACCAGGGTGGGGTGCCCCGTGGAGTTGGTCACCACCAGCAGGTCCGTGAAGGGGGGAGCGATGATGGCATCGAACCGTTCGTTCATGAACGATTCCATGGTCCTCATCACCTGCCTTCGCACCCGACTCGCCTGGAGGAGTTCGATCGCGGGGATGAACCAGCTCTGGCGGAAGGTGTTCGGCCAGGCGGCATCGGCCTGCCATTCGAGTTCGT
Source organism: Phycisphaerae bacterium (assembly GCA_002862305.1). Taxonomy (GTDB): domain Bacteria; phylum Planctomycetota; class Phycisphaerae; order Phycisphaerales; family SM1A02; genus UBA8087. Next base: position 27,137 of record PKCS01000033.1, on the reverse strand, counting down.
CGTCGCGTCCGCTTCTGGTCAGTTCCTCGAAGGCCGCGGCGCTCTCGGCGAACAACGGGACCATGAGCGGCGCGGTCTCGATCTGGGGCAGCTCGATCGGCACCAGCTCGGTTCCCGCCTCCCGCAGGACCCGGAGCGCCCGGTTCCCCTCGGCGAACCACGAGGGGTCGTAGCCCACCCTGAGCCCCCGGGCGTTCTGGCCCGCGTCGAAGTAGAACGGTTCGTCCACGCTGCACGGGTCGCCGGGACTCGCTCCGTTGATCGCCTCCAGCACCAGCGCCGAATCAAGCACCGATCGGGTGATGGGGCCGATCTTGTCCATGCTCCAGCAGAGCGCCATGACCCCGTTTCTCGCCACCCTCCCGAAGGTCGGGCGCAGGCCCGTGGCCCCGCATCGATCGCAGGGGGAGACGATCGAGCCCAGGGTCTCGCTGCCGAGGGCGAAGGGGACCAGTCCCGCCGCGGTCGCGGCGGCGCTTCCCGCGCTCGAGCCACTGGAACCCTGCTCGGGATCGAAGGGGTTCCGGCAGGTCCCGCCGTACCAGATGTCACCGTAGGCGAGTGCGCCCACCGACAGCTTGGCGACCAACACCGCCCCGGATTCGTCCAGCCTCCGCACCACCTCCGCGGTCCCGTCCGACATCCGTTCGCGAAACGGGCCGGCTCCCCAGGTGGTGGCGGTCCCCGCGACGTCGATGATGTCCTTCGCCCCCCAGGGGACGCCGTGCAGTGGCCCCCGCCAACGACCGGACCGCAGCTCCCGGTCCGCCTGGCGGGCCTGGGCCAGGGCACGTTCCTCGGTGAGCGAGACCACGCACCTGAGTCGAGGGTCTGCCTCCTTGAGTCGCCGGATGCTCAGCTTCGTCAGCCGAAGGCTGGTGATCGATCCCCGCTTCAGCCACTGGCCGAGTCGCCAGACCGGTGCGTAGGCCAGTTCGAGGTCATCGTCCGGGCACGGACCCGGATCCGGAAGGTCGCTGGAGGGTTCGCCGGTTCCGGTGGCCCGCTCGAGGGGAACGCCCGGCAACTGAGCCCGGAACACTTCCGCGGGTGGCAACTCGTTGGGCAGGGGGCCGAGTTCGAGTCGTCGGGCGATCATGGCCCTCTGCTCGGCGATCGTACGGAGGATCTGCTCACGCTCACCGGGGGTGAACGAGATCCCGGCCAGCCTCTCCGCTTGCTCGAGCGTCACCGCGTCGAGGTCCGGCGGGGCGCCCTGCCCATCCGGAGGTGACGCCGGGTCCAGCCCCGCCCCGATGGAGACGTCCGCCTCCTCCCCGGTCATCCGGATTCCGGGTCCGATCGCGGCCATCGCGGCCAGCATGGAGACGAAGGTGCGCCGGTCTTGCTTGCTGCTCATGGAAAGCCACGTCCTGCCTCGGGAGTCGGCCCCGCGGGGCCGGATCGAATCAGGGCGACAGGATTTGAACCTGCGACCTGCGGTTCCCAAAACCGCCGCTCTACCAAGCTGAGCTACGCCCTGCAGAAGCGCCGATGGTAGCTTCTCCAGCGGTGATCGTCCGCCTTTCTGGAAAACCTCCCGCCGGCCCGGTGTCGTACCCCGGTCGCGATCCCGAACGACTAGCCTGACCCGCATGAATCCCCCGTTGCTCCATCCCGCCGCCTCGCTGCTCTGCGTGGGGTTCGACGGCCTCGAGCCGACCCCCTTCCTGGTCGAGGCGCTGGCGAAGGGCGTCTCGGTGGTGATCCTCTTCGCTCGAAACGTGGGTGATCCTGAGGTCAGCACCCGGACCTGTTCACTGATCAGGGAGGCAGCCGATCGCCCGATCGTGATCGCGGTCGACCAGGAGGGCGGTACGAGTCGTCGACTGGTCGATGGATTCTCGAGCGTTCCCTCGATGCGCGAACTTTCGGACGGTGGCCCCGAGGCGGTCGCGGACGCGGCACGCACCACCGCTCGCGAGCTGCGTTCGGTGGGGATCGACTTCGACCTCGCCCCGGTGGTGGACGTCGACTCGAATCCCGACAACCCGGTCATCGGTGATCGGTCCTTCTCGAGCGATCCCGATCGCACCGCCCGCCTCGGCGCCGCATGGATCCGGGCCATGCAGTCCGAATCGGTGGCTGCCTGCGCCAAGCACTTCCCCGGGCACGGCGATACCAGCCAGGACAGTCATCGCGAGCTGCCGCACGTCGGGCACGATCTGGCCCGGCTCCACTCGGTCGAGCTTCCTCCATTCGCCGCCGCCATCGACTGCGGGGTCGCCGCGATCATGAGCGCCCACGTGGTCTACCAGGCGCTCGATCCCGACCTGCCCGCGACCCTCAGCCGGACCGTGCTGCACGACCTCCTCCGCACCGAGCTGGGCTTCGAGGGACTGCTGCTCTCCGACGACCTCGAGATGGAGGCGGTCACCTCGCTGATGCCCGTGGAGGCGGCCGGCCCGAGGGCTCTGGAGGCGGGGATCGACCTGCTGCTCTGCTGCCATCGCGAGGATCGCCAGCGAGCGCTGCTGGGCACCCTCCTCGAGTCCGGCCCCTCGCCGCGACTGGATGCCGCGATCGGGCGCGTCGGTGAATTCCTCGCCCGGTACGCCCGATGAGGTGTACCCTGTGCCCATGAGACACGCTCGCCTCACCATGCCGGCCCTGGCCCTGGCCCTGTCACTGGGAGGCTGCTCGACCTCGACGTATGATGCGGTGCTCGAGGGTCGGACGACCTGGCGCAGCGCCGAACTCGAGCTCGACTCGGACGGTGGTCGGATCAACGTCCGCGTTCGTGAATCACGTACCGAGCCCGTCACCATCCTCCTCCTCGACTCCGGGGACCTGCCCCAAGGCGGCAAGGTGCCCGGGAGTCTCACGCCCATCGCCGCCGCCCGCGGGGTGCCGGCCAGCGGAAACCTGCAGGTCACCTTCAGCCACCTTCCCATTGGTTCCTACTTCGTGCTGGCGTTCCTCGATCGAAACCGTGACGGGGTGCTCGAGGAATCATGGCCTCCTCAGGACCTGCCGCGTGCGTTCGTGGAACCACATTCCCCGCTCGAGCACTTCCAAGTCCCCGACTCCGGTCTCGTGAACATCGCCCTGGAGATACGAAATTGACCCATTCATGCCTGGTCGAACGTGCCGTCCGGACGGCATCCCCCTGCCTGGTCCTCGCTCTGTGCGGGGTTGGTGCGTCCGCGGGACCGCCGATGATGCCTCCCTCCGACCGGGCGATCCCTGACGACCGGACCGGGCACCCGCAGCGGGTGGTCGCCGTCACCAGCACGCCTCGTATCCCGGGGCAGGGCGTTGCCCGCGGCTCGGGGAGCTACGACGAATCGATGACTGACGCCGAGCGGACCCTTCGGGAGGTCCGGATCGGCAACGTCGAGGAGCGTCGACGAAACCTGCTCAGCGAGGCCAACGACCGATACTGGCAGCGGCGGTTCGAGACGCAGACCTACCCGGCGGATGCCTGGACGCCCCAGCAGGCGGGCTGGATGACGCCCGGTGGTGAGCCCGTGGCCAGCAACTGGCCCTGGTGGGCCTGGTGAGCCCAAAAGCACGGGCACCCTTCCACACGAAGCGAAAGGGTACCCTGGGATGATTGCGTGTCGCGCGAATCGCACGCGCGAGCGGTGAGTCGGTCAGATCCGCCGCCTTCGGGCGCAGATCCCTGCGAGTCCGAGCATGGCCAGCGCACCGGGTGCCGGGACCAGATTGACCCCCTGGAGGGAGATGTCTCCGGTCCAGTCACCGATTCCGCCGCCACCGTAGCCGTTGCCGATCCACAGGGCGTAGCCGGTCACGTCGATCTCGGGCAGGACGTCGCCTGCGCCGCCACCGGTGGTACCGGCCGCGTCGCTGCCGCCGCTGGTCCAGCTGTACTTGATCGGGGCAACGGTGCTGAAGCCACCGATCTGCGCCACGATCTCCGTCAGATCCTCGTTCGCGATCAGGATGCAGAGGTCGTCACAGTACGTGAAGTTCTGTCCCTGCTCGTTGAGCACGAAGCTCCCCGCATACCCGCTGAGAAAGCCTTCGAGGGTCTGGAACTGCTGGGTTGACTCGTCGAATCCCTGACGTACGAACTGGAAGCCCGATGCCTCCAGGTTCTCGAATGAAATGTTGACGTCGGCGCAGACCACCGAGGCCATGGTGGCCGTGGCTACGGCCCCCAATAAGAGTTGCTTGCCCATTTGTGAGAGTCTCCTTTTTATCTCTTTTCTTCATCAAGCAGAACATCCCTGCGTGATCCCCCCCAGAAACGGGGAAGGATGGGTGCAGGGCGAGACTTTCTCACCTCCGAGGGTCGGGGATTCCCGAGAGAACCCACTCTGGAACAGGTACTTACACCACACTAGGTCACGGGGGCGGGTTCACAAGTGAAGACATTCGAATTCACTCAAAATTGAAAAATAAGGCCTTTGTTGCCTCACTTTTTGGGGCCTTGGGGCCGCTCAGCGTCGGCGTCGGCGGGTGAACACCCCGGCCAGGCCGAGGACCGCGATCGCACCCGGAGCGGGAATCGCCGGGCCCGGGTCGACGACGAGGTCGACTCCGAACAGGACGACGTTGCCCAGCCACGTTCCGGTCGCCGTGAGGCCGCCGTCGTAGCCGTTGCCGACGAACATCTTGAGCCCGGTCACGGGGATGGACGGGATCGAGATGTCGCCACCTCCGGTCGTCCCCGGAGTCGAGCTCGCACCGTTCGGCCACTCGTAGCGGAACCCCGCTCCCCAGTCGGTGAATCCACCGATCTGGATGATCGGATCGGAATTCAGGTCTGCCGCGATCAGGACCGTGAGGTCGTTGGAGTAGGTGAATCCCTCACTCGCGGTCATCACGAAATTGGCGGCAACCGTCGTGAGGGATCCCTCGAGCGTGTCGCGATCCCCAACCGTGACCTGCTGGAACTCACCGCCATACGCCGAGAAGAATTCCAGTTGCAGGTTGTAGTCCGCGTGTGCGACAGCACCGACAGAACATGCAACGACCACTGCTATGGCACTACATCTCTTCACGAACGACTCCCATCGATCAATCCATTCCAGGGAACTCAGGAATCCGCCACACACAGCGGAGGTCCCGACCGGGCTCTGGTAAAACCCGTTTCCTGGGTGAACTGATACAGTTCGTATCCCGAGAATACGTCAATTCGTCCCACACTCAACCTCAAGGACTCCAATTACTTAACTTTTGAACGGCCACGCCTCGTTCGAAGCTCTGAAGCGTCCACAGGGGATTCCAGGCCGGTCCGAGACTGGTTATCAGACTCGATCAAGGGCCCAGAAGCCTAGAACTCCGCCGAGTTCGGCGTCCGGGGGAAGGGGATCACGTCACGCACGTTGGCCATTCCGGTCGCGTAGAGGATGGTGCGTTCGAAGCCGAGCCCGAAGCCCGCATGGGGCACGGTGCCGTACCGACGCAGGTCCCGGTACCACCAGTAATCGGCCTTGTCGAGTCCCATCTCCTCGAGGCGATCGTCGAGCACCTCCAACCGTTCCTCCCTCTGCGAACCCCCGATGATCTCCCCGATCCCCGGCGCCAGCACGTCCATCGCCGCCACGGTCCGTCCATCGTCGTTCATGCGCATGTAGAACGCCTTGATGTCCTTGGGGTAGTTCATGACCACCACCGGCCGTCCCACGAGCTCCTCGGTGAGGTACCGCTCGTGCTCCGACTGCAGGTCGATCCCCCAGGACACCGGGAAGTCGAACCGACGTCCCTTCGCTACCGCCTGCTCGAGTGCTCGGATCGCCTCGCCATACTCCATTCGCTCGAACGACGAGTCGACGAAGGTCTCGAGCCGGTCGATGCATCCCTCGTCGACCCGCTCCTGGAAGAACCGCATGTCGTCGGCCCGTTCCTCGAGTAGGGTCCGGAAGAGGTACTTGAGCATCGCCTCCGCGAGGTCCGCGTCATCGCTGAGGTCGGCGAACGCGATCTCCGGCTCCACCATCCAGAATTCGGCGAGATGTCGACTGGTGTTCGAATTCTCCGCCCTGAAGGTGGGCCCGAACGTGTAGACCTTGCTGAGGGCACTGCACCACGTCTCCACGTTCAGCTGTCCGGACACCGTCAGGTGTGATTCCCGGCCGAAGAAGTCCTGCCCGAAGTCCACCGCGCCGTCCTCGTCGCGTGGAAGATTGGCCAGGTCCAGGGTCGACACCCTGAACATCTCGCCCGCGCCCTCGCAGTCGTTCGCGGTGATGATCGGGGTGTGTATCCAGTGGAACCCGTGTTCGTCCATGAACCGGTGCACGGCCATCGAGAGGCAGTGCCTGACCCGGCCCAGCGCACCGAAGGTGTTGGATCTCGGCCTCAGGTGGGCCACCTCCCGGAGGTACTCGAAGGAGTGCCGCTTGGCCTGCATCGGGTAGCTGTCGGGATCCTCGATCCAGCCCACGACCTCGACGCCCGCCGCCTTCATCTCGAGCGCCTGCCCCTTCCCGCGACTCTCGACCACTTCGCCCCGGCAGCGGACCGCGCAACCGGTGGTGATCCTGAGGACCTCGGATTCGTAGTTCTCGAGCTCGCTGGGGACCACCACCTGGAAGGCATCGAAACACGATCCATCCGAGACCTGCAGGAAGGAGATCCCGGCCTTCGAGTCCCGTCGGGTCCTCACCCAGCCGGTGACCTCGAGGGTCCTGCCGATCAGGGAGTCCGGTGGTGAGGAGTAGAGGTCCGCTATCGGAGTTCCGGCTGGCATGGTGGTCTTCCAGGTGGGGGGGTCGGAGCCCACGCGGCTCCGGGAGATCCAGTATCCCCGGTTCGGTCGGTCCGGGGCAACCTGGATGACGTGCCAGAATGGCAGCGCGGCGCCGCCCTGCCCGGAGCTGTGGCACCAGCCGGGCCCGCCGCCCCCCCAGCACGCCCGTTCAGGGCTCCTGAGCGGGGGGCGCCGTGGATCCCGAATCGGCACGCCCCTTGCCCCCTCCCGGCATGACACTTCCTTCCCCGAATCCAGCCGAGACGACCGCCGAGGGCAACCGCCTGTCGCTGATGCTCAGCTACGGGGGTTGGGAGCGCCAGAACTTCGCTGAACAGCTCCCGCGCCTGCTGGAGCCCATGGGCATCGACTGCCTCAGGGTCGGATCGGCCGAGGAGGCGACCACGCTCCTGCAGGTCAGGCCCGTTCACATCGCCGTCATCGACCTCCGGATCCCCCTCGACCGCACCGCGGACGAGCCCGGAGGGGAGCGGCTTCTGAAGATCCTCCGCCGCCAGGACGCGCCACCACCCACGGTGGTGGTCCGGCCCCGGCCGGCGACGCTGCGAGGCTCCACCCGGGGCCTCTCGAGCGCACTCCGCGAGGGTGCGTACACGGTCATGGACGGCCCCGTCAAGATCGAGCCGATGCTCGAGGTCCTCCGGCGAATCGTTCGTCGGCACTATTCGGATCACTGGTCCGCGGCGTGAACGGTGGCTCGCCCACCCCGCGTCGCATTCAAGCACGGGCATTCCTGCCCCCTGGACGTATGGAGTCAAAGAGACATGAAGGTCAGACCACTCGGTGACAAGATCATCGTCAAGCGACACGAGGCGGAAACCCAGACCGACTCGGGAATCTACCTGCCCGAAAGCGCCAAGGACAAGCCCAAGCAGGGCAAGGTCATCGCCCTGGGCGATGGCAACCTCAACAAGGAGACCGGCGCCCGGGTTCCGTTCACCGTCAAGAAGGGCGATGAGGTGATCTTCAGCTCGTATTCCGGGACCGAGGTCAAGATCGACGGCGAGGACGTCCTGATCATGACCGAGGACGACATCCTCGGGATCATCGACTGATCCCCCGGGATCGAGGAGAACGAACCATGGAACGCGGTCCACTGCTCAGGATACTCAAGGACATGGTCGGTACCGACCGTGAGCTCGACCTCGTCATCAGTGGCGAATCGGCCCACCTGGAGATCCGGAACGTCGAGGACGTCTTCGAGCTCCACAGCTCGCAGGGACTCCAGGTCACGACCCGGCAGAACCTGATCTGGATCGACGCCTCGCACGTCGCCGCCGCCTACCAGGCCCGGGAGGACGGCCGATAGGCACCTCCGGTGCGGACCCGGAACGAAGAACCCAACCCCACAGCAACCACGGCAAGAACCACAGCAAGCAAGACGGGCACCCGCCCACCAAACCAGAAGGAAGTACACCATGTCTGCAAAGCAGATTGCATTCGACAACGAAGCGCGAGAGCGGATCCTCGCGGGAATCAAGAAGCTCTCCCGGGCCGTCAAGGTCACCCTCGGCCCCTCGGGCAGGGTCGTGGTGCTCGAGAAGAGCTTCGGCGCCCCGACCGTGACCAAGGACGGGGTCAGCGTGGCGAAGGAGATCGAGCTCGAGGATCCCTACGAGAACATGGGAGCGCAGATGGTCAAGGAGGTCGCCAGCAAGTCCAGCAAGGACGCCGGCGACGGGACCACCACCGCCACCATCTACGCGGAATCGATCTTCCAGGAGGGCCTCAAGAACATCACCGCGGGAGCCAACGCGAACGCCGTCAAGCGCGGGATCGACGCCGCGGTCCAGGGGGTCATCGATGCCCTGGCCGGGATGAGCAAGCCGGTCAAGGACTCCACGGAGATCTCGCAGGTCGGCTCCTGCTCCGCGAACCAGGACAAGGAGATCGGCAAGATCATCGCCGAGGCCATGGACAAGGTCGGCAAGGACGGGGTGATCACCGTCGAGGAAGGCAAGAGCCTCTCCACGGAGGTCGAGCTGCTCGAGGGCATGCAGTTCGACAAGGGCTACCTCAGCCCCCACTTCGTGACCGACACCGCCGAGATGGAGTGCACGCTCGAGGACTGCTACGTGCTGATCCACGAGAAGAAGATCTCCTCCGCCAAGGACCTCATCCCGGTTCTCGGCAAGATCGCCGAGAGCGGCAAGGGGATCCTTCTCATCTGCGAGGACGTGGACGGCGAGGCGCTCGCGACCCTGGTGGTCAACCGGCTTCGCGGGGTCCTGAAGGTCGCAGCCGTCAAGGCGCCCGGCTTCGGGGATCGCAGGAAGGCCATGCTCGAGGACATCGCGGTCCTGACCGGTGGCACCGCGATCATGGAGGAGCTCGGCATCGATCTCGAGAAGCTCGAGATCGGGGAGCTGGGTCGTGCCAAGAAGGTGACCATCACCAAGGACACCACCACCATCGTCGAGGGTGCCGGCAAGACCTCGGACATCCAGGCCCGGATCGAGCAGATCAAGGCCCAGATCGACGCCTCCTCCAGCGACTACGACGCGGAGAAGCTGCAGGAACGCCTCGCCAAGCTCGCCGGGGGCGTCGCCCAGATCAACGTCGGCGCCGCGACCGAGGTCGAGATGAAGGAGAAGAAGGCTCGCGTCGAGGATGCGCTCCACGCGTGCCGTGCCGCGGTCGAGGAGGGCGTCCTGCCCGGCGGCGGCGTCGCGGTCATCCGCGCGCGTGCCGCGATCGAGAAGGTCCGCAAGGGCTGCACGGGAGACGAGAAGATCGGCTGCGACATCGTCCACCGCGCGGTGGCCGCCCCGATCCGCCAGATCGCGGACAACTGCGGGCTGGACGGTTCGATCGTCTGCCAGAAGGTGATCGAGAACGACTCGGCCACCTTCGGCTTCAACGCCATGACCGGTGAATACGAGGATCTGGTCGCCTCCGGCGTGATCGTCCCCACCAAGGTCGAGCGCGTGGCCCTGCAGAACGCCGCATCGATCAGCGGGCTGCTGCTCACCACCGACTGCGCGATCACCGAGATCAAGGAGAAGAAGGATGGCGCCCCCGCCGGCGCCGGCATGGACGGCATGGACTATTGAACCCCCGTCCCCTTCCGACGAACCGCCCGGGTGCCTCGCGCACCCGGGCTTTTTCTTCGCCCTTTTCGCGGAGGGATTCAATGTCCGTGACGCGAACCTGCCGACGGTGACTTCATGGAACCGGCGAATCCATTCGGTGGTGGCGGGCTCGGTGCTGGCCTCGGTCTCGGGATGCTCATCACCCCGATCATGATCGCCTCGATGATCCTGAGACGTCCGGCCAGTCCGGTCCGCAAGCTGATCGACGCCGGGGCGACCTCCCCGGAGACCGCCCGCAAGATCAGCTCGCTCGGCATCCCGCGAGAGATGCTGCTGGGTCCCTGGCGGCGGTCCGGGGTCGCTCGAAGGCTCGATGACGGCCGCTGGTACGTCGACCTCGGTCGGGAACGCGTGGTTCGACGCCGTCGACTCCTGGTGGTGGCGGTGCTTGCCGTGATCCTGGCATCGCTGGTCTGGCTGTTCTTCGCGATGCTGGCCGGCCCCGTCCCGGTCTGAGTCCCGGGAGGGATCGCTCGATGTCGGAATGGTCCATGCAGGTTCAGCTCCTCGCCGCCCTGTCCTGGTACCTCCTGATCAACGTCCTGACCTTCCTTGCCTACGCCTGGGACAAGCGGGCAGCCCGCCGGCACCGCACCCGCGTTCCCGAGCGCCGTCTTCACCTCCTCGAGCTGCTGGGCGGGTTCCCCATGGCCTGGGTGGCGATCCTCACCCTCCGCCACAAGTCCCGCAAGCCGGGATTCCTGGTGCGGACCCTGTGCTGCTCGGTGCTCGGATTCGCCCTGCTGCTGATGGTGTCCTGGTTGGCGGTGGGGACCGCCTGACCGAAGCCCGCGCACATGACAAAGCCGCCGTGCCCTGAGGCACGGCGGCTTTCGACACTCTGTTCCGGGAGCACCGCCGTCAGCAGACGACGGGTGCACGCCGGGTGGAATCAGCCTTCGGCACCAGTGGTGTCCTTGCCCTTGATGCCGTCACGCGTGTGGACACCGAAGGAGGTCCACTCCTCGGGGAAGCCGTGGCTGGCGCCCTCGAAGTAGTCCTGGCCGTTCCAGTCGTTGATCCAGAGGGAGCCGGACCCTTGTCGCTCGACTCGCTGGTTGGACTGGACCGCCTCGTTGGCACTGAAGATCCTGACCGACCCGTCGTACATCAACGCACAGGGCGCGGACTGCGGACTGTGGTTGTAGTAGTAGGGGGTCTCCTGGTTGAAGAGCGGGTTCAGCTCATTGGGGTTGTTCTGAAGCCACTCGTGCTCCCAGCAGCGAAGCTTGAGGTCCGGGTACGACGCCATGCCGACCGGCGGGGACTTGTAGCCACCCTTGAAGTCGCAGGGGTCGCACATCTGGGTCGGGTTCTCGACGAACGTGCCGGCCTGGCACCGCTCGCCTGCGGCCACGTCGGGGGCGATCATCGCGGAGGCCGCGAGGCAGTAGGAAGGCCACTCGATGGCACCGCCCGAGGAATCCGAGTTGAACTCGTCGGGAAGGTCGAAGAACTCCTCGACCTTCTCGCGCTTCCTGCGGTCCTTCGGGGCGTAGAAGACCTCGTCGTAGTACCGGTCGTTCATGTACTGGGCGAAGATCTTGTGGTTCATGATCCGGAAGTAGCCGATCAGGGTGTCCGCGTCGTAGGGCGTGGCCACCACGACGTTTCCGACCTGTCCGACGGTTCCGCAGTCGGGGTTTCCGTTGTTGATGTAGTAGCCCCAGAGGGTTCGGACGCCGTTGTCGTTGTACCAGCCGAGGATCGGCTGCGGCAGGCAGTGGATGTTCGCGATGTAGTTCGCGGCCCTGGTGGGGTTGTTGCCGCCCGCAGCCTGACAGAAGTCGTCGGGAATGAGGGTCGGCTGCCGGTCGCTCCAGTTGCCCGCGTACGCGGCGAGTCCCGCGGAGATCTGGCGGAGGTTGGAGAGGCTCGTCGACTGCAGCGCACTGTCGCGCGCTCGGCCGAGCGCCGGCAGGAGAATGCCGATCAGCAGTGCGATGATCGAGACCACCACCAGAAGCTCGATGATGGTGAAGCCTTTTCGTGGCTTGATGTTCATGTTCAGAGTGTCCTTTCAGAGGTCGTGGGTCACGGCCGCGGTGTGCGGTCCCTGTTCATCCGCAGTCCGGGGAGGACGGTTCTGCCGTACTTCCGATTTGGAGGCCGGTGAACCGTCGGAGCGAACCGTGGCAGGACCTCGTACTGCTTGCTGAGGCCCGATCGGAGTCACCAGACATCGGGATGACTCCTTGGTTGTCAGGAAAGATTCTATCCGGCACGGGCTTGAGAAATGTTGGCATGCCGTGCCATGCATCTTCCGGCTTCCGGGGAAGCCCATTCATGGTATCTGGCAAATCACCCCCAGCAAGAAGCCGACTCCATAAAATCGCCGCATCCGGGGCTTCCGGCGGGTCTCCAATCGCCATCGGCGGGATTTGTCTGATAATCACCCCCTCTTGATCCTCCAAGGCTCTTTTGAACGGTTTGGGTCGGCTAGACTCACCCTCCTGACGCCTGAAAGGAGTTCCCGCGATGGGCACGCCCCTCCTCCTCGCCACCTGGTCGTTCTCGCTTCCCGCGGTCCAGCGCGTGCTCGAGCTCAGGACCGGCTTGGAAGATCCTCTGGACGCCTGCGAAGCGATCTGTTCGGAAGCGGAGCGCACGGAAGACGTGGATTCGGTGGGCTACGGGGGGCTGCCGGATGCCTCGGGTGTGGTCACGCTCGATGCAATGGTCATGCGTTCCCCCCGGGAGAACGGCGCGGTCTGCTGCGTCCAGGACCACCTGGAGGTCACCCGATTGGCCCGGTTGGTCATGGATCGAACGCCCAGCATGATGATCGCGGGAGCCGCGGCGGATCGCCTCGCCGCCACCCACGGCCTCGAGGAAAGGGTGCTGCTCGCCCCCTCCGCTCGCGAGGCCTGGTTCGAGTGGAGTCGCTCCGGCCGAAAGCGCGCCCACCGTCCCGAACCGGGCCTCCGACCCCATGACCGTGGTCGGGACGCTCCCGGGGCCCTCTTCGCCCCGGGCGCTGGTGAGGCCTCCGGGCCTGATTCCGAGGACCGCTGGAGGTACCACGACACCATCGGCGTCCTGGCTCGAACCAGCGACGGCCGACTGGCCGGGGCCTGCTCAACCAGCGGGATGCCCTTCAAGCCCCCGGGTCGGGTGGGGGACTCCCCGATGATCGGCCAGGGGCTCTACGTGGATCCCGAGTGGGGGATGGCGGTCTGCACCGGCGAGGGGGAACTGATCATGGGCAGCTGTGCGGCCCACGCCGCGATCGAGCGACTTCGCGGCGGGCTCACCCCCGATCACGCCGCCCGCGAGGTGCTCGAGAGGATCGATCACGCCTTCGAGCTTGAAAAACACCACCAAGTCGGCATCATCGTCTGTGCTCCGGACGGCGCCCACTCCGCTGTCTCCCTGCGTGAGGGCTTTCGCTGGGTGGTCGGCGACGATCGAGGCGCCCGCGTCATGGAGCCGGAGTTCGTCCTGCATCCTGGAACCTAGCTGGTGACAACACCCCATGAAGCTCTACACCTCAACCGGTGACGACGGAACGACGGGACTCTTCGGAGGGGACCGTGTCTCCAAGGACGACGTCAGGATCGACGCCTACGGAGCCGTCGACGAACTCAATGCATCCCTCGGCCTGGCGCTGGTGGCGTGCGACCACGAGGTCCTGCAGCGGAACCTCGCCCCGGTCCAGTCCCGGCTCTTCGACCTCGGTGCGGACCTCGCCACTCCGATCGATTCCCGCAAGAGCGACGTCGTCGCGAGGATGAACGCCGAGCACGTCAAGGTGCTCGAGCAGGCGATCGACGAGGTCGACGCCCTCAACGACGACATCACGACCTTCGTGATGCCCGGGGGAAGCGAGCTCGCCGCGAGGCTTCACCTCTGCCGGTGCATCTGCCGCCGCGCGGAGCGTGAGACGGTCCGGCTCGGTCACCGGGACCAGATCACCCCCGAGGCGATCATCTTCCTCAATCGACTCAGCGACCTGCTCTTCGCGTCCTCCCGGCTCGCCAACAAGCTCAACGGCCTGCCCGATGTCCCGTGGATCTCCGGTTCCGGCTGAACCCGGTCTTCACTGGGTCCCGAAGAGGCGGTCCCCGGCGTCCCCCAGTCCGGGCACGATGTACCCGTCCTCGTTGAGCGATTCATCGAGGCATGCGCTGTAGACCACCACGTCCGGGTGGTCCCTCTCGAGTCGCGCCACCCCCTCCGGTGCCGAGACCAGGCAGATCAGCCGGATCCGCCGGCAGCCCCGCCTCTTCAACAGCGTGACCGCCGCGCTCGCGCTCCCCCCAGTGGCCAGCATGGGATCGACCAGGAGCACGACGCCTTCCGTCACGTCGGGGGGCATCTTCGCGTAGTACTCCACGGGTTCGAGGGTGTTCTCGTCCCGATACAGGCCGATGTGCCCGACCCGCGCCTCGGGCAGCAGGGCGAGGATCCCGTCGGTCATGCCGATTCCCGCCCTCAGGATCGGGACCAGGGTGACCGGTTCGTCGAGGATGAGTCCGCTGGTCTCGCCCATCGGGGTCCGGACCGTGGTCCGCGCGGTCTTCAGCTCCCGGCAGACCTCGTAGGTCATCAGGCCCGCGATCTCGTTCAGGAGGCGTCGGAACTGCGCGGGCTGCGTGGCCGCGTTCCGCGCCCGGCTGAGCTTGTCGTGCACCAGCGGGTGCTCGAAGACCCGGAGGTTGCTGAATTGCTCGTGGTCCACTGGCATGGGAACCTCACATCCTGTCGGGGGCCTCTATCCCGAGAAGCTCGAGGCCGTCCTCGAGCGTCCGCTTCACGAGCTCGCACAGCCGGAGCCGGGACCGGACGATCTCCGGTCGATCCGCCTTGAGCACCGGGCACCCCTGGTAGAAGGAACTGTACGCGTTGGCGAGTTCGTAGAGGTAGGTGCAGAGCCGGTGCGGTTCGAGCTGGTCGGTGGTCTCGCGTACCGTCCCCGGGTAGCGGAGCAGCATGATCGCAAGCTGCTTCTCCTCGATGGTGCCGATCTCCGGGGCGGCGTGGTCCCATTCCACCCCCTCCTCGGTGGCGCGATGGAGGATCGAGCAGATCCGTGCATGCGCGTACTGCATGTACGGACCGGTATTGCCCTCGAAGGCGATCATCCGGTCGAGATCGAACACGTAGTCCTTCATCACCCCGCTGGAGAGGTCCGCGTACTTCACCGCGGCGATCCCCACGGCCCTGCCGATCGCATGCAGCCCTGCTTCGTCCATCCCGTGGGTGGGAGCCTGCTCGTCGGCGGCCCGCGCGGCGACCTCGGCCACTCCTCGCGAGATCGCCTCCTCCAGCAATGCCCGGAGCGTGAAGTTGTCACCGGACCTGGTCTTCAGCGGTTTCTTGTCCGCTCCCAGCACCGAACCGAAGGGGAGGTGGTGCAGGTCGGACCGGATCCCCTCACCGGTCCGGTCCCAGCCGATGAGCCTCGCCCCGGCGAACACGTCCCTGAAGTGGTCGCGCTGTCGTGCATCGACCACGTAGACGACCCGTTCGGATCCGAGGTCGACCACCCGGTGCCGGATCGCGGCCAGGTCCGTGGTGGCGTAGAGGAACCCCCCATCGGACTTCCTGATCAGCAGGGGACGTTCCTGCCCCTCGATCCGAACCACGATCGCCCCGTCGTCCTCGATGCCGATCCCCGCGTCCACGAAGGCCTCGACCACCTCCGGGAGGCGTCGGCTGTAGAAGGATTCCCCTCGATTGTGCTCGGGTCCGATGCGTACGTTGAGCATCGAAAGGGTGTCGAAGACCTCGTTCATGGTGCACTGGATCAGGTCGTTCCACTCGGCGACCATGACCGGATCCCCGGACTGCAGGGCCAGCAGGACCTGCTTGGCGCGCCCGATCACCTCGTCCGCGCCGGCATTCTGTTCCTGGAGCTCGATGACCCGGTGGGGCCCGCATCCGTTCGCGATCGCCCCCTCGAGCCCGCGCCGATCCGACCTCCCCGAAAGTTGCGCGTCGCGGTAGGCCCGGTTGAGGTCGTCCAGGGTCAGGGCCGCGGTGTTGGTGTCGGAATCCCGCAGGGAGCTCATGGTCATCGCGATCGGGAGTCCCCAGTCCCCGAGGTGGTTCTCCCGGTGCACGGTCCAGCCGGTTCGCTCGTGCAGTCGCGCGATCGCATCCCCGATGATCGTGGATCTCAGGTGGCCCACGTGCATCTGCTTGGCCACGTTCACCCCGCAGAGGTCGACGCAGATCACGTGTCCCGCCCCGGGGGTTCCGACCCCCAGGTCGGGTCCGGACATCTCCTGCAGCATCTCGCCCAGTGCGGCCGGGTCGATCGTGATGTTGATGAATCCGGGACCGGCCACCTCCATCGTCTGGATGAAGTCCCCGGGCTCGACCGCCTCGATGATCCGTTCCGCGAGCTCCCGTGGCTTCAGCCCCCGGGACTTGGCGAGCGACATCGCCGCGTTGCACTGGTAGTCGCCGAACTCAGGGTTCTGCGCCGGGCGTATGACCGGGTCGAAGTCACCCTGCTCGTCGAGCGCCACCTCGATGGCCCGGCGAAAGAGCCGGTCGAGCTTTCCGGCCGGTTCGAGGTCGGTTGTGGTGGTCTCGGACATCCCCCGAGTATACGGACTGGCTCAGCCCTCCATCACGAACCGGCGTTCCTCGTGCAGGCGCTCGAGTCGACTCCTCGTCGAACCGCTCTCGTGGTCGAGTCGCCTCGCCACCAGCTCGAGCATCCGCACCAGCCCCCGGTAGTCGGACATCGAGATCTCCTCCCGACCCACCCTGGCCGGGGCCTTGCCCGCCAGGACCTCGTCCACTCGTTGCATGTTGTGGTAGTTGCCCAGGGGCAGGCAGAGACACGTCGATTCGAACCCGAAGCTCGAGAAGGCGGTCGCCTCGCAGGCCCCGCCCGGCATCAGTCGCCGCTGCCACCTGAATTCCGGGTCCCGATCCGACTCCTCCTGGCAGATCCTGGAGATCGAGTTGGTGAGGTCCGGACTGAAGACGCTCATCCGGTCCCCGACCCGCACGATGGGACCGCCGCCGATCGGGCTCTCGGCGAAGCTCCGGGAGTTCTCCAGGCAGACCAGCCGCGAGGACCTCGGGACCAGCCCGCCGCGGCCCCGGGTGGCGTTGCGCGCCACCTCGATCGCACCCAGGAACCCGACTTCCTCGGCCACCGTGAACAGCAGCCCCACGTGCTCGCAGCCCCGCCGGGTCCGAATGGAATCGAAGGCCTCCAGTGCCGCCGCGACCGCCGCCAGATCGTCGCAGGCGTTCGTCCGCAGCCGGTCCCTCGAGATCGTGGCGGGGGGGAACAGCCACCGGCCGACGTCACCGGCGCCGACCTTCCCGGAGCCCCCGGTCAGTCTCGCCCGGACCCGCTTGAACGGCTTCGCCGCGGCATCGAGCTCCGTGATCCGGCCGAGCCGCCTCCCCCCGTCGCTCGTGAAGACCTCGATCCTCGAGTCCACGAAGTAGGCGTCGTGCACGCCGCCCCTGAACTCCAGCTCGAGATCGCGGCCCTCCGAGGCCCGTACCACGAAGGCGGGGTGGTCGAGGTGGGCGGTGATCAGGAGCGGGGGGGTCCGGCCGGGCGCCTTCCTCCTGATGAGGAGGTTCCCCGTCCGGTCCCGCCTCCACTTCAGGCTCCTGGAGCGTCGGGCCAGCCAGCGGTCGAGGAACTCCTGGACCCGGTGCTCCTTCCCCGCCGCGGTGGGCAGGGCGGTCAGTTCCAGCAGGAGGGATTCCGAGTCGTCGCGTTTCGTGCTCATGGCCCGATTCTACCCTCGGGGAATCCCGGGAACCGCAGGAAACACCCGGCATCCCGACCCGCTAAGATCACGGAATGAGCCTCGCCTCGATCCCCGAAATCATCAGTGAGCTCAGCTCCGGCCGAGTGGTGGTCCTCGTCGACGACGAGAACCGAGAGAACGAGGGCGACTTCATGGTCGCCGCGGAATTCATCACCCCGGAGCTGGTCAACTTCCTCACCCGGGTGGGTGGGGGGTACCTGTGCGTCGCCCTCGACGGCGAGACCTGCGAGCGCCTCGACCTCGAGCCGCAGGGGCGCAACAACACCAGCCTTCGCCAGACCCCCTTCACGATCAGCGTGGACGGCCATCCCCGCCACGGGGTCGGTACCGGGATCAGCTCCGCGGATCGTGCCGCCACCATCCGGCTGCTCGCCCGACCCGACGCCAGGCCCGACGACTTCGTGCGACCGGGGCACATCAATCCCCTTCGCGCCCGTGACGGCGGCGCCCTGGTCCGCACCGGCCAGACCGAGGGTTCCGTCGACCTGTGCCGCCTGGCCGGCCTGCGTCCCGCGGCGGCGATCATCGAGGTGGTGAAGCCCGACGGGGAGATGGCCCGGATGCCCGACCTCGAGAAGCTCTGCGAGGAGCACGACCTGAAGATGTGCTCGGTCGAGCAGGTCATCGAGTATCGACTCGCGCAGGAGACGCTGGTGCGTCGGGGCGACCCCGCGGAGGGCGTGGAGCTGGAGACCCCGGTCGGCCGGTTCCGACTCTTCACCTGGCGAAGCACCATCGACGCCCTGCCCCACATCGCGCTCTGCGCCGGGGAGGTGGGGGCCCTGGACCGCAACGGCGACCGGATCGAGCTGGCCGATCCCACTCTGGTGCGCGTCCACCGTCGCGACCTCCTCGGCGACATCTTCGGGGTGCAGGGCTCCTCCGAGGAGCACTCCAGTCGCGAGGACCTGCTCCGGGCCCTGCAGATCATCCACGACGCCGGCTCCGGGGCCCTCGTCTACATGCGACCGGAATCCGGGAACCTCGAGCTCACCCGCGGGCTCCACGAGATGTCCCGTTCCGTGGACGACGTCAATGCACCCGACCTGGCCCGACCCGACGGGATCGGCACCCGGGTGATGCCGATGGACCAGCGCGAGTTCGGGATCGGGAGCCAGATCCTCCGCGACCTCGGACTCTCGAAGCTCCGCCTGATCACCAACCACCCCCGCCCCTGGCCGACCCTGCACGGGTTCGGGCTCGAGGTGGTGGATTCGGTCCCGCTGCGGGACTGAGCGAGGCGAATCCACCGCTAGTCGACCCAGGCATCCGCCTCGATCTCGATCATCGCCGCCTCATCCACCAACCCCGCCACCTCCACCAGCACGTTCGGCGGCCTGGACTCCGCGAGGGCCGGGCCGATCACCTCCGCGAACTCCTCCCAGCGGTCGATGCAGGTGGTGTAGATGCGGATCCGCACCAGGTGCCCGAGGTCCGCTCCGAGCTCGAGCAGCCCCTCCCGAACCCGCCCAAGCGCGCAACGTGCCTGTTCGGACGCGGTATCCGGATACCGTCCGGCCTCGTCGATCCCCACGCACCCCGCGATGGTGATCAGCGGACCGGCCCGCATCGCCCTGGAGTAGCTCATTCGTCGTTCCCACTCGGATCCACCATCGACCCGATCACGACCGTCTCGTCCGGTCACCTTCCTCATGGATGCCTCCCTTCGTCGGAGCCCCGTCGACCTCGATACGATGTAGCCGGAGACGCCCCGACCATGAGCACCTTACTCCACCTCTGCCTCGCATCCATGAGCTCCCTCGTGGTGGCGATCCCGCAGGAGGTCTCCCCCGAGTCGGGCGCCCGCGCACTGCTCGAGCGGCTCGAGGCCGCGCACGCGGAGGTCGACGTCTTCGTCTCCCCGCTCACCTATCGCAAGGAGTACGGCCTGGAAGGTGATTTCGAGACCCGGATCGGCGAGGTGTCCGTGAAGGGCGAGGGACCACGTCGGGAGATGATGCTGGTCTTCGATCGAATCATCGACGTCTCGGGGCACGGCACCGATCAGGCCGAGTTCCACCTGTTCCAGCAGGGATGGTGGACGGAGCTTGATCCCCGCCGCAAGAACTTCATCCGTCGCCAGATCGTCGCCCCGGGCAGTTCGGACGATCCCTTCGAGCTGGGCAAGGGGCCACTCCCGCTGCCGTTCAAGCAGGACGCGGACGAGGTGATGAGGCGCTTCAAGGTCTCCCTGGGAACGGTCCCCGACGAGCCGCTCTTCCGTTCCATCAAGGAGGCGGAGGTGCTCCACCTCGTGCCGCGACCGGGGACCCCCGCTTCGGAGGACCACGAGTCGATCGACCTCCTCTACGACCGCGAGACGCTGTTGCCGATCGGCATGCGGTTCACGCACCGCAACGGGGATCGGACGACCGCCTGGCTCAGGAAGCCTTCCGGGCGTGCGGAGGACGATCCATCGGACGGACGGATCGAGCAGTTCAACCAGCTGATCGCCCGCGCCCGCACCGAGCCCGGCTGGCGGATCGAGAGTCGCCCCCTCCCGCCCGCCGCGGTCGCCCCCTCGCGGGATGACGCCGACTGAGCAGGGCTCCCTCGGGGATCCGGTCCCCACGGACATCGCCGGCTGGGTTGAATTCATGGTTTCCCGGCGGGCCGCAGGTCGTTCACATCTACCATGGATCGACCGGAGGACCCGCCCATGGAGATCAACCGAGCATGGTGCCCGTTCCCGGCCTTGCCGATCTTCCTGGCATGCCTGCTTCCATCGATCGGGGGCCCGCTCCTCGCGCAGTCCACCACCTTCGACTTCGCCGCGCCCGAGCTCATCGAGCTGCCGGCAGGGTTCGCGCCCACCTGCCTCGACCTCGGTGACCTCGACCAGGACGGGGTGACCGACCTCGTGGTCTGCGGAAGGGGGCAGGAAGGAGGGGTCCTGGTCCTGCCGGGACTCGGGAACGGATCGCTGGGTCCTCCGACGGACCTCGGTCTCGAGCAGCCGATCGACTGGTTGGAGCTCGGGGACCTCGACGAGGACGGCATCCTGGACCTGGTGCTGGCGGCCAGGTCCCGTTCGGGCCGGCTCGAGCTCCTGCGGGGACTGGCTGGCGGCGGCTTCGCCGAGACCTCCCTCGTATTCCGCTTCGGTCGTGAACTGCGCTCCGCCCGGCTCGCGGACCTCGATGGCGACACGCACCTCGACCTGGTCGCGGTCGGACATGCCAGCGACGAGGTGCGAGTCCTCGTCGGTGACGGGACCGGCGGCTTCGAGACCGTCCGCCGGCTTCGCTGTGGATCCTGGAAGAACGGATACGCCTACCCCCAGAGCGTCCAGCTGCCGGATCTCGACGGGGACGGACGGCTCGACCTCACGTCCGTGGGCATCGGCACCCGGTCGCTCGAGATCGCGATCAATGACGGATCGGCCACCTTCCCGGAGGCCCGTTCCTGGGTCGGACCGGTCCTCGACAACGGAACGATCCCGGGATGCTCCTACGGCGCCTGGGCCGACTTCAACGGCGACGGCCGCCTCGAGTGCCTGCTCACCCTCACCAGCTTCGGAAGCCAGCAGTTCGCGGTGATCGAGGTCGACGAGGCCGGCGACGTCGCGGGTACCACCCTCCATGCTGGCTCGTTGACCGGGATCTCGTGGTTTCCCGAGGTGGGGGACTTCGACGGGGATGGCGATCCGGACGTCGTCATCGGCCACGCCCTGCCGGGGCTGATCTCGTTCTTCGAGAACGTCACCACCCCGGGCGGCCCGCCCGCGTTCCTGGCGCCCCAGTCGTTCCCGGCCTCCGAGTTCACCCGATTCCTGCGCACGGTGGACCTCGACCTCGACGGCGATCTCGACCTCCTCGCGGCGGACTTCACCGGGGACCGGCTGGTCATCCTGCGCAACAATCGACTCGGGGGCGCCTCGCCGCGATCCCCGGACCAGCCGACGCCCGCCCCGCGGGCTCCCGGTTCAGTCGTGCCTCCGGAGCTCCGGACCGACGGAGTCGCGCTCGCCAAGTGGCTGAGCGATCTCTGCGGGGATCCCACGCGGACCGTCCTCGACCCGGGGGGCGACCCGGTGACCGGAGCCCCTCGATGAGGTCCTGCATCCTCCTCTTCCTGCCGGCCCTCCTCGCTACCGCCACCCCGGGCCATGCTCAATGCAATCCGGGTGCGACCGGTCCCTGCGACGAGCCGCACGCGGACCCGGGGTGCGTGGTCACCGAGTGCTGCGATGCAGTGTGCGCGGCGGATCCCCTCTGCTGCGACTTCGAGTGGGATTCGCTCTGCCTCGACGCCGTCGACGCCTTCTGCGACGGGCTGTCCTGTCCGGGCTCCCAGCCCTGCACCATCCGCTCGGACGTTCCGGGCTGCTCCGACCAGGCCTGCTGCCGGATCACCTGCGACCACGACTGGCACTGCTGCTACGTGGACTGGGACCAGTACTGCATCGACCTCTCGCTGGACCTCTGCGACCGGCCCGCCTGCATCCTCGAGGCCCCCCCGGACGCCGTTCTGGAGGAGGAGCCGTGCAACGAGCGCCTCAACGACGGGTGCAACCTCCTCGAACCGACCTTCGGCGAGCTCGCCTGCGGCGATCGGATCCTCGGCACCACCACGACCGGCGCTCCCCGCGACACCGACTGGTACCGGGTCGATCTTCCGGGAACCACCCTGCTCCGGGTGTCCATCGAGTCCGAGTTCCCCGCGCAGGTGGTCGTCCTCGACGGGCCGTGCGCGGGCCCCATCCAGGTTCGCTCGATTCTCGAGTCCGTCCTGTGCACCGGACCCGCCGAAGTCGAGCTCGAGGTGCCCGCGGGACAGTGGTCGATCGTGGTCGCGCCCGGCCGGGAGGAACTGGCCCTGCGCCAGGGACTGCCCTGCGCACTCGACGAGCTGGACGACGGCGAGGAGCCCGGACCGTCCTACTTCGGGAACCGCTACCTGCTGGAACTGGGCTGTGATCCGGAGCCCTGCAGCGGTCGGGTCGACCTGAACCGAGACGGCCTGGTGAACGGAGCGGACCTCGCCCTGCTCCTGGTCTCGTGGGGAGGGTCGGGACCGGACGGCGATGTCGACTGCGACGGGGTCGTCGATGGAGCGGACCTGTCGAGACTGCTCTCCGAGTGGTCCCCCTGACTGTCCTGTAATCGAGCAGGATCATTCAACTCATGGATCGGGGCTTCCACTCCACAGGCTTTTTCCCTAGCCTTGGACCAGAATGCCCGTCGATCCAGACCCCGGAGAACGAATCCATGCACCCGCGATCGAACCTCGTCGCCATCCCGCTCCTGCTCGCCTCCAGTTCCGTCCTCGCGCAGGACGTCGACTTCACCGTCGACCAGCAGCAGAGCCTGATCAACGGCGCCCTCGACGTTCAGTTCTCCTTCGGGGGCACCCTGATCGGGGACTACGACGCCGAGACCAATCCCACCGGCACCCGGACCCTTCCCGGCTTCTTCGGTGGAAGCGGGAACAACCCGATCAGCTACACCGCGGATGCGAGCCTTTCGAGTTCCCAGGAGTTCGCGCCTTCCGGCTCCTTCAGCGTGGAGCTCGATCTTCCCGGGAACCTGCTCGAGATCTCGGGGCTGGTCACCGACGTGCTCGGCGGCGGAACGAGCTCGCTCGACGCCGGACTCGACTTCACCTACGACACCTTCCGGACCGTGGATCCAAACTCCCTCTACATCGGCGGGTTCGCGATCCCGGTCCCGCTCGGGGAGATCACCCTCAGCAACCTCGTCCTGCAACAGGTCGGGATCTCGAGCCTGACCCTCGGGGCGCCCGATGAATCCGGGACCTATCCCGTGACCGGGACCGTGCAGGTGGAGAGCAGCTTCTCCTTCACCCTCTTCGGGGAGGAGACCACCCCCGATCCGGTGCCGCTGTCGCTCCCGGTCTCCGGACTGCTCATCCCCACCCCCGGCGGCTACGACTTCCAGATCACCGCATCCTCCACGTTCGACGACGCGATCCCCACCGAGGGCTTCTCGTTCGACGCCGTTCCCCTGCCGCTGCCGACCATCCTGCCGCCCGGGGGGACCGCGAACATCCTCCTCAGCGGGGTTCCCAGTGCCGGGACCGCGGTCGCCAGCTTCGCGATCTCCATCCTCGCCAACGGCGTCGTGGACCAGTCCTGCCCGGGCGATCCCGACCTCAACGGCGACGACCTCGTCAACGGCGCGGACCTCGCGAACCTGCTCTTCGCCTGGGGGGGCACCGACGCCCCGGCCGACCTCAACTGCGACGGGGTGGTGAACGGCTCCGACCTCACCGAGCTCCTGTTCGCCTGGACTCCCTGACCGGTTCACTCCTGCCAGGGCAGGTGCTCGAGGTCGAGGTTCCCCCCGGTGATCACCACCGCGACCCGCTCGAGGCCCGGGCGTCGCCTGAACTCGTCGTCGAGCACGGCCGCGACGCCGATCACCCCGCTCGACTCGACCACCATCTTGCAGCGTTCCCAGCAGTACCTCATCACCTCGGTGGTGGACTCGTCGGACACGGTGAGGATCTCGTCCACGTGGTCGCGGATGATCGGGAAGGTCAGTTCCCCCAGCGAGGTTCGCAGCCCGTCGCAGATGGTCCGGGGAGGTCGCTGGGGGACGATCCGCCCTCGCTCGATCGATTCGCGCGCATCGTCCGCGAGTTCCGGCTCGACCCCGATGATGTGGAGCTCCGGACGGAGCGCCCTGGCCGCCAGGGCCATTCCCGAGAGCAGTCCGCCTCCCCCGAGGGGGACCACCAGCGCGTCGAGTTCCCCCACCTGCTGGTCGAGCTCCAGGAAGGTCGTGCCCTGCCCGGCGATGATCCGCGGGTCGTCGTAGGGGGGTATGAACACCGCACCCTCCTCCGCCATGACCCTCGCCGCGCCCTCCTCGCGCGCCTGCTGTGAAGGCTCGCATTCGATGACCCGGCCGCCGTATTCCTCGACCGCCCGTCGCTTCACCCTCGGCGCACCCCGCGGCATGACGATCGTCGCCCGAATCCCCCGGATCCTTGCCGCCAGGGCCAGGGCCTGCGCATGGTTCCCGCTGGAATGGGTCACCACGCCGGCCCTCGCTTCCTCCTCATCGAGTCCCATCACCGCGTTGCAGGCCCCGCGGAACTTGAACGCGCCCACCTTCTGGAGGTGCTCTCCCTTCAGGAACAGCGTGCGCCCCGCACGGCGGTCCAGCGTCTCGCTGGTCAGCACCGGGGTGCGATGGGCGAACGGGGCGATCCGCTCCGCCGCCTCACGAATGTCCTCGATACCGACCATGCGAACGTCCCGTTCGTCAGCCCGCCGCGGGCGTGGTCGCCGGTTCGGCCTCACCGCTCGATCCGCTTGCTTCACCGACCGGTTCCGCCGGCTTCACTCCGGACTCGTCGGCCGGAGGCGAGGGGTTGTCGCTGCCGGACAGGGTGATCGCGTCCAGGGTCTCCGGCGGCGTGCCGAGCACCACGTAGGACGTGCCGTCGTATTCAAGGATCGCCCACTCCAGCTTGGCGAGGGTGCCTTCCTCGGAGGGCTTGACGAGCAGGAGCCCCGCGCCCTTGTCGCCGCTGATCGACATGGCCAGTCGGTCGTCGTCGCCGGACTGGGCCTGCTGGACCGTCTGGTTGACGTCCAGCTTCACCGTCTCGACCTTCCCGATGAAGCGCTCCACCGCCGCGGTCCCCTCCACCTGGGGCGTGATCGCGGTCTGTACCTGTTGCTCGAACAGGTAGAAGAGGGTGAAGCCGCCTCCCACGCAGCAGCCTCCGAGCAGGACAAGGATGGCGATGATGATTCCGACGGTCTTCATGTTGGGTCTTCCTCGATGCGTTCTTGCGGCTGCTGGGGCCGTCCGAGGTCGGTTCTCCACCCGGCCGACCACCTTCGGTGGACACGTCGGCTAGAATACAGCCTATCGCTCGGGGCGTCCCCAATCGGGACTGAGAGGCACCCGTTGAACCTGATCCGGCTGGAACCGGCGTAGGGAAGCGTCTGGATCCCCGACCCGACTCAGGCGTCGTGCATCCCGAGGCTTCTCGCCGCCAGAGGAGTGCTCAAGAGATGATCCACAAAGAATCCGAACCCTCGATCTCGATCGAAGACCTCGAATGGGCGATGCCCGTGAACGGTGCCCTGAACCCATCGAGTCAGGCCCAGGGCACCACCCCTGGTTCCTTCGCGAATCGTCCCGACATCGGGGGCCCCCTGAGCTTCTCCTCCCCCGACACCCCGGGCATGCCGCCGCCCAGCCAGTCGACCGCCTGGGACTTCCTGCCCGAGGGATGGACGATCGAGGAAGTCGATTCCATCGAAGAGGGATGTTCCGGACACGGACGCCCGGGGACGGGCTTCATCCGCTGTCGTGCGCCCGAGGGATTCGAGGCCGTCACCCAGCTCGAACAGGCACGGCTCGGCGTCGTCACCCCCGAGATGGAGCGGGTCTCCGAGCGCGAACCGCACCTGACCCCGCACCAGGTGCGGGACGAGGTGGCGGCGGGACGCCTCGTGATTCCCGCGAACCGGGTGCACCTCGAGCACCAGCTGGATCCAATGGCCATCGGCCGGTCCACCAAGACCAAGATCAACGCCAACATGGGGGCCTCCCCGGTCTCGAGCTCGACCGACGAGGAGGTCGAGAAGCTCAAGTGGGCCGAACAGTGGGGCGGGGACACCGTCATGGACCTCTCCACCGGCGGGGACCTCGACGCCACCCGGCAGGCGATCATCCGGAACAGCAACGTCCCCATCGGGACCGTGCCGATCTACTCGATGATCATCGGTCGCAAGATCGAGGAGCTCGAGGAGTCGATGATCCTCGAGACCCTCGAGCACCAGGCCGCCCAGGGGGTCGACTACTTCACGATCCACGCCGGGACCCTGCGGGAACACCTTCCCCTGGTGAAGGACCGGCTCATCGGGATCGTCTCCCGCGGGGGCTCCCTGCTCGCGAAGTGGATGATCCACCACCAGGGTCGCGAGAACCCGATGAACACCGCGTGGGAGAAGATCTGCGGGATCATGCGGCGCTACGACGTCACCTTCTCGATCGGTGACGGACTCCGCCCCGGCGGACTCGCCGACGCCACGGATGCGGCCCAGCTCGGGGAACTGAGCGCACTGGGGGACCTGACCGAGCGGGCCTGGCGCTGCGGGGTCCAGGTGATGATCGAGGGCCCCGGACACGTTCCCTTCGACCAGATCGAGTTCAACATGAAGCTCCAGCGGAGACTCTGCCACGGAGCGCCGTTCTACGTGCTCGGACCGCTGGTCACCGACATCTTCCCCGGCTACGACCACATCACCTCCTGCATCGGGGCCACCGCCGCCGCCTACCACGGGGCCTCGATGCTCTGCTACGTCACCCCCAAGGAGCACCTCGGGCTCCCCAAGCGCGATGACGTCAAGCAGGGGTGCATCGCCTACAAGATCGCCGCTCACGCCGCGGACATCGCGCTCGGGATCCCCGGGACCCGGGACCGCGACGACGAGCTCACCAAGGCCCGGGCCGCGCTCAACTGGAAGAAGCACTTCGAGCTCTCCTTCGACCCGGACACCGCCCGTGCGTTCCATGACGAGGACCTCGACGTGGACACCGACTTCTGCGCGATGTGCGGGCACGACTGGTGCAGCGTCCGGATCTCCAAGGAGATCCAGGAGTTCGCGAGCGGGAAGGA
>PKCS01000073.1 GCA_002862305.1 Phycisphaerae bacterium | reverse complement strand
GCCCACCGTGGGGCTTGATCCCGTCCAGCAGGTCGCCTTCCGGGAGCTGCTCCGGAGCATGGCCGGTGATCGGACGGTGCTGCTCTCCAGCCACCTGCTCCCGGAGGTCGAGGCCACCTGTTCCTGGCTGGTCATGATCTCCGCGGGGAGGCTGGTCGCCTGTGGTCCCAAGGAGGAGGTGCTTCACGGGGAGGGGCGACTGGTCATCGCCGAGCTGGACGCCCGCTTCGCACCGGACCTGCTCGACGCCTGCCGCTCGGAGGATGGCTTCTCCGAGGTGCGGATGGACCCGGGGAACGGACCGGTCCGGACCCTGCACGTCACCCCGGCCCCCGGAGTTCGCGACGCGCAGCCGCGGCTGGGCCGGCTCGCCGCCGAACGGTCGATCCCCCTTCGCGCACTCGGCTCACGGGACGTGACCCTGGAATCGATCTTCCTGCGCGCCTCCACCGGGGGTCCCGGTTGGAACGAACCCGGTCCCCCCGGACCGGACGCGACCGACGCGGCCGATGGGGACGATCGATGAACGGACTGCTCGGCATCTTCCTCAAGGAGCTTCGGACCACCTTCTTCACCGCGGCGGGCTGGGTGACCCTCGCGATCGGGAGCCTGCTGCTCGCCATCATCTTCATCACCCTCTGCCTGCTGCCGGGCGGTCCCGCCACCCTCCAGCCGCTGCTGAAGCTGGCGGCCTGGGTCCTGATGCTGGTGGCCCCCGCCTTCGCGATGCGGGCCTTCAGCGAGGAACGTCGACAGGGCACCTGGGAACTCCTGCTGTCGTCGCCCTCGGGCCTGGGCACGGTGGTGGTGGGCAAGTTCCTTGCCCTCCTGGTCCAGCTGGGCCTGCTGGGGATCCCGATCGTGGTCTGCGGACTCGTCCTGGAGTTCTACAGCAGGCCCGACTGGGGCGAGATCGGCTGCGGCCTGCTGGGACTCCTGCTGGCGGGGTCCGCGTGGCTGGCACTGGGGATGCTCGCATCCACGCTGACCGAAAGCCAGCTCGTCTCCTACCTCCTCGCGCTGTTCACCTCCCTGGTGGTCGTGCTCTGTGCCCGGATGATTCCGGGGCTGGTCGATCCCGCCTGGTCCACCTTGCTGTTCGGCCTGGACCCGACCCGACGGGCCGACGATTTCGCCATCGGACTGCTGGACACCGCCAACGTCGTCTACTTCCTCGCGGTGATCGTCGGACTGTTGCTGCTCACCCGGCTCGGGTCGAGCGGGTTCGCCGCGGGCCGTGCCTCCCGCGTCGACATGCTCCGGAGTGGTTTCCTGGAACTGTTCGGCGTGGTGGCGCTGGTCGTCGCCGCCGTCGGCCTCTTCGACCAGGACCGCCTCCGCCACACCTTCGACCTGACCCGGACGCGCGCCTACGCCCTTGCGCCCTCGACGATCCGGATGCTGGAGTCGCTTCCCGGTCCCGACGGTGGGTGGTCGATCACGGTGCTCGCGGTCGACGAGCAGAACGATCCCGCGGTGCTCCGCCAGGTCGACGAGGTTCTGCAGCGATTCGACCAGGCCTCCCCCCGGCTGGTGGCGCGGAGGATCGACCCGCTCGATCCGGGGTCGCTCCTGGAGTTCGATGCGCTCCTCGGGCGACTGGATGAAGCCTACGCCGAGGAGATCACCGCCTACGACGCCGCCCTCGATGCCGGGCAGCTCGCCTACGAGGGACTTCGCGAGTTCGCGATCCGCCAGCTGCCGGTCCTTCGGGGGGTGCTGGCCGAGCTCGAACCCGGAACGTCCTCCACGGTCGAGCTGACCGAGATGGCGCGGGCCCTCACCCGGCTCACCGCCGACGGGGAGGAGCTCGAGCGCTACGTCGGCGAGCTTCTGGCCACCAGCGGGGCCCGACCGTTGCCCGACTACGAGGGTGCACGGACCGGCCTCCAGACCACCTGCGGGTTCTGGTCGGAACAGCTCGCCGCCACCGCCGAGCTCCTGCGCGACTGGAGCACCGATTCCTCGTTCGCCCCGGGGACACGGGTCTTCGCGAGGAACCAGCGACCCGCGTACATGGAGGTCGCGGTCGAACTGGCCAGGGCTGCCGACGCCCTCGCCCAGCTCCCGCCCCTCGAACTCTCCGAGGCCGCCCGGGCGTTGCAGGCGGGCGAGGCCGCCATCGTGCTCAGCCCGTCCTCCGGGGCCGCGGTGGTGCCCGCCTGGCAGCTCTTCCCGCGCTCCACGACCGAGGCCTCCGACGGCACGGTCCGGATCGATCGACGGTTCCGCGGCGAGGAGGTCCTGGCCGGTGCCATCCGATCGCTGGATCTCGAGGAGCGACCCTGGGTGGTCCTGGTCCACGGCGAGGATCGCAGGATGCTGCGACCCTCCGAGCAGGGGAGCGACTTCTACGCCCTTGCCGACGCCCTTCGTGCCGCGCGCCACGACGTGGTGGAATGGAACGTCAACACCTCGGATCGACCGATCCCGCCCGCGGGGACCCGCCCGGTCTGGGTGGTCCTGCCCCCGCTGCAGCGATCCGGACTCGAGGTCTCACCGACCGAACGGTCGCTGCTCTCGGCCACGCGCACCCTGCTGAGGGAACGGCAGCCGGTGCTGCTCTCGGTGTCCCGGAGCATCCTGCCCCTCCTGGGGGTCGAGGACCCCTGGGCGGGGATCGCGCAGGAGCTCGGGGTGGAGGCCCTCACCTCGAAGCTGGTGCTCGAACGGCTTCCCGTGGACGAGGAAACCTTCGAGACGCGACAGTGGACCCGCCTGCCCCAACCCGATCCCGGGACCCGGCACCCCGTCAGCTCCGCGGTGGGCACGCAGGCGCTGGTCATCCTCCAGCCCGTCGGTCTCGCGCCGCGGGAGACTCCGTCGGTCAGGACCCTCTGGAGCATCCAGCCATCCCCCAATCGCTGGCTGGAGCCGGAGTGGAACATGGAAGTCGTCGACCGTCGTGAATCGATCCCGCCGGACCTGCGGTTCGACGAGCCGTTGCCCGTGGTGGTCGCGGTCGAGAACGAGCCGCCGGGTTCGGACTCACCTCACCGCGTCATGGTCGTGGGTGGTTCGGGGTGGCTGCTGAGCACCGTCGCCGATCTCTCGAGATCGATGGGGGGCGACCGAGTGGTGCTGGAGGCCCCGGGCAACCGCGGGTTCATCCTCGCCGCGACCGCGTGGCTTTCCGGGCTCGATGAACTGGTCGCCGCCGGATCGGGGGTCTCGGAGGTCAGTCGGCTCACCGGACTCTCCGAGGTGCAGCGTACGGTCATCGGGATCGTGCTGATCCTGGTCCTGCCCCTGCTGATCCTCTGCCTCGGCGGCGTGATCGTCCTGAATCGGAGGCGCGGATGAGCCCGAGGCCACTGGTCATCTGGATCGTCGCGATCCTGCTGGGTCTCGCCTGGTGGTCGCTTCGCGGGGATCGTCCGGAACCCGCGGGTTCCCAGGTGCTCCTGCTCCAGGATCGCCTGCCGGTGGAGCGCATCGACGAGATCGAGATCGCCTTCCGGGACGGCACCCGCACCCTGATTCGACGAACCGGCGACCAGTGGCGCCAGCTGCAGCCCTTCCCCGTCGGGATCGACGCCTTCAGCGCGCGACAGCTGATCACCACCGCCGCGGCACTCCGAGGACTCAGGGCCCTGGAGGCCCCCGGGCAGTCCGACCTCGGCACCGAGGACCTCGGGCTGGCGGTCCCGAACGCCACGATCACCTGGCGCTGGGATGCGGGCTCGACGACCCTGGACCTCGGGGACCGGACGCTGGCGGGTGGAGCCTGGGCTTCCCTGAAGGGAACCGGGGAGGTCTGGCTCGTCGACGCCGCGTTGCACGAACGCCTCTTCGACCTGGACCAGCGTCTCTGGCGTGACCGGGCACTCCTGCCGGAGGCGGGGATCGAGACTCGAGGGATCGGCCTCCGGGCCGGCGAGGAGCGACTGATCCTCGAACGGACCCCGCGCGGCTGGACGATGAAGGCCCCCGTCGAGACCCGGGCGGACCCGGTCGCCATCGAGGAGTGGCTGGCCCGGTTGTCCCGAACCCGGGCGCTCGGCTACCTCTACGACCAGCCCTCGGAGCTGGGTCGGTACGGGCTCGAACCTCCGATCGCGACGATCGAGCTGGTCGGTCGACTCGACGAGGACCGGGCGGTCCTGCGGCTCGGCGATCCGCTGGGCGTGGGCTCCACTGATCGCTACGGCCTGCTGGAGGGCAGTCCCACCGTGCTCAGGCTGGGCGAGGACGTGCAGGGGATCCTGGTTCCCTCCACCGCGTCGCTCGTGGATCCCACCGGGACCGCCGCGATCCGGGAGGACGTCGCCCGGCTGGAGATCCGACGACCCGGTGACTCCCCGGACTTCACCCTCGAGCGCGACCTCGATGGCTGGAAGCTGGTGCTCGAGGACGGGACCTCGCGCGGCGTCGACCGTGGTGCGGTGGAGCGGCTCCTCGGTCAGCTGACCGAGGCTCGCGCCACCGAGATCGCATTCGGTCCCTATCCCGCCGAACTCGAGCGCGCGGTGGTCGTGCTTCACGGATTCGACGGCCGCCCGCTCGACACCGTCCGGGTCATCCGCGAGGGCGGCGAGGGACGCTGGGCCCTCGAGAACGGCGACGCGGTGCTGCGCATCCATCCCGCGGGATTCGCGCCCCTCCTCGAGCTCGATCGACTCCCTCCCTCGTGACTCCGGTCCCGGGACGGCGGTTCACTCCCCGCCGGCCACGCGGAAGAGTTCGATGCGATCGGGATCGCGTTCGATGCTCCAGAGGCGTTCGAGCTGGATCGAGGACTCGATCGAGTCCGGCGCGAGGCCCCGGACGGGACCGGGGGCCGATTCGTCGCCCACCAGCACCGGGGCGGAGAAGACGAGGGCGCGATTCACCAGTCCGTCCCGGAACAGTCGGCCGAGGAGTCCGCCCCCGCCCTCGACCATCATCGTCGACCACCGTCGTCCCGCGGCCTCGGCACGCAGGGTGCCGCGAAGCCCCGAGGCCTCGTCGATCCCCACCACGCGCACCCCCGCCGCCAGGAATTCACCGGCCCGGGCCGAGGTCGAGGCCTCCATCCGGCAGAGGATGGTGGTCGGGATGTCGCCCGCGGTGGTGACCAACCCGGCGTCCAGCGGCGTGTCGAGCTGGTCGTCCACCACCACGCGCTCGGGCCTGCGCCTCGCCCGGCGCAGGTCGCGGGGCGTGAGCAGGGGGTCGTCGGCCAGGACCGTTCCCACCCCGGTGAGGATCGCGTCCACCCGGCCTCGCTCCCGATGGACCAGCCGGCGCGACCTCGTCGAGGAGATCCATTTCGAGTGCCCGCTGCCCGTCGCGATGCGGCCATCGAGGGTCTGCGCCCACTTGGCGATCATCCAGGGGAGCCCGGTCCGCGTCCGGTGGACGTGGGGGGCGTTCAGCAGCTCGGTCAGCGGGGTCGGGTGATGGATCACGGTGATGCCGGCCCGTCGCAGGGCCTCGGTACCGCCGGCCGCGAGCTCGTTGGGATCGTGGCAGGCGTGGACCACCGTCGAGACCCCCGACGCGATGACCGCCTCCGTGCAGGGGGGGGTCTTGCCATGATGGTCGCAGGGCTCGAGCGTCACCAGCAGGGTGCCCCCGCGCGCGGCGTCCCCGGCCTTCTCGAGGGCGGTCCGCTCCGCGTGCGGTCCGCCGTACCTCCGATAGCGGTCCTCGGCGAGCACCGTCCCGTCCGCGGTGGCGACCACCGCACCCACCATGCAGCCGGGTTCCACCAGACCGTGGCCCCGGGCCGCCACCCTCGCGGCGCGGTCCATCAGGCGATCCAGGTTCGACCGGTCGATGCTCACGGCCCGGGCTCCCGTGCAGGTCCCCGGACGTGCTGTCCGCACGTGGGGATCACTCGCTGGCCAGCACTTCTTCCTTGAGGCGATCGGGCATGATCCGGTACTCGCACGGCTCCATCGAGCTGGTGGCCCGTCCCTGGGTCATCGATCGCAGGACCGTGGTGTAGCCGAACATCTCGGAGAGCGGGACCTCGGCCTGGATGACCCGGACGTTGTTGCGGATCTCGCTCTCGATGATGTGGCCGCGTCGCGAGGCCAGGTCGCCCGAGACGTTCCCGAAGAACTCGTCCGGGGTGACGATCTCGACCTTCATGATCGGTTCCAGCAGCGCCAGCCCGGCCTGGGTGCAGGCCTGGCGGAACGCGAGCGCCCCCGCCTGCTCGAAGGCCACCTGGCTGGAGTCGACGTCGTGGTACGAGCCGAAGACCAGCTCCACCTTCACGTTGATCACCGGATAGCCGCCGATCACACCGCTGGCCGCGGCGGAGCGGGCGCCGGTCTGCACCGAGGGGATGTACTCCTTGGGGATGACCCCGCCGCTGATGCTGTCCACGAAGACCACGCCGTCGACCATCTTGAGCTCCTGCTCCTCCGCCTCGTCGGGGGTGATGGGGGAGACGTTGATCACCGCGTCGCCGTACTGGCCGCGACCGCCGGACTGCTTCTTGAACAGGCCGCGGACGTCGTTGGCATCCCCGGTGATCGTCTCGCGGTAGGAGACCCGCGGTCGACCGACCTGGACGCCGACCTTCATGTCCCGCACCAGCTTGTTCTTGATGATCTCGAGGTGCAGCTCGCCCATCCCGGAGATGATCGTCTCCCCGGTCTCCTCGTTGTACTGCGAACGGAAGGAGGGGTCCTCGCGCCGGATCGTGGTCAGGGCCTCCCCGAGCTTCTTCTTGTCGTCGGCGGTGTTGGGCTCGATGGACATCGAGATCACCGGCTCCGGGAAGTCCATCTTCTCGAGGATCACCGGCTCGTCCACCGAGCAGATGGTGTCCCCGGTGAAGGAGTTCTTGAGGCCGATCAGCGCGACGATCTGCCCGGCACCGACCTGGTCGAGCGCCTCGCGGTCCTTGGCGTGCATCTCGAAGATCCGCGACACGTTCTCCTTCTTGTTGTTCGAGGGGTTGAGGACCCTCGATCCCCGGGGGAGGACCCCGGAGTAGACCCGGACGTAGGTCAGGTCCCCGTGGGTGTCGTTGACCACCTTGAAGACCAGCGCGGAGAAGGGGGCGTCGTCACTGTTGGGACGCACCAGGCTCTTCTCGGGATCCCGCGGGTCGGTCCCGGTGATCTCGGGCACCTCGGTCGGGGTCGGCAGGTAGTCGATGACCCCGTTGAGGAGTCGCTGGACCCCGATGTTCTTCAGGGCCGAACCGCAGAACACCGGGTTGCAGCTCATGTCCAGGGTGCCCTTGCGGAGGGCGGCCCGGATCTCGTCGGGGGTGATCGAGGATTCGTCCTCGATGTACTTCTCGACCAGCGTGTCGTCGAGCTCCGAGGCCTTCTCCACCAGCTCGTGGTGCCACATCTCGGCCTCGTCCTTCATGTCGTCGGGGATCTCCCGCTCCTCGACCTTCGCACCGAGTTCCCCGGCGTCGAAGTAGTAGGCCCGCATCTCGAGGAGGTCGATGATCCCCTTGAGGTCGTCGGCGGAGCCGATCGGGATCTGGACCGCGATGGGGTTCGCGCCCAGGCGGGTCCGGATCGAGTCGAAGGAGTACTTGAAGTCGGCCCCGATCTTGTCCATCTTGTTGATGAAGCAGAGCCGCGGGACGTCGTACCGGTCGGCCTGCCGCCACACGGTCTCGGACTGCGCCTCGACGCCCTCCTTGCCGTCGAAGACCGCCACCGCGCCGTCGAGCACCCGGAGGGAACGCTCGACCTCGATGGTGAAGTCGACGTGCCCGGGGGTGTCGATCAGGTTGATCTTGTAGTCCACCCCGTTGTGCGTCCAGGGGCAGGTGGTCGCGGCCGACTGGATCGTGATGCCCCGCTCCTGCTCCTCCTCGAGGAAGTCCATGGTCGCGGTGCCCTCGTGGACCTCGCCCATCTTGTAGTTCATGCCCGTGTAGTAGAGCACTCGCTCGGTGACCGTGGTCTTGCCGGCGTCGATGTGGGCGCAGATACCGATGTTGCGTACTTTGGAGAGGTCGATGCTCATCAGATGATCCAGTTCGAGGTAGGGGTTTGGGATCCGTCGGCGAGGCTTCCACCCGCTCCAGCCGGCCGATCGCGGACGGCGGAATCGTGTGGGGGCTGAAAAACGCAGAATCCGGGATTCTATCGACGCGTGATCCCCAATTCAAGCAGAAGATCCGCCCAATGGGCCTCAGACGCCGCGTACCAGCCGATGCGACTCGAGGTCCAGTTCCCGACAGATCGGGTCGACTTCCTTCATGAATCGGCGCCCGTCCTGGACGTAGCCGGCGGTCGGCCTCAATTCAGGGAGTTTCAGGCTGAAGAAGCGGTTCAAGCGCGCCATGTGGAGCTCCCTCACCAGCTTTGCGGTCATCGACGCGAGGGCCGCGGGGAGGTGCTTCTCCTCAGATCGTGACTCGAACGAGACGGTGATCGGACCTTCGGGGAAGTCCAGCCGGTAACGGCTCACCTCGGCGGTCTCCCCGAGGATCCGGACCGCCGCGCCCGGCCACGCGTGGGCGAGCTGTTCACGATAGCCCTGCCGCCCGCCCTGCCGGTCGATGATGACGCGGGGGTGGTCCCCCGGGTGATCGCGCCGGATCCCCTCGGCGAGCCGGAGCGCGGCGGCGAGGTTCAGCGCGCTCTTGCGCTCGTTGCGCACCGCGGCGTCGTTGATCTGCGATGGATGAACGGTCTCGCACCTCAGGGACCGGAGCGAGATCCCCGCGGAGCTCATGACCCGGTGCAGCATCGCGGCCTGGATCCCGTGTTCCTCGAGGGTGCCGGCGAGGGGCAGGTCGATGACCGGCCCCCCGTACCAGGGTTCGGTGGGCAGCGCCGCCCCGAGTCGCTCGAACAACGCGATGTCGGAACAGGGCATCGTGTCGTGCTCCGAACAGAGCATCGCCATCAGGCCCCGCTCGAGGTGGCGGCACGGATGCGACTTCCCACCGGAAGAACCCTTCAGCAGCTTCGAGTCGTTGATCGCCAGCCTTCGGCGCTTGTCGGAGGGCTTGCGGCAGACCACCTCGGACAACAGTTCCCAGAGGTCCGGGGGACCGTCCCGGGGATCCGCGCCCTCGATCACGAAGCAGCTGGACCCGATGCACAGCGGACCCAGCATGGGGCCGTACCCCGCCTCGTCGATGCCGGCGTAGATCAGCATTCCCGCAGGCTATACGACCACTTTCAGGACTGGATCGGGCTCCGCGGGATCGTCAGATTTCCCACAGGATCGGCGACCACCCGACTAGACTCTGGACATGAGCACCCGTCCATCCAAGGGCAAGGTCCTGGTCGCGATGAGCGGCGGCGTCGACTCCTCGGTCGCGGCGGCGGTGCTGCAGCGTGCCGGCCACGACGTGGTCGGGCTCTTCATGCGGCTGGGGACTCCCGGGGAACGCCTGGAGTCCTCCTGCGACGTGCGCATCGGGAAGCAGGGCTGCTGTTCCATCAACGACGCCGACGATGCCCGGCAGGTCGCCACCCGCCTCGGCCTCCCGTTCTACGTGGTGGACTTCAAGCAGGACTTCTCGCGGATCATCGACTACTTCGTCGCCGAGTACGACGCCGGACGAACCCCGAACCCCTGCGTGCGCTGCAACGACTGGCTGAAGTTCGGACGGCTCCACGAGTATGCGTCCCAGATGGGTGCCTCCCACGTCGCCAGCGGGCACTACGCCCGGGTCCTGACGACGAAGGAGGGGACGCATCGGCTGTACCGCGGGCTGGACCGCGACAAGGACCAGTCCTACGTGCTCTTCGGCGCCCGGCCCCAACGGCTCTCGGAGATGCTCCTGCCCATCGGCGGGATGACGAAGTCCGAGGTCCGGGAGCTGGCCCTCGAACTCGGCCTGCCGGTCTTCGACAAGCCTGACTCCCAGGAGATCTGCTTCGTGCCGGATGGGGACTACGCCGGCCTCGTGGATCGCCGATCCGAACGGGGGCTCCGGGAGGGGGCGATCGTGGACCGGGACGGACACCGGATCGGAACCCATTCCGGGCACCAGAAGTTCACCGTGGGCCAGCGACGCGGGCTCGGCCTGAATTCCTCGGTCCCCCTCTTCGTCCTCCAGCGGGATCCGACGACCAACCAGGTGGTGGTCGGCACCCGCGAGGAGCTCGCCTCGAACGGGTTGTTCGCCTCCGAGGCCAACTGGCTGGTCGAGCCGCATCGCGGTTGGCGACCCTGCGAGGCGAGGATCAGGTACAACGCCCAGCCGGTCCCCGCCGAGGTCAGGCTTCTCGCCGACGAAGGCCTCGAGGTCCGCTTCACGGAGCCGCAGTCGGCGGTCGCCCCCGGGCAGGCCGTGGTCTGCTACGAGGAGGACCTGGTCCTGGGGGGTGGCTGGATCGAGCGGGCCTCGGAGGACTGAGCCCGATCGGTTCAGGACCCCGGACCTTCCGGAAACCAGCCCGGGACCAGTACGAAGAGCAACGTGACGTACGCGAGGTACATCAGCAGGAGGAGCAGCCCCTCCATCCGGATCACCCGTCCGCCGCTGACGAGGATCGGGACCGCGGCGACCGAGACGATCAGCAGCGCGGGCAGGTCCACGGCGTAGATCTGCGGGTCCACGGGAATCGAACCGAAGAGCAGGACCAGCCCGAGGATCCCCAGCACGTTCATGATGCACGACCCGAGTATGTTCCCGACCCCGAGCTCCT
Source organism: Phycisphaerae bacterium (assembly GCA_002862305.1). GTDB lineage: Bacteria > Planctomycetota > Phycisphaerae > Phycisphaerales > SM1A02 > UBA8087. The sequence continues at coordinate 43,790 of PKCS01000073.1, read as the reverse complement.
GCTGCCCCTTCAGCGCGGCGTAGATGCTGGTGACGAGTTCCGGGAGGGAGGTGGTGAAGGCGACCACCGTGAGGCCGATCACGGTTTCCGGCACCCCGATCCCCCGTCCCACCACCACCGCGCCTTCCACGAACAACTGGGACCCCGCGACCAGCATCACCGGGCCCAGCACCAGCCCGAGCCCGATCAACCAGGTCCGGGTGGCCGGTTGGTCCGGTCGTGCTTCGGGAGGGGAGTCGTGCCTCGCCTGCCTCGTCCAGTAGAAGTACCCGGCGAGCAGGAGCAGCAGGACCACGCCGTGCCAGGGGGTGAGCTGGTTGTCGAAGGGCAGCGCCAGCAGGGGAACGAGACCGACCAGCACCACCACGAGGAGGTCACGGCCCATGCTCCGGCCCTTGAGGGGGATGGGCCGGGCCAGCGCGACCGCCCCGAGCACCAGCCCGAGGTTGGCGACGTTCGAGCCCAGCACGTTCCCCAGCGCGATCCCCTCGCGATCCGTGAGGTTCGCGTAGAGCGAGGCGGCGAGTTCCGGCACGCTCGTCCCGACCGCGACGATCGTCGCCCCGATGAAGAACGGGGAGAGCCTCGCTCGCCTGGCCAGCGCCACCGCCGCGGTCACCAGCAGGTGGGCACCGAGGACGAGCACGCCGGCTCCCCCGAGCATCACGAGGACGGCCACTCCCGACGAAATTTGGCCGAGATCCGGAATCATCACTGCGTCCGAGTATAGGAATTTCCCCGGATCCCTCGCTACCATGGCGCCCTGAGGTCCACCATCACCACGCCGACCGGAGGCAATGCACCATGACCACCACCACCAGCCGCATCGAGGAACTCCTGGGATCGGAATCCGGGAGCCTCCTCGGCCATACCGCCAAGGTCGACAAGTCCCTCCTGCACGCTCCCGGCCCGGACTGGGTGGAACGGATCTTCGGTCCCAGCGACCGCAACCCGCAGGTGATGAAGTCCCTCCAGCAGATGTTCAATCACGGCCGGCTGGGGGGGACGGGCTACCTCTCGATGCTCCCCGTCGACCAGGGGATCGAGCACTCCGGTGGCGCCTCCTTCGCGAAGAACCCGCTCTACTTCGACGGCGAGAACATCATCAAGCTCGCGATGGAGGGTGGCTGCAACGCGGTCGCGACGACCTTCGGGGTGCTGGGATCGGTCTCCCGGAAGTACGCCCACCGGATCCCGTTCCTGTGCAAGCTCAACCACAACGAGCTCCTGAGCTACCCGAACGAGTACGACGAGATCCTCTACGGCACGGTCGAGGAGGCCTGGAACCTCGGGGCCACCGCGGTGGGGGCCACCATCTACTTCGGCTCCGAGGGGTCACACCGGCAGATCGTCGAGATCGCCGAGGCCTTCCAGCACGCCCACGAGCTCGGCATGGCCACCGTGCTCTGGTGCTACCTCAGGAACCCGGCCTTCAAGCGGGACGGCAAGGACTTCCACGTCTCCGCCGACCTGACCGGCCAGGCGAACCACATCGGGGTCACCATCGAGGCCGACATCATCAAGCAGAAGCAGGCGGAGCTCAACGGCGGCTACGTCGCGATGAACGAGGGTGGAACCAGCTTCGGCAAGTACGACGACCTGATGTACACCGAACTCTCGAGCGACCACCCCGTGGACCTGACCCGCTACCAGGTGCTCAACTGCTACTGCGGACGAGCCGGGATGATCAACTCCGGAGGTGGGTCGGGTGAGAACGACCTGGCCCAGGCGGTACGGACCTCGGTGATCAACAAGCGTGCCGGCGGCATCGGCATGATCTCCGGTCGCAAGGCCTTCCAGCGTCCGATGAAGGAGGGCGTGGAGCTCCTCCATGCGATCCAGGACGTCTACCTCAACGACGAGATCACCATCGCCTGAACGCAACAGGCCGATCCCGGACATCCGGGGATCGGCCTGTGGTTGCGACCTCGTGTCGGTCAGGCGTTCGCCTGGACCCCCTCGATCGAGTCGACCTCGAGGGAGAAGGGGCCCGCCTTCTTGTCGTAGATGTAGAACTCGATCGCCTTCACCTCCTCGGGGCTGATCGAGCCCGGGGCACGCTGCCCGAAGAAGTGCCGCTGCATCTCCCGGATGGGGATCACCACGTCCATCCACTCGCCGTCGACGGTCTCGAAGCGGTACCAGTAGGAGTCGCCTCCCATGGAGTTGCTCTTGCGGGTGCCCATGATCCAGGTGCGGCCGTCACCCCGGACACGCAGCTTGATGGAGTCGGAACCGGAGAACGTGTCGGCCTCGACCCCGCAACGGATCGAGGAGAATCCGCCGTTGTTGCGAAGCGAGGTCTCGCCCGTGAACAGCATGGAATCCCCCGTCATTCTGAGGTTGCCCGTGGAGAGTCCGCCCATGACGCCGTCGAGGACGATCCGCCAGTCCTGGATCTCCGAGCGGTCGTCGAAGGTGAAGACCTTCCGTGCCGACTCGTCGGCGGGCGCGGGCCGGCTGGTCGTCATCTGCCGGGACTCCATGAGCGCGTCCATGATCCGGCGGTAGGCCCAGGCCCGCGAACCCGCGTCGATCATCGCGTCCGCGTCCTCGATCGCACGGCGCACGTTCTCGGCCTGCATCGGTGAGAGGTTCCAGCCGGTCCCGAGCGCCACCGCGTCGAGCGCGGTGGCGTAGACCGCGCAGCACGCCTCGGGGTCGCCGCTGTTGTACAGCGGGACGCCACGATCGATCGCCTTGGTCAGCAGCTGCTGGAGCGGGGCGACCACGGTCGGGGGGACCAGCACGCGGTCGATCAGGTGGACCACGCCGTTGCTCGCGTCCACGTCAGCGGTCTCCACGATGGAGTCCTCGACCAGCAGGCGTCCGCGGATGCCCTCGAGTGAGAGCTCGGTGCCGGCAAGGGTCTCCACCGAGTCGACCTCGAGAAGGTCACGCGCGTAGAGCCGGCCGGGAACGACGTGGTGGGTCAGGATCCTGGTCAGGGTGCCCCGTCCGGGTTCCTCGAGCAGGCCTTCGATCACGCCGTCGTCGAGTCGTTCGAAGGCCTCGTTGGTCGGGGCGAACACCGTGAACGGTCCGTCTCCGGAGAGGGCGCCCCCGAGGTCTGCGGCCTGGACCGCTGCGACCAGGGTGCTCAGGCGATCGGAAGACGAGGCCACCGCGGGAATTGTGTCGTTCGTGGATCCGGAATTGGCGACGGCCGCGAGACTCAGGGTGGCGGCGCTCAGAAGCAGGGTGGTCATGGTTCGTTCCTCGCTGAGGTTGAAAACGTTCAAATCGTTCACACATCATCACTCTACCGAGTCAACCGCCAGCCGTGGCGCTGAATCGTCCGAAACGTCCAAAAAACAACCAATTGACGCCGGGGCGCCACGGTTTCGGGGCACTGGTTCGAATCAACCGCCGGACGTGGCGACCTGGCCCGGGCTCGCGGATCGGTTGCGCCGCTTGGGACGAGCCTGCCTGGCCTGCTCCTCCGCAACCCGGCGCTGTTCCTCCTCGGCGAAGTCCTCGCCGAACCGCACCAGCCGAAGGCTGTTGGCGATCACGAAGACGTAGGCGACCGCCTGGTAGAAGGGGGTCACGTAGATGTCGATCTGTCCGGTGGCGGCCAGCGCGAGTCCCACCACCGCGAGCACGAGGCTGGCCGCGATGTTCTGCGCAACGATCCCGCGGGTCCGCCTCGCCAGGTCCAGCAGGAACGGCAGGTGTCGGAGGTCGTCGTTCATCAGGGCGACCCCGGCGGAGTTGGTGGCGATGTCAGAGCCCGTCAGCCCCATGGCCACCCCGACGTCCGCGGACGCCAGGATCGGGCCGTCGTTGATGCCGTCGCCGACCACCAGGGTCCGGTGACCCTTGGAGATCAGGTACTTGAGTTCCTCGTGCTTCTCCTCCGGCAGGCATTCCGCCTCGATGGAGTCGACCGCAACGGTCTGCCCCACCCGCTTCGCGACCGAGAGGCGGTCCCCCGTGAAGATGCAGACCCTGCGGACCCCGGCCTCCCGCAGCCCCGAGACCGCCTCCACCGCGTTGGACCGGAGGGCGTCCTCGAGGCCCACCGCGCCGAGGTACTGCTCGTCGAGCATCACGTGGACCCCGGACATGCCCTCGATCTTCTGCTCCACGTCGGCGATTTCCGAACGGATGCCCGGATTCATGTCCGCGAGCCAGTCGGGACGTCCCGCGAAGACCACGCCCTGCTCGGTCTCCGCCTTCACGCCTCGTCCGTGGACCTCCGTGTAGGAACGAAGCGATCCCGGGGTGATCCTCGCCCGCTCGGCGGTCTCGAGGATGCTTCGGGCCAGGGGGTGGTTCGAGGACTGCTCGGCGTCCGCGGCGCGCTGCAGCAGCATCGCACCCTCGACGCCCTCCGCGGGAGCCAGTCGGCTGACCGCGAACTTCCCGGTGGTCAGGGTCCCCGTCTTGTCGAGCACCACGGTGTCGATCCGACTCGCGGACTCGAGGGTCCTGGTCTGCTTGATCATGATGCCCAGCCTCGCCGCGGCCGCGAACGCCGCGACCATCGCCGTGGGGTAGGCGATCAGCAGGGCTCCCGGGCAGGTCACCACCAGCACGGTGATCGCCCGGACCGCCGCCGCCTCGCGGGCCGCGGGATCCGTCCCGTTCGCGGTGAAGAAGCCGACCGCGATCGCCACCATCAGGACCACCGGTACGTAGTAGGAGGCGAGCCGCTCGATCAGCTCCTGACGGCGTCCCTTGGTCGACTCGGCCTCGCGGATCAGCTGCTCCACCTTGCCGATCGTGGTCTCCCCCGCGATCGCGGTCACCTCGATGTCGACCTGGCCGGTGAGGTTGGTGGTGCCTGCGTAGACCTCGGTGCCCTTGATCGCCTCGATGGGAATCGCCTCGCCGGTGAGCGAGGCCTGGTTGATGTCCGTGCGACCCTCGATGATCCGCCCGTCCACCGGGAGGTTCTCCCCCGGGCGGACCCGGACCACCGACCCGATGGCGACGTTCCTGAGGCCGGTCTCCTGCTCGTTGCCCTCCGCGTCCACGATCCGCGCCATGTCCGGGGTGAGCTCGACCAGTTCGCGAATCGCCCGCTGCGCGCCCCAGGCGGTCCGCGAGAGCACCAGCTCGGCGATCCAGAGGAAGAACGCGAGGAACCCGGCGGCGAGGTACTCGCCGACCGCGATCGCCGCGAGCACGGCGAGGCTGGCAAGTGCGTCGCTCGAGGGGGTCCCGGAGAGGATCTCCCTGATGGCACCCCTCGCGAGGGGGATCACCAGGATGATCGCCCCGCAGGTGGCCGCCACGTCCGCGACCTGCTGGTCGAATCCGAAGGCGTAGCGCCCGATCCAGGCCACGAGGAGCAGCATTCCGCCCAGCAGGGCGAAGAAGAGCTGGCGCTCCAGCCTCTGGGCGCCTCCCTCATCCCAGGTCCGATCGGTTGGTTCCTGATTGACGGGTGAGAGCGTGGTATCGCTCATGCGGGGACTCCATGTTGGGTGATGAGGCGGGGACATCATAGCCCCCCGGGAGTCCACTCGCGGCAGCTGGGGCCGGGAGTTTGTACGCTCTGGTCGGGCCATGGTTCGTCGACCGGCCCGCCCCGGCCGGATTTTGCGTCTGCAAGGAGCCCCGATGAACGACCGACCACCCGATCCCGTCCCCGCCTCCGTGATCGGAGACGGGCAGATGGGACTGGTCATGGCCGACCTGCTGCACCAGAACGGGCATGATGTCCGCGTCTGGGGGCCGATGGACGCCGAGGTTCGCGAACTCGCCCGGACCCGCCGAAGCGCGAGACTGCCCGGCTACGAGGTCCCCGGATCCATCCTCGTGAGTCCGGACCCGGCACCGGTCCTGGCCGATGCTCGCCTCGTGGTCTGCGCGATTCCGTGCCAGTACATCCGCCCGGTGTTCCAATCCATCGGTGACGGACTGGTCGGCACCCCGATCATGGTCAGCGTTGCGAAGGGACTCGAGGTGGGCAGCCTGCTCCGGCCGACCGAGATCCTCCGCGACGTGCTCGGCGACCGGGGGCATCGAGGGGTCTGCCTCTCCGGTCCCACGATCGCCACCGAGCTGGCGGCCCGCATGATCGCGACGATGGTCGCCGCCGGCGACGACCGCGATGCGATCCGCGCGGTCCAGGGTTGCTTCACCACCCGGTGGATGCGGGTCTACACCCACGAGGACCTGCTGGGGGTCGAGTTCGCGGGCGCGGTCAAGAACGTGATCGCGATCGCGGCCGGGATCCTCGACGGGCTCGGCCAGGGATTCAACGCCAAGAGCGCCCTGCTCGCGCGGGGACTTTCCGAGGTGGTGCGACTGGGGACGGCCCTGGGCGCGCGCCGGGAGACGTTCTTCGGAATCTCCGGGGTGGGGGACCTCGCCACCACCTGCTTCAGCCCCGACGGACGCAATCGCAGCTGCGGCGAGGCGATCGGGGCGGGAACGAGCCTCGAGGACTACCTGGCCGGGTCGATGTGCGTGGTGGAGGGGGTCGAGACCACCAGGGCGATCGTCGAACTCGCCCGGGCGCGGGGCGTCGAGGTCCCGATCCTCGATGCCGTCCACTCGGTGCTCTTCGAGGGGCTTCCCGCCCGGAGCGCCATCGAGGGGCTGCTCTCGCGGGATCTCGGTTCCGAGACGATCGGCTGAGGGGGTCCGTCGAATCCGCTCACTCGTCCTCGAGGAAACGTGCGTTCACGAGATCCTCGAGCGCCTTGATCGCCTCCGTGGCGTCATCCCCGCTCGCGGTGATCTCGAGCTTGGTCCCCATCGTCCCCGCGAGCATGAGCATCTGCATGATCGACTTCCCGTCGACCGATTCGTCGGAATCGAGCCTGCGCACCGCGATCGCCGAACTGAACTCGGCGGCCCGCTCCGCGAAGGTCATGGCGGGCCGCGCGTGCAGGCCAAGCTTGTTCAGGATCTCGACCTTGCATCGCTCCAAGTGATGGCTTCCATTCGTCGGGGTGGGAATCAGGGGGACGGGGTGGACCCGGTCCCGTGGCTCAGCGGACCTGGGAGGTGTCCGCCTCGTCGAGCAGGGTCATGATCTCCTCGGCGGTCGAGGCCTGCCTGAGGAACTTCCTGAATTGCTCCTGGGAGAGGTTGGCGAAGATCGCCTCCATCGCATCGAGGTGCTCCTCCGGCCGGTCCTCGGGGCTGAGCAGCAGGAACAACGAATACACCGGCTGCTTGTCGAGGGCCTTGAAGTCGATCCCCTTCGCGGAGATGCCGATGGTCACCATGATCCGGTCGACCTTGGGACTCTTCACGTGGGGAACCGCCACCCCGTGGCCGAAGCCGGTGGAACCCTTGCGCTCCCGGCTGAGCACCGCCTTGGTGAACTCCTCCTGGAGCTCCGTGCCGATCGAGCCGGACTCCACGAGCGAGCCGATCAGCTCCTTGACGGCGTCCTCCCGCTTCTCGGCCTGGAGGTTCGGGATCACTGACTTCTCTACGACGATTTCACGCAGTTTCATGATTTCTTCCCTGACGACCCGGGGCCCGGATGCTCATCTGAGGTTGGTGGTGGTTCAATGATGGTTGTCTCTTAATCGGCTCTTCCAGTCGTTCAACTGTCGAACAACCTTGTCATGGGCCAGATCGATGGACGCGGTCAGCTCCCGGTCCCCGGCCCTGGCCACGAATTCCTCGTGACCCTCGGCGGACACGTGGATCTCGCAGGTGAAGTCGCCACCCTCGCGGTCGATCACCACCTCCACCCTCGAGACCTTGTCGAAGTAGTGGGGGAGCCGCTGGGCCCGGTCCTCGGCGTACTTCCTGACCCGCTCCTCGATCTCGAGGTGTCGTCCGGTGATGCTGATCTGCATGCTGGCAGCTCCTTTCGTCTGGCCTCCGACCGATCCGGGGCCGATCTCATTCCTTCGGCGGTGCCCCACCGGGAAGGGTAGCCTGCCCGGGGAGGTCGGTCGCGTTCCCGTCCTCGATCGATTGCTGGGCGGGGATGAGCACGCCTCCCGAGATCGTGAACCTGAGGGCCTCGTCGATGGTCAGGGGGAGTTCCACGATCTCCTCCTGCGGGACGCTGATGGTGTAGCCGGTGAAGGGGGTGGGCGAGCTGGGGATGAAGATGGTGACCCCCGGCTCCTGGCCGGGCGCCATCTCCTGCTGGACGGACTTCATGGGAGTGCCGGTGACCAGTCCGATCGACCAGACGCCCTTCCGCGGGTACTGGACCAGCACCACCCGGTTGAAGTTGATCGGCTTCTCGTCGCTGAAGAGGAAGTCGACCACCTGCTTGACGTAGGGGTACACCTGCTTGATGCCGGGGATGGAGGTGAGCAGCGACTCCAGCTTGTTGTAGATCCCACGCCCGAGGAATCCCCCGAGCAGCCGACCGGCCACGTACACCGCGATGATCGCCACGATCAGCCCGATGAAGTTCATGTACCACCGTGCATCCCACCAGGCCCGGATGGACTCCGCCCTCAGCTCGGAACGGACCTCCGCCTTGGTCCGGGGCTTGCGGTTGGCGGAGACGGTGTTCGCGATCTCCCGGTCCACGACCTGAGGCGACGGCTCGAACTCGGCCTCGAGGAACCCCACGTGGGGGGTCGCCTGGTTCATGACCAGCCGGATGCCGCGGTTGATGGGCTGTGCGATCGCCACGTCCACGAACTCGTAGGCCTTGACCAGGATCCACATGGTCAGCACGGTCGGCAGCAGGACCGCGAGTCCCTTGACGAAGAACCTCCGGAAGTCACCCCTGAATGTCTTGCGATCGGACCTGGCCATTCTGGTTCATCTTAGGGCAGGTTCGGTGTCCGCACCATCCGGCGCGGTGTTCACTGGCGTGGCATGGGCTTGAGCTCGGTCCTGAGGTCGAGGTAGTCCTCGCCCCTGCGGACCCTGATCACGACGATCTCGCCGATCCCTCGTCGAGCGACCTCCAGCATCAGCTCCCGCGTCGAGCGGATGCTCCGGGGACCGATCCGCACGATCACGTCCCCGACCCTGAGCCCCGCCTCACGGGCCCCGCTTCCCTCGTGGACCAGCGTGATCCGGCAGCCGTCCACGTCGTTCTCCGCCTGGATCCCGATCGACGCGTCGCCGGTGCCGATCGAGTCGTCCCGGGGGCCGCGGGCCCGGACCCACCTCGTCCAGTCCTGCTCGACCTCCTCGATCGGGGCCCCGAAGGTCCGTTCCGTGGCCATGACCCCGGTCGGGTCCCGTTCCCAGCTCATGGTGAGGTTCCGGTACCAGCTGGCCAGCATCCCGCGGTCCGCGATGTACTCGAAGATCGAGCGGGTCATCGGGTACAGCCGACTGGCCGCCCTCATGAACCTGGTGGTGTTCATCGAGAACAGGCTCCGCCACGGGGGGTTCTGGCCGCCGCGGACCATGTCGTACACCACGTTGTGCCGTTCGTTCGGCTTGAACCGGATCACCTCCCCGTCCCGGCTGAACTCGTACTCCTCGAACAGCGAGGCCAGCCCCTCCTGGATCCACATCGGGTGCTGCTGCTGCAGGCGGTCCATGTGCCCCCAGTGGAGGACGTGCACGAACTCGTGCCGCAGGGACGCACCGATGTCCGCGGTGGTGAGCATCCGCCTCGAGTGCTCGTACCACCCCGCGGTCCTCGAGTCCAGGTCGAACCGGGAGGCGTCGGCGCGCGAGGGGACCAGCAGGAAGACCCAGTCCGGCTGGACCGATTCGAAGAGCTCGCGGGTCAGGTAGCCGCCCTGCCTCCTCAGCATCGCCATCATCTCCTGACGCGCCTCCAGCGGGAGGGTCGAGGCGACGTGGAGTCGCTGCTGCTCGAGCTCCTCGAACACGTAGCGATCCCCGTGGGCGGCCTTCCAGTCCGCGTACTCCTCGGAACCGCGCCCCGAGCGTGGCACCAGCGCCTCCGGGACCTCCGGGACCGAGATCCCCTCCCCGGGGTCGGGGCGTTGCTCCCGCTGGGTCTCGCGTATCCGTTCTCGCGCCTCCAGGATCGCGAGGAAGACGTCGTGGTCGCGGATCGACCTGAGGTCCTCGTCGGCCTCCATGTGGTCGAAGTCACGGAATCCCTTGCGGACCGCCTCGAGCAGCCGCTCCGCGGCCAGTTCCCGATCCCCGTTGAGGGCATGACCGCAGGCCGAGTTGTAGATCATGTTCCCGTCGTTGGGCCAGTGGACGAGGTAGCGGTCGATGAGCAGCAGCGCCCGACGGACGTCGTCACGCCCGAACGCGGTGATGATCTGCCGCTCCAGCGCGACGCGCGAAGGCTTCACCGTCTGGGCGGACGCCGGTGCCACGCAGGGACCCGCGAGCAGGACGGCGAGGAGTATGGTTGCGAACCTGGCCGCCCTCATGCCTGGTCCAGCCCGGCGTGAACCCTCTCGATCAGTTCGTCGGCCACCGACTTCACCGCCTCGGGATAGGCTCGGCACTCGAGGGCGAACACCCGCTCGGCCAGCGACTCGAGGGTGTCGTCGGGTTCGACCTGGCAGGTCTTCTGGAGGATGTGGTCGCCGTGGTCGTATTCCTCGTCGACCCAGTGGACGGTGCACCCGGTCCGGGTTCGTCCCGCCTCCAGCACCGCCCGGTGGACGTGGTCCCCGTACATCCCCCTGCCCCCGAACTCGGGCAGGAGCGCGGGGTGGATGTTCATCACCCGGTCCCGCCAGAGGGGCTCCACCCGGAACCGCCTCAGGTAGCCGCACAGGCACAGCAGGTCGGTCCCGTGTTCCACCAGGATCTCGTCCATCCGGTCGCTGGTCCGGACTCCCGGGGGTCCCGGCACCACCTCGACCCGGATCCCGAGCTCCCGGCAGCGGCGGACCCCCTCGAGTGCCTCGTCGTGGGCGATGACCAGGTCCAGATCGACCGGGATCCCCTCGCACTCGATCGATTGCACCAGCGAGGCCACCGTCCTGCCCCCTCCGGAGATCAGCGCGGCCGCCCTCAGATTGCGAGCACTCATCGGTCGTCACCGGTCGGGGGGGTCGCGAGGCGCCTCATCGACCCGCCCCGCCATCCGTCGCGGGCGGCTCCTCGAAGGGATCGACGTCGGAGTAGGGCCGTGGCCTGCCCTCCGGTCCCATGGCCACCATCACCAGCTCCGCGGTGGTGACCTTGCAGCTGTGGCCGGTCGCATGGCGTTGCGCCATCACCTCCACGTTCACCGTGACGCTGCTGGTTCCCTTCCTGGTGGTGCGGGTCCAGTAGCTTACGATGTCCCCCATGAACACCGGTTGGAGGAAGTCGACCCGATCCACTGCCGCGGTCACCCAGCGATGCACCCCGTGGTGCCGGGCCTCGACGTACGCCGCCTGGTCGATGTGGCTGAGGATCACCCCGCCGAAGATCGTGCCTTCGTGGTTGGTGTCGCTGGGCATCATCAGGACCCGCAGGGCTATCTTCGAGTCATCGTGCATGGGTCGATCATCGTTCCAAACCCGCGTCTTGGCAAGGTAAACCATCCCACTGAGGAGCACCCGTGTCCCCCGAGGCCTCGATCATCATCCCCAACTTCAACAACGGGCGGCAGAGCGCCCGCGATCGCTCGACCGACCTGCTGGGCGACCTCCTGGCCTCCATCGAGCGCACCCTCGGTCGGGCCCTTTCCCGCACCGAGGTCCTCGTCGCCGACGACGGCTCGACCGACGACTCGCTCGAGACCGCCCGGAGGTGGGTGGGCCGGATCTCCGCGGCCGGCCACCCGGCCTGCCGACTGGTCGAGCTCGAGCACTGCGGCGTGCTCTCCCGCGTGCTCAACCGGCTGATGGCATCGACCTCCGCACCGATCGTGTTCAGGTTCGACGGGGACATCGTCCTCGGCGCCGACGACTGGCTGGACGGGGCGCTCGGCCGCTTCACCGCCGACGAGCGACTGGGGTTGCTCGGCGGGTGCCAGCTTGATCCCGCGGGCTCGGTCCTCGGCCTCGGTGACCTCCTCTTCCACCCCCACGGGTACCAGCACCTCGGGGCCGGGCTCGAGCGACCCGTCGACCACGATCCGTTCGAGCCGGACCACGTGATGGGCTGCTTCCACGTCATGCGCCGTTCGGCCTTCGAGGAGGTCGGTCCCTACGACGAGTCGATCCTCCGTGGCCAGACCATCGACCTGACCATTCGCCTGAGGCAGGCGGGATGGCGCCTCCTCACCGAGCCAGGACTGCGCTACGAGCACCGACACCGACTTCGTGCGGACCGGTCCTCCCGCAGCGATGCCCCGGAGGGCATCCGCGATTCCCTCGAGGCGTTCCGGGACAAGTGGGGGTTCGACCGGCTGTGTCCGGACATCGACCGGATGCGTTCCCGCCTCGGGGCCCAGTTGGTCCCGATCGCCGACCTCGACCCGCGCATGCTCTCCGGCGGGATCGACCCCCCGGCCGAGGAGCTGGAGAACCGGGTCCGGCTCATGGAGGGGCTGGTGGTCCCGGGGCGCCCCCTCCGGATCGCCGCGCTCGGTGCGGGCGACGGTCGCATGGAGACGATCCTCGCCGGCCGCGGGATCCTGGTGACCGGCATCGAGGACCGTCTCGATGCCCACGTCGCGGGACAGAGGCTGCGATCCGTCGCCCCCGACCACCGCGTGCCCGCACTGGTCGAGAACCTCTCCTCGGTCGACCTGCCGGACCATTCCCTCGACCTGGTGCTCGTCGACCGGGTGCTCGAACGACACCCCAATCCCATCCGGTTGCTGGCCGAGCTGGATCGGCTCCTGTCCGAGGCGGGAACGCTGGTGCTGGTCGCGAGGTGGCGTTCCCCGGAGGCGCAGCTGCACCAGCCCCGCCAGATCGGCCACTTCACCCCCTCCGGGCTTCGGTCATTCCTCCAGAACTCGGGATTCTTCAGGTCGGTGCCCTTCACCGAGCGCCCGCTGGCCGCTCCGGAACCCGACGTCCTGGTGTACGCCCTGCGCCGCCGCGGCGCGCTCCCACCGCTGGTGGCCGAACCGACCCTGTGCAATTGAAGTCGGTGCGGATCGACCCTCAGACCGTCTCCTCGACGGGGGCGGCCTCGAGGATCGGGAGCAGGAACCTGCCGGTATGGCTCTCCTCGAATTCGGTGATGTCCTCGGGCATCCCGGTCGCGATGACCTCGCCTCCTCCGGACCCTCCCTCGGGTCCCAGGTCGATGATCCAGTCGGCGCACTTGATCACGTCCAGGTTGTGCTCGATCACGATCAGCGAGTTGTCGTTGTCGGCCAGTCGCTGCATCACGTCCAGGAGCTTCTTGACGTCGGCGAAATGGAGGCCGGTGGTGGGTTCGTCGAGCACGTAGAGGGTGTGCCCCTGGGTCGCGGTCCCCAGCTCGGAGGCGAGCTTGACCCGCTGCGCCTCGCCCCCGGAGAGCGTGGTGGAGGGCTGTCCCAGCTCGAGGTACCCGAGTCCGACGTCCCGGACGCATTCCAGCATCCTGTGGACCTTGCGGTGCGCATCGAAGAAGTCGACCGCCTCCTCGACCGTCATGGAGAGCACGTCGGCGATGTTCTTGCCGCGGAACTTCACCTCGAGGGTCTCCCGGTTGTATCGGAGGCCGTTGCATTCCTCGCAGGTGACGAACACGTCGGGGAGGAAGTGCATCTCGATGCGCCGGACGCCCTGTCCCTGGCACGCCTCGCACCGGCCTCCCTTGACGTTGAAGCTGAAGCGGCCGGGCTGGTACCCGCGGATCTTCGATTCCGCGGCCTGGGCGAACAGCTTCCGGATGTCGTCGAGGATCCCCGTGTAGGTGGCGGGATTCGATCGCGGGGTCCGGCCGATCGGCGACTGGTCGACCTCCACGATCCGGTCGATCTCCTCGAAGCCCGTGATCGCACCCACCGTGCCCGGGACCACCCTCGACCCGGTGACCTCGCGCTGGGCGGACCTCAGCAGGATGTCGTTGACCAGGGTGGACTTGCCCGAACCCGAGACCCCGGTCACGCAGACGATGCCGCCGAGGGGGACGTCGACGTCGATCTTCTTGAGATTGTGCTCCGCCGCACCCTCGATCCTGATGGCGTCCTCGACGTCGAGCACCCGGCGTTCGGAGGGCACCTCGATGGTCTCCCGTCCCGAGAGGAACGCTCCCGTGATCGACTCGGGGATCTGGGAGATCTCCTCCAGGGTCCCTTGCGCGACGACCGTCCCCCCGTGCCGTCCCGGGCCGGGCCCGATGTCCAGGACCTGGTCGGCGGCCCGCATCATCGACTCGTCGTGTTCGACCACCACCACCGTGTTGCCGATGTCGCTGAGGTGCCGCAGGGTCCTGATCAACCGGTCGTTGTCCCGGGCGTGCAGCCCGATGGTCGGTTCGTCCAGCACGTAGCAGACGCCCACCAGTCCGCTGCCCACCTGGGTGGCGAGCCGGATCCGCTGCGCCTCCCCGCCGGACAGCGTGGAGCTCGAGCGGTCCAGGGTGAGGTACCCGAGTCCCACCGACTCGAGGAACCCCAGCCGCGCCGCGATCTCGCGGAGGATCGGCTCGGCGATCCGGGTCCGTTCCCGGTCCATGGAGATCGATCCGATGAACTCGGTCGCCTCGCGGATGGTCATCGCGGCCATCTCCGCGATGTTGGCGACCCGCTTCCCGGAGCGGAGCTGCACCGCGAGGGAGGCGGGTCGAAGCCTCGCCCCCCTGCACCTGGGGCAGGGGATCGAGGTGGTGTACCCGTGCAGCCGCTCCCGGACCTGGTCGCTCTCGGTCTCCTCGATCCGGCGCCTCAGGTTGGGGATCACCCCCATGAACTTGAAGCCGAGCCGCTTCTCGTCGCTCGCGGTGGTCCCCGAGAACAGGATCCTCGTGACGTCCTCCGGGACGTCGGAGAACGGCGTGGTCCGGTCGATGCCCGCGTTGTCCAGGAAACGACGCATCTGCCGTCCGTACCAGATGTTCATCCGCTTGCCGTTCCTCCGCCACGGATCCACGGCCTCCGCGATCGGCTTCGAGCGATCGGGAACCACCAGGTCCTCGTCGAACTCGAGGATCGTCCCCAGTCCGGAGCATTCACCGCAGGCGCCATGCGGAGAATTGAACGAGAACAGCCTCGGCTCGATCGACTCGAGGCTGTGGTCGGGGTGGTCGGGGCATGCGAATCGATCGCTGAAGCGGTGCTCGGACCAGCCACCGTCGGTGGTCTCGGCCAGCACCATCAGGGAGCCCTCGCCGGTCTGGAGCGCGGTCTCCACGCTCTCCACCACCCGCTGGCGATCGGACTTCTCGATCCTGATCCGGTCGACCACCGCCTCGATGTCGTGCATCTCGTAGCGCCCGAGCCCGAGGGGATTCTCGCCCTCGACCAGCAGGACCTCCCGGAGGTCGACGACCTCCCCGTCGACCCGGGCCCGGACGAATCCCTGCTTCTGCAGGGATTCGATGACCTCCCGGTGGAAGCCCTTCCGGGAGCGGACCACCGGGGCGCACAGCTGCACGCGTCGTCCCTCGAAGCCGTCGATGATCGCCTCGACGATCTGGCTCGCACTGGTGGCCGAGATCTCCCTCCCGCAGACCTTTCGCCCCGACCGATGCCAGCAGGTGGGGGTCCCGCACCTGGCGAAGAGCAGCCGGAGGTAGTCCCATATCTCGGTGGTGGTGGCCACCGTGGACCGGGGGTTGTGGCCGCTCGCCCGCTGGTGGATCGCGATGGTGGGGGGGAGCCCCTCGATCGACTCGATGTCGGGCTTCTGCATCTGGTCGAGGAACTGCCGGGCGTAGGCGCTGAGGGACTCCATGTACTTCCGCTGGCCCTCGGCGAAGATCGTGTCGAAGGCGAGCGAGCTTTTACCGGAACCAGAGACCCCGGTCACCACCAGGAGCTCGTCCCGAGGCAGCTCCACGTCGATGCCACGCAGGTTGTGTTCCCGCGCCCCCCGGATCCTGATCGTCTGGTTCTGGGACTTCTTGGCCATCGCCTTGCTCACTTGAGGGGGGATTCTACGGACTGGGTGGTTCGGGGGTCCAATCCCCAATGCAGGAAAAACAGCAGTGGATTTGCTCGAAAACCCGATGTGACCCGTCAGTTGCCACCCATCACGTCCTAGGCTGGCCAACGAGGACCCGGTACGAAACCATGACCACCACCACGATCAACAAGCCGTCCACCGGGCATCCCAGGCCCGCCCCCGGCGTGGTCGACCCCGTGGGGGCCATGGTCGCCGTCCCGGGTCCCGGGGTCCCGGGCGCCACCGGGCCTGCCACCGACCCGGCATCCCCGCCGGTGCTGGACGAGCGGTCCCTCCGAATCGACCGGATCAAGCTGCGCGCCCCCTCCGGCTCCCGCTGAGTCCGACACCTCACTCGACTGAACGACCCTTGCGCTTCCGGCCGGTCCGACCCACCCGCGACCCCGGGGTGCCGGCCTTGGTCTTCACCTGCTCCACCGGACCGGATCCCGGATTCAGCAGTTCCTCCACGCGATCCCGGAGCTCCGCGGCCAGCTCGAAGTCGAGCTGGTCCGCCGCCTCGAGCATCCGCTCCTCGAGCTGCTTGACGCGATCGTCGATCTCCACCTTCGATTCCTCGCGCTTCCCGACCGCCTCGTTGGCGGTGCGGTGCGCGGAGAGTTCCTGGTCGATGCCCCGGCGAATCGCCTTCTGGATGGTGGTGGGGGTGATCCCGTGCTCCTCGTTGTACGCGAGCTGGAGGGTGCGCCTGCGCTCCACCTCGTCGATCGCGTTCTGCATCTGCTCGGTGACGGTGTCCGCGTAGAGGATCGCCTCCGAATTGGCGTTCCTCGCCGCCCGGCCCATGGTCTGGATCAGGCTGGACTGCGATCTCAGGAAGCCCTGCTTGTCGGCGTCCAGGATGCAGACCAGGGAGACCTCGGGGAGGTCGAGGCCCTCCCTAAGCAGGTTGACCCCGACCAGCACGTCGAACGCACCCGACCTCAGGTCCGCGAGGATGTCCAGTCGGTCCAGGGTGTCGATCTCGCTGTGGAGGTAGCGGACCTGCAGCCCCTCCTTCTCGAGGTAGTGCGCGAGGTCCTCGCAGAGCTTCTTGGTGAGGGCGGTCACCAGAACCCGTTCGCCGCGCTCCGCACGGCGGCGGGCCTCCTCCACCAGGTCCGGGACCTGCCCGCGCGCGGGCTTGATCTCGATGGGGGGGTCGACCAGTCCGGTGGGCCTGATCACCTGCTCGACCACGTGTCCCTCGCTCTTCTCGAGCTCGTAGGGTGCGGGGGTCGCCGAGACGTAGATCGACCTCGGGACGATCTCCTCGAATTCGTCGAGGGTGATCGGACGGTTGTCGAGGGCGCTGGGCAGCCGGAACCCGTGTTCCACCAGCGTGCGCTTCCGGGCCTGGTCCCCGTGGAACATCCCCCGGATCTGCGGGATGGTCACGTGGGACTCGTCGATCATCACCAGCCAGTCGTCACGCTTCCGCTCGGGCATCGCCCGGAAGTAGTCGAGCAGGCAGAACGCCCGGCTGCCCCGCTCGCGCCCGTCGAAGAACCTCGCGTAGTTCTCGATGCCCGAGCAGTAGCCGACCTCCTGGATCATCTCCAGGTCGTACCTCGTCCGTCCCAGCAGCCTCTGCGCCTCCAGGAGCTTGCCCTGCGACTTCAGCGACACCACGGTCTGGTCGAGTTCCTCACGGATCTGGTCGAGGGCCTGCTCCTTCTGTTCCTCCGGCATCACGTAGTGGACCGCGGGGAAGATGTAGACGTTGTGCTCCTCCGCGAGGAGCTCCCCGGTCAGGGGGTCGAACAGCTGGAGTGACTCGATCTCGTCCCCGAAGAGGTCCAGCCTGACCCCGTACTGCTCGTAGGCCGGGTACACCTCGATGCAGTCGCCCTTCACCCTGAAGTTGCCCCGCTCAGGCTCGTAGTCGTTCCGCTGGTACTGCATCTCGGACAGTCCCAGAAGGAACTCCCTGCGGTCGAGGTTCGCACCCTTCTGCAGGTGGATGACCCGGTTCGCGTAGGCATCGGGGGAGCCGAGCCCGTAGAGGCACGAGACGCTGGAGATGACGATGACGTCCTCCCGGCTGAGCAGGTTGCTGGTCGCGGCCAGCCGGAGCCGGTCGAGGTCCGCGTTCCGCGAGGCGTCCTTCTCGATGTAGATGTCCCGCTGGGGGATGTACGCCTCCGGCTGGTAGTAGTCGTAGTAGCTCACGAAGTAGCAGACCGCGTTGTCCGGGAAGAGCTCCCGCATCTCCTCGAAGAGCTGGGCCGCGAGGGTCTTGTTGTGGCTGATGATCAGGGTGGGCTTGCGGGTCCGCTCGATGATGTTGGCCATCGTGAAGGTCTTGCCGGTACCCGTGGCGCCCAGCAGGGTCTGGTGCGTGCGTCCCTCCAGGACTCCGTTGGTCAGCTCCTCGATCGCCCCCGGCTGGTCACCGGTGGGTTCGAAGTCACTCCTGAGCTCGAATCGGCGCTCGCTCATCCTGCTCCTTCTCAGCGTCCGGCCGCCACCAGCTCGCGAACCTGCCGCTTCAGCAACGAGACCAGCGGGGGGGTGGCGGCCAGTATGGTCAGGGCGATCACCAGCCCGCTTCCCAGCAGCACGGGGGTGGTGGGGATGCTCAGGGCGAGCAGGTCACCCGCGAGGTCGCGATGCAGGCCCATGCCGACCACCGCGAGGTAGATCCCCAGGATGGTGCCCGCGAAGGCCGCGAGGATCGCCATGATCACCACCTCCCCGAGGATGATCCGGCTGAGCAGCCACCGCGAGGAACCGATCGCGCGGAGCACCCCGTACTCGAACCGTCGCGAACTGATGCCCGCCGCGACCACGTTGCCCACCGCGAAGCAGGCCAGCAGGAGCGCCCCGAGCGCGACCGTGCTGCTGATCCCCAGCACGGTGTTGCCGGCCTGCATCACCACCCGCTTGATCGCACGACCGCTGCTGAAGAGCGCTCCCGGCGCCAGCTCGGAGACTTCACCCTGCAGCACGGCCTCGTCCGGCTGCTCGACCGCCTCGTCGAGGACCAGTTGCAGGATGTACACCTCCTTGGTGTTGAAGTTCCTCGCCACCGATTCGTAGTCCATGAACACGCAGCTCACCGCATGCTCCATGTAGAGGGACCGTATCCCGAAGATCTGGGTCGCGACGTCGAGCCCCGCGGCGCCGACCACCCCGACGATCTCGAATTCCTTCTCCCGGCCCTCGGGTCCCAGTTGGATCGGGTCGCCGACCCCGAGGTCCCGGGCGGTCAGGAACTGTTCGGCGACCAGGACCGCATCGCCCTCCAGCAGGCGGGGGATCGCCACCTCGGGATCGCCCTGGATCCATTCGATCCGGTTCAGTTCCATGAAGGACACCGGCTCGAAGCCGACGCAGATGACGTTCTGGGGCGCGAAGGCGTCGATCCCCAACCGGGCTTCGGCGCCGAGTCGCAGGGGGAGGTAGCCGATCGGCGACGCGGCCTTGACGCCCGGGAGGACGGACAGGGTCTCGACCTCCTGTTCGGAGAGCCCGGTGGTCTTGAACACGAAGGCGTCCGCGAAGCGCACCCGTTCCACGATCGAATCGAGGATCGAGGAGCCGTGGCTCCAGGTGGAGACCAGGATCGACATGCCGATCATCAGGGCGCCCGCGGTGAGTCCGAGGCGATAGGGCGTGTTGTGGACCGCCCCGCTCAGCAAGCCGTCCGGGATCGCCAGGAGCCGTTCCCCGATCCGCCCGAGGAGCGGGGCCGCGAGTCGACTCAGTCCCGGCATCAGCAGGAAGAAGCCACCCACCAGCATCGGCATCCCCACCAGGCTGTAGAACCAGAACCGGGTCTGGGTCTCGGGGATGAGCATCAGCAGCAGCTGCACCCCGATCATGCAGGTCCCCACCAGGCTGCAGGTCACCACGCCCCGCGTGGTGGCCGGTCGGCTCTGGACGGTGAGGGCCGAGATCGGCGTCACCCGCGAGGCCAGGAACGCAGGCAGCATCGCACCGAGGACCCCCGCCATGGTCGCGCCCGCCAGGGCCAGTCCGATCGCGATCCACGAGACCTGGAACCCGCCCGGGAGGAATTCCGCGAACCATGCGCTCAGGCCGAGGGCGAGGCCGAGCCCGATCGGGATGCCGGCGATCCCCCCGCTGAGGCTGAGCACCACCCCGAGCAGGATCTGGGAGAGGAAGAGCTGGGCCCTCCCGGCGCCGATCAGTCGGCAGATCGCGAGGTCCTGCTGCTGTTCCACCAGGGCGGTGGTCATCCCGGTCGCCACGATGATGGAGCAGGCCAGGAACCCGATCACCGAACCGAAGACGAACGCGACGCGACCGCCCTCGACCTGCCGGTCGAATCCCGAACTGATCCGCTCGGTGGCCTCCAGGATGAGCGGCTCCTCCAGCAGGTCCCCATGCTCGGACACCCAGTCGTCCACCGCCAGCGAGTCGTCGAGGATCAGGGAGTAGACGTCGATCCGGTCGCTCCCGCCTATGGCCTCGACCAGCTTGGACCTCGAAAGCTGGACCAGCGGCTTCTGGAACGCACCGAGGATCGGGCGCTTCTGGATGCCGACGACCTCCAGTTCGATCGGGGTCCCGAACCTCTGCACCCGCACCACGTCCCCGATCCCGACGTCGAGCTTGCTGCTGGTGAGGGGGTCGATCACGATCTCCTCCGGCGATGCCACGAGGCGTCCCTCCTCGAGCTCGATCTGCGCGAAGCGATCCTCCAGGTCGATGTCCGAACCCCGTGCGGAGACGGTGATCCGCACCGGTCGTCCCGACTCGCCGACCCGGCCGTCGCCGCGCACCAGGGTCAGCGACCCGCCCAGCCGACCACCCCCGGCCACCACGCCCTCGAGCTCCAGCAGGGTCCGGACCTCGTCGACCTCGAACTGGCCGGAGTAGTCATGGACCACCCGCACGTCCGCGGAGCCGACCAGCCGGTCGATCCGGTACTCCACGCTGGCGCGCATGGTGTTCATGCCACTGCCGATGGCGCACACCAGCGCACTGGACAGGGCGACGGCCGCCGACAGCAGCAACGATCGACTAAGTCGACCGCGTAATTGCCGTCGCGCGAGCTGCCAGCTCGGATGGTTCCAGATCTTCCGCATCGATTACTCCGGCACTGCATCCGTCCTTGACCAGGAACACCTTCCGGCACCTGGATGCGGCCTCCGCCTCGTGGGTGACCATGAGCACGATCATATTCCGCTTGTCCGCGAGGTCCTCCATCGTGGACCACAGTCGTTCGCTGGAGAGCGTGTCCAGGTTCCCGGTCGGCTCGTCCGCGAAGAGGATCTGCGGAGCGAAGAACAGCGCCCGCGCGATCGCGACCCGCTGCTGCTCGCCGCCCGAGAGGGCGTCCGGCCGGTGCCGGCTGCGATCCGCCAGTCCCATCTCCTCGAGCAGTCCCATCCCCCGTTCCCTCAGCTCGGCCGGTGGGCGCTTGTCCAGCACCCCCGGCAGGACCACGTTCTCGTAGGCGGTCAGGGTCGGCAGGAGGTTGAACCGCTGGAACATCACCCCGACGGTGTGCCTGCGATACCTGGTGAGCTCGTGCTCCGGCAGCTCGTCGACCCGGATGCCCAGCACCTCGAGGGTGCCGCGATCGGCCTTGTCCAGGCCGGCCAGCAGGTGCAGCAAGGTGCTCTTCCCGCTGCCGGACGCCCCCATGACCGCGTAGAAGCCCGGCTCCGTGATCTCGAGGTCCATCCCGTTGAGGGCGTCGACCCTGCGGTCCCCGAGTCGGTAGGACTTGTGGAGCGAGCCGACCCGGATGGCCAGTTCGTGCTGGGGGTGATCCTCAGCCATGAAGCTGTTCGTACGCCTTGTCGTCCATCAGGCCATCCAGGGCGCTCGCGTCGTCCACTTCCAGCTTGAGCAGCCAGCCGGCGTCGTACGGATCCTCGTTCAGTATCGAGGGGTCGCCCCCGAGGGTCTCGTTCACTTCCCGGATGGTGCCTCCCACCACGGAGAAGACTTCCGCGGTGGTCTTCACCGATTCGACCTCCCCGACGGCGCCTCCGGGGCTGACGTCGGTGCCGACCGGGTTCATCTCGACGTAGGTGATGTCGGTGAGTTCATCGGTCGCGTGCTTGGTGATGCCCACGGTGACGATGTTGCCCTCCACCCGGAACCATTCGTGTGACTCCGAATACCTTCGATCGCTTGGGATTGCCATGCTGAGCTCCTGCTTCAAGTTCCTGCCGTCATCCCCGAGGCGCGGCATGATAGCCTGCCGGGCGCCCCAGCAGGAAGCACGGACTCCGAGGAGCGACGGCGAATTTCGCGGTTGGCGTCCCCACGCCGCCGATCTCGGGTCGGCATCCGGACCGATTTCACCCAAATCCCCGTTCTCCGGCCTCGAGGCCCGACCCGCACCCGACCGCAGGGCGCCCGTTCCGGGGGCGGAGCCCCCGGCCGCCCCGAACTCACCGGGGCGTCCTCCTGCTAGAATCACGATCCATTCCCACCCCCACTGTCCTCCGATGGAGTTCCGGTCCGTGCAGGCACAGATCCTCATGACGTTGGCAGCAGGCTCCCTCAAGGGCCTGGTCGAATCCGGTGAGCTTCCCCTCGAGGACATCCCCGAGTTCACCATGAGGGAATTCGACCTCCGCGGGCTGAACATGCCCGCCTCCCTGCTGACCGGACGATCGATCGACGACTTCGACCGCCTCCGGGACAACGCCGACAAGGCGGGCTGCCCGGTACTCATCCTGGTGGAGGACCAGCCATTGGCGATGTCCGCCGACCAACCGGAGGAGCTGTCGGCGTCCCGGGACCGCATCCAGCGACTGGCCGTGGCCGCGAATCGACTCGGCTGCAACTCGCTCGCGATCTCATGCAGCGCCCCGCGGTCGGACGATGCGATGTTCGAATCGATCGTCGCGGGACTCAAGAGTGCGGTCGGGATGATCGACGACTACGACCTCAATCTCCTGGTCGCCCCGAGCAAGGGGATGACCGGTGATCCCGACCGCCTCACCGACATCATCAAGAAGGTGGGGGGGTTCCGGATCGGGTCCTACCCCGGCTTCACCCACGCCAAGGGCACCGCGGATCCCCGGGACACCATGAGGAAGCTCGCGCCCTATGCCGGGGGGATCGAGATCACCGCCCGGTCGAAGAAGGGCGGGGAGGCGACGCTCGATGCCTACGAAGCCGTCGAATCGGTGCTGAGCGTCGGCTACCAGAACACCATCGCGCTCGGCTTCGAGGGTCGCGGGAATCCCGTGGTGACGCTCCGCGCGGGGCGCCGACTGCTCGCGGAGGCACTCGGCCAGCTCGACGAGGACGACCTCGAGGCCCTGCTCGATTCCCTCGAGGAGGGATTGGACCTCGGAGAGTCCCCGGCCGAGTCGGACGCGCCCGCGGATTCGATCCCCGGCGGGGACGAGGCCACCGACGAGGACTCCTGAAGGGACCGGGCGCCCCGGGCCCCGGGTTGACGGCCGCGATGACGCAGATGAACGACCAACCAGCCCAGTCCCATTCACTGATCGTGACCATCGATGGTCCCGCCGGCAGCGGCAAGAGCACCGTCGCCCGGGAGCTCGCCGGGCGGCTCGGCCTCGACAGCCTCGACACCGGGGCGATGTACCGCTGCCTGACCCTGGTCGTGATCGAGGAGCGGCTCGATCCGGCCGATCCCGCCGCGGTGGTGCGAGCGGTCGAGCGACACCGGATCGACTTCGACTGGACGCGCACCCCGCCGGAGATCACCCTGGACGGCCGCGCGGTCGACGAACGCCTTCGCCAGCCGGACGTGAACGAGCTGGTCTCGAGGGTCGCCAGCATCCCCGAGTTGCGGGACCTCATGGTCCGCGCCCAGCGCCGGATCGCCGAACGACATCCCCGGCTCGTGACCGAGGGTCGCGACCAGGGGAGCGTGGTCTTTCCCGATGCGGAGGTCCGGTTCTACCTCGACGCGGACTCCAAAGTTCGCGCCCGTCGTCGGGCGCTCGAGCTGCAGGCGTCAGGACAGCAGGTCGACGAGCGCGCGATCCTCGAAAGCATCCAGAGCAGGGACCGGCTCGACCGGGAACGCTCCGACTCCCCCCTCCAGGTCCCGGACGGGGCGATCCGCGTCGACACCGGTGCCCTGACGGCGTCGCAGGTGGTCGACGAGCTCGAGTCCGCGGTCCGTGGGTACCTGGTGCGCGCTGCATCCGGTGGTCCCGCATGAGCCTCTTCCGAGGTCGATTCCGGATGGGGCGTCGCGCCCCGGGACGATCCTGGCTTTCCGTGATGTGGTACGACTTCGGGTGCCTCGTCTGCGAGCTCTACCTGAGGCTGCTGCACCGCTTCCGGATGGAGGGCACGGATCGGGTTCCGGAGTCCGGGGCGCTCATCCTCGTGTCCAACCACCAGTCCTACCTGGATCCGGTCATCAACGGGGTCTTCGCCTGCCGGCGACCGTACAGCGCGATCGCCACGCGCGGGCTCACCAAGTTCAAGCCGTTCGGATGGTTGTTGAAGTCGTGGGACACGGTCTTCGTCTCGGCGAGCGCCGGGGACAAGGGTGCCCTCAAGGCGGCGATCTCGCAGCTCGAGCAGGGGCGGACCGTCCTCATCTACCCGGAGGGATCGCGGACCGACGACGGGTTCGTCAAGGGATTCCAGAACGGGCTGCTCCTGGTCCTGCGCCGGTCCCGCGCCACCGTGCTGCCCGTGGGCATCGACGGGGCCTACGAGGTCTGGCCCCGCAGCCGGAAGTTCCCGCGACTCTCGGGCCGGATCGCCAGCGTCTGCGGCGAGCCGATCCCCGCCGAGGAGCTGCTGGGCCTCGACGGTCCCGAGGCCCTGCGGCGGCTGCGAGGAGAGATCGACACCCTCCGCCTCCGGGCGCGTAGGATCTTGCGCGAGCAAACCGGTGGTCGTTGGCCGCCCGCCGGACCCAACGACGGACCCTCCCCGGACGCCTGAGCGAGGAACTCCCGGATGCCTGAAGACCCGGCCCGTGAATTCGCGGTCTCGATCGCCCGCCGGCTGCGGGACCATGGGCACGTCGCCTACCTCGCGGGGGGCTGCGTCCGGGATCGCCTGCTGGGCCTGGTCCCCGCCGACTACGACGTCGCCACCGATGCCAGACCGGATCGGATCAAGGCGCTCTTCAGGAGCGCGATCGGGGTGGGGGAGTCCTTCGGGGTGATGCTGGTGCGCCGGGGCGAGCTGGTCACCGAGGTGGCCACCTTCAGGAGCGACGGCGAGTACCTCGACCGGCGACGTCCCGACTCGATCCGCTTCGCCGACGAGGCGTCGGACGCGGCGCGCCGCGACTTCACGGTCAACGCGCTCTTCGAGGATCCAATCGACGGGACCATCGTGGACCACGTCGGGGGCAGGCCGGACCTCGAGGCGAGGCTGCTGCGGGCGGTGGGGGACCCCAAGGCGCGACTCTCCGAGGACCGGCTTCGGGTCCTGCGGGCGATCCGTTTCGCCGCACGGTTCGGGTTCCGGATCGAGGAAGGCACCGAGGCGGCCATCTCGGGCTCCACCCCGGCCCTCGAGGGCGTGAGTCGCGAGCGAGTCGGCGGCGAGCTTCGTCGGATGCTCGCCGATCCCGGTCGGGGGACCGCCGCCCGGCTGCTGGAACGGTTCGAACTCGACCGCGAGGTGCTCGGGCTCCCGCGAACGAACCCCGGGTTCGAGCTGCTCGACGGGTTGGGCGACGAGGCCCGCGATCCCGTCGACGCACTCGCCGCCTGGCTGCTCGACCGCGGGGCCGCGCCGGATGCGGCCGAGCGCGAAGTCCTGCGAACGCGGCTCATGCTCTCGAACGAGGAGTCCCGTCGGCTCGCCCGGTTGTTCGAGCTGGTCGCCATCATGGATCGGTGGAGCGAACTCACCGTGGCCCGGAGGATCCGCGCGGGAGCGGACGAGCTGCACCACGCCGCCCACGCACTCTTCCTCGTCCGACGACCCGGGCCCGGCGCCCGGATCAGGGAGGAACTCGACCAACTGCTCCCCGGCGGCCTCCCCCCCGATCCCCTGCTCGACGGGGACGACCTCATCGAGGCCGGACTCCGCCCGGGACCCCGCTTCAAGGGGATCCTCGACTCGGTGTACGACGCCCAGCTCGAGGGTCGCGTCCGCGATCGATCGGAAGCCCTGCAGCACGCACTCGACCTGGCGGTCGAGCCAACACCGGAGACCCCCCAGTGAACGACCTCGACGCCGCGGATCCGGAACTCGAGATGGACGACGAGGCGATCGCCGCCGAGATCGAGCGGCGGGAACGCATGATGCTCCGCTGGCCCCTCCTGCTCGGCACTGCAGCCATCCTCTACGGAAGCCTGATGATCGTGTACGTGGTGATCCGCCTGCTCTCGATCCTCTACCTCTACAGCCTCTCGCTGGAGGTCCCGCCCAGCCCGCTCCTGCTCGCCGCCCAGTTCTTCCCGGTCGTGACCGGCCTGCTGCTGGGTGGGGTGCTGTTCCTCGCCGGGATCGTCCTCCTCCGGCGCAGGCTGCTGGGACCGAGGCTCCTCAACCTCTGGGCGATCGCCATGCTCGCGGCGATCCTCGGCACCCTCTTCCTCCGATTGAACACCCTGCCGGACTTCGTGGAACGGCAGGCGGTGGTCTACGAACGCGCGAGGGCGGTGGAGGCGGCCGGCGCCCCGTCCCCCGGGGAGGGGGGCGCGTTCCCGGTCCGGATGATGCCCCCCCTCGACGAGGAGCAGCTGGTGGTCGACAGCAGTCGGTTGTTCGTGGCCTTCGCGATCATGGGGGCCTGCGGGCCGGGGGTGTTCGCGCTGGTCCTCAACCTCCCGCGCATCCGACGCACCTGGGTCGATTGGGACTGAGACGGGTCCCGATCAGCCGACTTCGCGCTTCTGGAAGAGGATCACCGCGAGGGAGACCGCGGCCACGATCAGCAGCAGCCCGTAGGACACGGTGGAGAGGATGTAGGCCAGGGGGATGTCGTGCTCCTGGTTGACCGCGTCCGCGAGCCAGAAGACCTGGAAGTTCGGCACCACGTCGTGCGCTCGTTGCAGCAGCCAGAACTGGAACCCGCTCGCACCCTCCATGAGCACCGGCGCCTGCTCGATGATCGTCGCGGAACCCTCGACGCCGGCGGCGGCGTCCGGTTCCTCGACCACGGCCAGCATGTTCGCGGCGGGGCGGGCGAAGAGCCAGTCCGAGAGCAGCCCCAGCAGGAAGAAGCAGCAGGTCACCACCAGGGTCGCCACCTGGTTGAGGCGGGTGGAGGCCGCGATCGCGATCGCGCTCAGCACCAGGACCGCCATGAACAGCATGCCTGCGGCGATCCAGAGCTGGCCCTTGAAGTCCGTGCCGATGGGTTGAAGCTCCCACTGTCTGCCGAACACCAGGCAGAGCACGTAGACCAGCAGGGAGACCGGGACGAGGACCGCGAGGGTCGTCGCCCCGAACGTCCAGTTGTAGAAGTAGTTGCACCAGACCCCGACCCCCAGTGCCAGCAGGAAGCCCACCGAACCCAGCACGATCACCGGCATGTGGTACTTGGCGGCCGCGCTTTCCAGCGACCCGTGCACGTCCACGATCATGAACAGGATGATCAGGTAGCTCATGAGGACGGTGAGGCTCGCCACCACCCCCAGGAACTTGCCCGCGATGAACAGCGGCCGGGGGACCGGCTTCGACACCACGGTGAGCACCGTCCGGTTGTCGATCTCGTTGGTCAGCACGTTGGTCGCGATGAAGGCCGAGCCGAGCACGCCCGCGAGGAAGACGCTGGACAGGCCGATGTCGACGAACATCCGCTGGTCGTTCTCGAGGGTGAAGGTCGCGAACGGGTTGCTGAGGATGATCAGCAGCGTCGCCGACATCGCCACCACGAAGAGGACCGGTTGCCGGATGCTCTCCTTGAAGGTGTTTCTCGAGATCGCAAGCAGTTGTTCAAGGAGGGACATGCCCGGCGGTTCCTCGTGGATTCGGCGATGGTTCCCGGAAGTGGACCCAATGGTACCTTCGGGACGGGGCGGGGGACTGGATTTTCGCCCACCCGCCCGGGATGCTGAACTCCCGGGCCTCCCGGGACGTATCCACCCCCGCACGGCCCGATCGGCCGGGGTGACCCCCGACGACCCCCGAAGTCGCACCTCGCCCGCGCTTACTGGATAGAATGGACGGTGTCGTCCTGACGCACCTGCCTCGGGAGACCCGCCCCTCCCGATGCCACGAGTCACCCACGCGAGCCCCCACCGAATGAGAGTCGACCACTTCGCATACCAGCAGGCCACCCGGGTCGCCGGGTTCGGGCTCCTGCTCCAGCTCGCGATCGGGTTGACCCTCCTGCTCTTCGGACTCCTGGGGCGCGATTCGACCCTCGTGATCGGCTCCTTCTACCCGCTGGTCGGGCTCCTGGTCTGGATCGTGCTGATCATCGTCTTCCAGCAGCATCGACTGGAACGCCTCGAGGCCCTCGAGGAGGACGAGCTGCGCGAGGCCCGGCCCGATGCCTCCATCTTCGAGGCGAGCCGCGAGGAGACCGGGATCGCCGCGCGCCGGCTTCGCAAGATGCACAAGTGGATCGTCCCCACCGCGAGCCTCGCCACCGCCGGCCTGCTCGTCCTCCTGTCGATCATGACCTTCGTGTGGTTCGGTCGCCTCGACGACGAGATGAGCACCGTGAACCTGGACGCGGGCTTCGAGATCGGAAAGTCCCCGGGCTGGCAGATCGCGATCTGCCTCGGTTTCGCGGTGATCGCCTTCATCTTCAGCCGCTTCGTCGCGGGCATGTCCAAGCAGCCCGCATGGCAGAACCTCCGGGGTGGTGCCGGGTTCATGGTCGGCAACGCCCTGGTCTGCCTGGCCATCGCCATCGGGGTGATCCTCACCCTGTTCGACAACACCGGGGCGATGCGGGTGGTCTCCCAGATCATCCTCGTCTTCATGCTCGCGGTCGCGGCCGAGACCGTCCTGAACTTCATCCTCAACCTGTACCGCCCCCGCCGCGGTGGGGAAGTCCCCCGACCGGCCTTCGATTCAAGGGTCCTCAGCCTCCTCGCGGCCCCCGACTCCATCGTCCGCAGCATCAACGAGGCGGTGAACTACCAGTTCGGGTTCGACATCACCAGCTCCTGGGGCTACCAACTGCTGATCAGGAGCTTCGCCTGGCTGGCGGTCTTCGCGGTGGTCGCCCTCCTCGCCCTCTCCACCCTCGTCGTCGTGGAGCCCGACCAGCAGGGGGTCCGCCTCCGATTCGGCAAGATCGTGGGGGACGTCCGCCAGGGCGAGGCGGTCTGGAAGCTCCCCTGGCCGATCGAGACCGTCGAGACCTACGACGTCGGGCTGGTCCAGGAGCTCTTCATCGGCCCCTCCGCCCTCGACTACCCGGAAGTGAACCGGTGGCAGAGCAGCGACGACGACTCGGTGCGAGCGCGCAAGTCGTTCCTCGTCGCCGCCCAGCCGATGAGCGAGACGGTGCGCAAGGCGGTCGAGGGCATCGAGGCGACCGAACGATTCGACGACGCCATGACGGACGCCGACGAGGCGGAGCCCGGGATCCCCGGGGCGGAGCCGGCCCCGGACTCGCCCCGGCCGAGGAAGGCCGCCTCCAGCCAGGATTCACTGGGCTCGAGGTTCGCGCTGGTGAACGCGGACATCGTGATCCGCTGGCGGGTCAAGGCCGGCCAGCTCGTCGAGTTCCTCAACTTCTCCAGTGACGCCAAGATCCCGCGATCGCTCATGAACATGCGGGAGAAGGCCCTCTACACCATCGCCCTCCGGGAGGTCAGCCAGTTCCTGGCCAGGGAACCCATGGACGACGTGCTCTCCCCGAAGGGTGAGTCCCTCCTCGCACGGCTCCAGGGCAGGGTGCAGGATGCGTTCGACCGCTACGGGACCGGGGTGGAGGTGGTTTCCCTCGTGATTCCGTTCCTGCAGCCCGCCCCCGCCGCGGCCGGCAGCTTCGAGGACATGTCCATCGAGCTCCAGAACGCCCGAAAGATCATCGAGGAGGCCAGGCGCCAGGCCGCGGTCACCATGGCCTCGCTGGTGGGTGATTCCGAGAGCGCGGACGAGATCACCGAACTCATCGCGAAGCTGCGCGAGACGGAGAAGGGCGAGGGGACCGAGTCCGAGGACGCCAAGGCACTCCGGGCCGAGATCGAGGACAAGCTCATCCGGGGCAACGCCCAGGCCGCCACCCTCATCAGCATGGCGCGGGCCCGCCGATGGGAGATCGTGACCGAGGCTCAGGAGGAGACCGCCGAGGTCCGGGGCCAGGCCACCGCCTACCGTGCCGCGCCGGAACTCTTCCGCCAGCGGCTCATCATGGACGTCTTCGCCTCGACCCTGAACTCGGTCCGCATGAAGTACGTGCTGGGCCCCGACACCGAACGAGTCAACATGGGCATCGAGATGCGGGAGCCCGACGTCGGCTTCAACATCCAGGAATACATCAACACAGATTCCGGCGGGTCCTGAGCGGGCCCCACCCTCACATCACTGGAACCAATCCAATGACCAGAACCTTCACCATCATCGTCAGTGCATTGATCATCCTGATCCTGGTGGCCTTCAACACGACCTACAGCGTCAACTACCACGAGGTCGCGGTGAAGACCCGCTTCGGGAAGCCCGTCGCGGTCATCCAGGAGCCGGGGCTGCACTTCAAGGCTCCGTTCTTCATCGACCGGATCACGAAGATCGACACCCGGAAGCAGCTGATCGACTCCCCACTGGAGACCGTCCTCACCCGTGACGGACAGCAGGTGATGATCGAGGCGTTCCTGCTCTGGCAGGTCGACGGCGAGGAGGGCGGCGACGCGGGATCGAGCCCCGCCCTCGAGTTCTACAACAGCTACGAGACGGTCAACCGGGCCTCCAACGACCTCGAGCAGCAGCTCCAGGGCGCGCTTCGCGTGGTGGGCGGCTACGACTTCGAGGACCTCATCGGCGTGAACAGTCGCCTGCAGGACGCCGAGGCAGAGATCCTCGCGGACCTCAGGAACACCGTGAAGAACGGAGTCACACCGGTCGCGGTCGGCATCAACCGGATGATCCTCCCGGAGTCGACCAGCATCTCCGTCATACGCCGCATGGCGGCCGTCCAGCAGACCCTGGCCCAGCTCGAGCGCCAGCGCGGGAACGCCACCGCGCAGAACCTCCGGAGCCAGGCCGCGACCAAGGCGGACACCATCCGCAACTTCGCGACCCAGTGGGCGGCCCAGATCGAGTCGCAGGGCAACGAGGAGGCGGATCGCTTCTATCGCGAGATGCAGAAGGATTCCGAGCTCGCGATCCTCCTGGCCTGGCGCGACACCCTGCGGGACAGCCTCACCGGGAACACCACGTTCATCACCGATACCACCCGGGCGCCGTTCCACCTCCTGGACCTCGACGCCCCGACCAACGAAAGCGGCCTTCCGATTCCCGCCAGCGACTACGCACCCGTCGTCCAGGGCTCGACGGACGCTCCGAAGGAGGGTGATTGAACATGCCCCCGATGGACGACGACAGGCAGAGGGATCGAGCCGGCGACCCGGAGGTCGATGGGCTCACCCCCGACGACACCCATTCCGAGGAGGCCCCGCGGCGCGAGGCTTCCGCGGAGTTCGTGGTGTCCAGCGAAGCCAGTTCCGACGTCCGGCTCCGGGAGGCGATGGACCCCGCCAATCAGAGCCTCACGGACGCGTTGCGACTCAGCTTCCGCCTGCTGCAGGTCGGGATCCTCGCCCTGCTGGGGGTCTTCCTCTTCTCCGGCTTCCAGACCGTCGAGGAAGGCGACGTGGGCGTCCGGACCCGCTTCGGGGCGATCGTGGGCGACCAGGGCCTCGAGCAGATCGGCCCCGGGCTCCATCCGTTCTGGCCCTATCCCGTCGGGGAGGTCGTGATCGTCCCCCAGACGCGGGAGGTTGAACTCCGAAGCTCCTTCTGGCCGATGTCGCGCGATTCCAAGTCCGCCGAGACCGGCACCCGGGCCAACATCGACGAGAACCGATCCGAGAACACCCAGCTTCGGCCCGGCATCGACGGCTACCTGATCACCGCCGGTGGGGACATCGCCCACTGCGACGTCAAGGCGACCTACCAGATCGCCGACGCCGCCAGCTACCTCCGGGAGCTCGAACCGACCGAGGGGGACAAGCTCGTGCGCTACGCGCTGGAGCGGGGGGTGGTCCTCTCCGCGGCCGAGCTGACCCTGGAGCAGTTCACCACCCTCCGCGAGGAGCCCTCCGCCCGGGTCAAGGAGCGGGCCCAGGAGGTCCTGGATTCCCTGGACTCCGGGATCGACCTCGTCACGGTGCAGCTCAGCGACGCGACCGAGCCCCTCGCGATCCGCTCCCAGTTCAGGGACGTCCAGAAGGCACGAGAGGAGGCCAAGGAGGCCATCGATCGCGCCGGGCAGGAGGTCGCCACCGAGTTCACGAGGGTCGCCGGGGAAAGCGCCTATGCGGACCTCCTGGTCCTCATCAACGACTACTCCCTCGCCCTGACCTCCGGCGACCAGCAGAGGGCCGACGAGGTCATGGCATCGATCGGTGCCCGCTTCGAGGCCAGCGACATCGGCGGTGATGCCGCCCAGATCATCAACCGCGCGAAGGCCTACCAGTCGAAGCTCGAGACCAGGCTGGTCAGCGAGCTCCGGAAGATCCGCACCCTCTCCCCGACCTTCCGGGAAAACCCCCGGGATTTCTCGCGGCGGCTGTGGTTGCAGGCGTATCGTGACGTGTTCAGCAACGACCAGCTCGAGGTCTTCTCGGTGCCGCTCGACCTCGCGAAGCTCGATCTCGCGATCAAGAGCTCCGAGGACATCATGCAGCTGCGGAGGGACTCCGAGCTCGAGCGCAAGCGGTTCGCGACGCTCGAGGCCGAGGGGGAGATGATCAGGGGGTTCCAGTGGGGCCGGAGCCAGATGGTGCTCGAGGGTCCCGGACGCCGGCTTGAACGAGACGCCAGTGGTGGCCTTGGTCGGGCCGACGACGGCAACTGATAGGAGCGCCCGCGCATGGCCCAGAACGCATCAAACCTCAAGATCATCGAGGCGGTGGGGCTGACCAAGGTCTTCACCGACTTCTGGTTCAGGTCGAAGGCGCGCGCGGTCGACGGCATCGACTTCGAGATCGACCAGAACGAGATCTTCGGACTGCTGGGCCCGAACGGCTCGGGAAAGAGCACCACGATCAAGATGATCCTCGGGCTGTTGAGGAAGACGCGCGGCCGGCTCACCGTCTTCGGAAAGGATCCCTCCGACGTCTCCATCAAGAACCGCATCGGCTACCTGCCCGAAGAGACGTACATGTACCGTTTCCTCGATGCCCGCGAGACCCTCGATTACTACGGGAAGCTGTTCGGGCTCGACCATCGGATCCGCAAGCGACGGGTCGACGAGCTGCTCAGCATGGTCGGCCTCAGCGAGGTGGCCCACCGGAAGGTGGGGGAGTACTCCAAGGGCATGGCTCGTCGAATCGGCCTCGCCCAGGCCCTCATCAACGACCCTGACCTGCTGATCCTCGACGAGCCCACCTCCGGGCTCGACCCCATCGGGACCCGGCAGGTCAAGGAGCTCCTCCAGGAGCTCGGCCGCTCGGGGACCACCATCCTGCTGAGTTCCCACCTCCTCTCCGACGTGGAGGACGTCTGCGATCGGATGGTGATCCTCTACGGTGGCAGGATCCGGGCCGAGGGGACCGGCGAGGAACTCCTCGCGGACACCGACCACACCGTGATCAGGCTCCCGCGCATCGGAACCGAGACCGTCGCTCGGATCGGCGAGGTGCTCGAGGAGAACACCGACGTCACCATCGAGCGGGTCGAACAGCCACGGCAGCGCCTCGAGGACTTCTTCATGAACATCGTCGAGGAGGCACGTGCCGACCAGCTCGCGAATGCCGGCGCCGGGCAGGGAGGGCCGACCGCGGAGTTCCTCCGCCATGACGAGCCGGCCGAGGGCGGCGATCTCATCGAGGAGCTGAGCCGGGATCGTTCCACGGAACCCGAGGAGCTGCCGCGTGAACGCGCTCGTGACGAGGTCGCGCAGTCCGGGGTCGAGGAATCCACCGATTCCGTCCTCGACGACCTGCTCACCGGGAAGGATGACGCCACACCCGCCACACCCACCGCACCCGCGGAGTCCGCGCCCGCCCCCGCGGCCGACGAATCCGTCGACCGCAGCGTCATCGACGACCTGCTGGGTGATTCCGCCCCGAAGGGTGACTCGGAGCGGACGGACTGATGGGCCTGCTGAGCGAGACGAACCGCCGCCTGGTCGATCTGCAGAAGTCGAAGCGCTTCAGGATCGCCTTCGTGGTCGTGGGCGTGCTGGCGGCGAGCGCCTACTTCCTGCCGGCGGTGATCAAGTCGTACCAGTTCAACTCGATCGGGCAGCGCGTCTTCCAGGTGCTGAGGGAGGCCGATCTCTCCAAGGGTGAGACCGCCGCGGTCCAGTTCGTGGAGGAGGGGACGGTCACCGTCGCGGGGGTCACCTACGGCGATCCCCGGCTCACCGGGATCGCGCCCAGCTTCTTCGACGAGTCGGGGCGCTGCATCGCCCCGGTCGACGCCACGACCATCCTGATCTCCTCCATGCGGCCGGAATGGATTCCGGGATTCGTCCTTGAATCCCCGGGACTGGGGGTTGCCCTCTGGCTGGGTGCGGTGTTCTGGCTGGCCCTCGTGGGGGTGTTCGGACTCGGTTGGAACTTCCTCCTGCTCTGCCTGGGGTCCTTCCTGCTGACGATCCCCTTCTGGATCAAGAGCGCGCTTGCCGACTCCATCACGGCCCCTCCGGACTTCGAGACGATCTTCGCGATCATCGGGATCAGCTTCCTCGCGATGACCTTCGCCCTGCTCACCCGACTCGCCCTGGTGCTGCTGTCCGCGCCCCACCCGGTCTTCGCGATCGCGCAGAGCGTGGTTCGCGAGGCGGTTCGGCAGAGGGTGTCGGTGGTCTTCGTCATCGTGCTGGTGGTGATCCTGCCCCTCATACCCTCGTTCATCGACGACTCCGAACCCCTCCGGTACCAGATCCAGTCCTACCTCAGCCGGAGCATCTCCCTGACCTACGTGATCCTCGCCTGCATGTCGGTGGTCCTCGGCTGCTCCACCGTCGCATTCGAGATACGCGACCGCCAGATCTGGCAGGTCATGACCAAGCCCGTGCACCGCTTCAAGTACCTGATCGGCAAGTGGGTCGGGATCATGGCGGTCTCCGGCGTCGGGCTCTTCACCGCCTCCACCGCCATCTTCATCTCCGTCGAGGTCCTCAAGACCAGGCCCGCCCTCGACGAGCTCGACGACCTCGCGGTCCGCACCGAGGTCCTCACCGCGCGCGCGGGCAAGGTCGCGGACTACGAACGCATCCCCCCGAGCCAGCTGCGCGAGATCGTGGACGGGCAGATCGATGCCGACGTCGAGCTGAGCCAGCGCATCGATCGTGGCGAGACGACCCTGATCAGGGCCCGGGCCGACCTCGTCCGGGAGGTCACCAAGGAATTCGATGCCGACCAGCGCAAGATCCCCCCGGGCGCGAGCAAGACCCTCACCTTCTCGGGGCTGCCCCGCCCCGATGGCCAGGGCGGCAAGGAGCTGAGACTCCGCTACCTCTTCCACTGCGGATCCTCGGACACCCACGAGGTGCATCCCGTCATCGTCCGGTTCCCCAAGGACCAGACCTGGATCGACCTCCAGTACGTCCCGACCGTGGGAGCGTTCCTCAGCGTGCCCGCCGAGCTGGTCTCGGAGGACGGCACCCTCGAGGTCGAGCTGATCAACTCGGGCTTCAACGCCGACACCAACACCTTCTTCCCCGCGGAGTACTCGCTCTTCTGGGACAAGGACAAGCTCGAGGTCCTGTACCACGTCAGCGACTTCGAGATCAACTTCCTGCGAGCGGTGCTGGTCGACTGGTTCAAGCTGGCCTTCCTCGGGGTCCTCGCGGTCTCCACGGCCTGCTTCCTGTCGTTCCCGGTCGCCTGCCTGCTGTCCTTCGCGATCTTCATCGGCGGTTCGATCGGACCCTACCTGGGGATCTCCCTGACCCAGTACTACCCCACCAACTTCGCGGAGCAGGTGGTCGCCGGCATCGCGTTCCTGGTCCACACCCTCCTCAACCGCTTCGGTGAGATCCAGCCCGCCCAGATGCTGGTCGAGGGCCGCGTCATCCCCTGGTCCGAGGTCTGGCTCGAGTTCTTCTGGCTGGTGGTCGTGTGGGCCTTCATCTCGCTCCTGGTGGGATTCACCGCCTTCTCGAGGAAGGAGCTCGCGATCTACAGCGGACAGGGCTGAAACCCGGCGAACGATCCCCACGCCCCTCCCGTACAGGTCCAGGACGTCCATCATGCGAGACAAGATCATCCAACTCGGCGCGGCCCTGCTCCTGGTCACCTGCATGGTGGGTGCCGGTTCGCTGCTCAATCCCATCCTGAAGGAGTCCGACGACGCCCGACTCCGGTACACGGACGTCTCGATCGAGGGCGCGCCGCCCATCGTTGCGCTTGGTACCGCGATCGGCGCCCTGCGGGGACTGATCGTCGACTACCTCTGGATCAAGATCAACCTGATGAAGCAGAAGGGGCTCTTCTACGAGGTCATGGCCGACGCCGACCTGATCACCAAGCTGCAGCCCCGCTTCGGCCAGGTCTGGTCCTTCCACGGGCACAACATGGCCTACAACGTCTCGGTGATGACCGACACCCCCGAGGAACGGTGGGCCTGGGTCAAGGCGGGCATCGACCTGGTCCGGAACAAGGGGCTCAGGCACAATCCAAACGACCTGCAGCTCTACAAGGAGCTCGCGTTCTGGTTCTCCCACAAGCTCGACGGCTACTCCGACGACGCCCACTTCCACTACAAGCGAGAGATGGCCAAGAACTGGCACCTCCTGCTCGGGCCGCCACCCTTCGACTACGACCAGAGGCTGGCCTGGATGAAGGCCGTGGCCGACGCCCCCCGGACCCTCTCCCAGCTCGAGCGGGAGTACCCGAGGGTACGGGTCGTCATCGACGAACTGACCGAGGGACTCAAGGGCTTCGAGAAGCGCAACCAGTTCGCCCTGAACCAGGATTTCCTGCGGAACTGCGGGATGTGGCGGGCCTCGAAGACCTCCATGTACGCGAAGGCCCTGGAGCTCGAGACCGCCTTCAAGGCGAACGACCCCATCTACAAGACCATGGACGAGGTGCTCGGTGACCCAGAGAACGCGGAGGCCGTCGCGGCACTGGAGCGTTTCCTGCGCAGGAAGGTCCTCATCGAGGAATACAACATGGACCCCCAGCTCATGTACGAGTACATGGAGGAAACCGGTCCGCTCGACTGGAGGCACCCCCAGGCGCACGCACTCTACTGGTCGAGGAAGGGCAGCCAGTTCGCCGACGACCGGAACCAGGACGACGACGGCGTCTACAAGGTGATCAACAACGACCGTCACCTGATCCACGCGATGCAGTCCCTCGCCCGGACCGGGAACATGAACGTCGATCCCTTCAGCAACGACAATCCCGGCCGGCTCTCGGACAATCGGTGGATCACCGTGATCGAGAAGTACTTCATGGAGCTCTACGACAAGCACTACAAGTCGCGGGGCGCCGGCGGCGACACCTTCACCAACTTCCACGAGAACTTCATGACCCGCGCGGTCTGCAGCCTGTACCGTTCCGGGGACCGCGAGGAGGCGCAGCGGATCCTGGAGCGGCTCGACGAGCTCTATGGAAGTGGGGGGTTGATCCCCACCCTGCAGTATGCGGTGCCCCTCGACGCCTTCGTGCAGGAGAAGACCTACGACTCCTACGTCGACGAGCCGTGGACCGCGTACAACGACGTCCAGTCCGCGCTGATCCGGGGCTTCCGGGAGGGGCTCCTCTTCCGCCGACCCGAGGTGCTCGAGGATGCGCTCAAGTTCGCGAGCGATCTGACCGTCTACTTCAAGACCAGCGACCACAACTACGTGAACAAGTTCGGCGAGGGCAGGATGTCCGACCTGGTCTCGAACCTCGACAAGAGCGTCCGGGACGTGTTCGTCATGCTCATGCTCGACACCTCCATTCCGCTGGTCGACCGGATCACCATGTACAACCGGGCCCCGGCCGAGCAGCAGATGCTGGTGTTCGACGACACCCGGGGGGTCATCGAGGCCGAGTTCGAGGACTCGCGTCTCGCGCAACGGATCAGCTTCGAGTCCGTCTACCCGGAACCTGCGGGCATGGAGGAGTTCCGCCTGTTGCAATCCGATCTCAACCAGAAGAAACTGGACGAGCGCAAGCGAAACGAGGGTGCCGAGCGACAGTAGGCGGATGCCGTCGCGGGGCTCCCGCCTCCCCGGAGCCACGCCATGCACGTCCCCCCCGCGATCATCTGCGTCGGAAGGAACTACGCGGAGCACGCCGCCGAACTCGGTAACGAGGTCGTCGAGCAGATCGTCGTGTTCCTCAAGAACCCCGCATCGTTGTGCGGACCGACCGACCCCATCCGCATCCCGGCCATCTGCCGTCATCCCGAGCCCCAGGTGGACTTCGAGGGGGAACTCGCCGTCCTCATCTCCAAGGACGCCAGGGACGTCACGGTCGAGGATGCCCTCGATCACGTCGGCGGCTATGCCGTCGCCAACGACGTGAGCGCCCGTTGGTGGCAGAAGCAGGGATCCGGCGGGCAGTACTGCCGGGGCAAGAGCTTCGACACCTTCTGTCCCGTCTCGGAATTCGTCGATGCGGCCACGGTTGGAGACCCCGGCGACCTCCAGCTCACCACCCGGGTGAACGGGGAGCTGGTCCAGTCAGCCTCCACGAGCACCATGGTGTTCAGCGTTCCCGAGATGATCAGCGACCTCTCCCGGGGAATGACCCTCCGCGCCGGGACCATCCTGCTCACCGGCACCCCCGCCGGGGTCGGCGCGGGCAGGACCCCGAAGCTCTTCCTCAAGCACGGGGACGTGGTGGAGGTCGAGATCCCCGGCGTCGGACGGATCTCGAACCCGGTGGTCGAGGAGGCGTGACCCCGGCTTCCGGTCAGGGTACGGGATCGTGCCCCGACCCCCCCCAGGGATGGCAGCGACCGATTCGACGCACGGTGAGGATGCTTCCCTTGATCGCTCCGTACCTGCGCAGGGATTCGATTCCGTACTCCGAGCAGCTCGGGTGGAATCGACATTGGCCGCCGATCAGGTTGGCCAGGGTCTTCTGGTAGATCCGGATGCCGATGATCAGGATCCCTGCGAGTGGTCCCGTGCGTGATGCCATTCCCTCACGACCCTTCCCATGGCGTTCTCGAGGTGTCTCCGGTAGTCGTCGAACCGCAGCCGTCCGTGGGGCCTTACCACCACCACCAGGTCGAATCCCGGGACCTCCCGTTCGGGGCGCGTCCGGAACGCCTCCCGGATCCGACGCTTCACGAGGTTTCGCCGCACCGCGCCGCCCACCCTGCGGCCCACCGACAGCCCGAGCCTCGAATGCGACAGGCCGTTGGGGCACCCGTAGACCAGCAGTGGTCCGGACTCCCGGCGATGCCTCGAATCGAAGACGCGCTTGAACGCCAGGTCCCCGCCGAGGCGGTGGGCCCTCGGGAACGACTGGTCGGGCCGGACCGGCGCTCCCATCAGTCCTTCTCCAGTTCACGCTGGTATTCCTTCATCAGCCTGGTTCGCGTGATCAGCCCGACCACCTCGCGATTCGACAGGTTGATGACCGCGAGGCTCTGGACGTCGTGGGCACTGAACTTGTCGAGGACCTGGTCCAGGGTCTCGTCACGGTGGACGGTGGGAAGATCCGATCGCTCGATCTCGCCCACCTGGATCAGCGGGATCGCCTCCCGGTAGATGAGGGCCTGCGCCAGATCGTTCCCGGTCACCAGGCCGAGGTACTGGCCCTCGTCGTTCACGACCACGAAGTCGTTCACGCTGAAGCGTTCCGAGAGCTCGAGCAGCCGCTGCCCGCTCTCGCCCTCCCGGACCATCACCGGCGGGATCATCGGGACGTCACGAACGCTCATCCTTCGGAGCAGCGTCAGGTCCCCGAGGGTCCCGATCTTGATCCCCATCGCACTGAGGTCCGAACCGTAGATGGAGTCGCGGTTGACGATGCGTGCGACGATGGTGGCGATGACCGCGGTGAGCATCAGCGGCAGGATCAGCGCGTAGTTCTGGGTGATCTCGTAGACCAGGATCATCCCGGTCAGCGGCGCATGGTTGGTTCCCGCGACCACCGCCGCCATGCCCACCAGGGCGAACTGGGCGGGGTTGGCGTTGGGCAGGATGCCGACCAGTTCCAGCAACCCCCCGAACAGGCTGCCGGTGAGCGCTCCCAGCACCAGGGAGGGCGCGAAGAGGCCCCCCGATCCTCCGGACCCCAGGGTGAGCGCGGTGGCCACTATCTTGAGCAGTACGAGGACCCCGAGCACCAGCAGCATCAGGTGCTGCGGGTTCTGCAGGTAGAACTCCGGTTGCAGGAGCATCTTGATGAGCAGGTAGCCGTTCCCGTAGAAGGCCGGGGATTTCCAGTGCTCCTCGGTGGAGACGGCATCGTCGCCGAGCTGGTTCCAGGAGATCCCGAGGATCACCAGCACCACGGCACCCAACGCCGGCTTCAGGATGGTCGGCGCCCTCAACGCGACGAAGAACTTCTCGATCGACCTCAGGGTGAGCCCGAAGAACGATGCGACCAGGCCGCACACGATCCCCAGCACCATGAATTCCGGGACCTGCAGGACCGTGAACTGGCGGTCCGCATCGTTGAAGATCTCGGGACCCACCCCGAAGAGTGGCTGGCTGGTCCCGAGTATGGTCTGGGTGGTCGCCGCGGAGATCACCGCCGCCACCACGATCGGGGTGAAGGTGCGCAGCGAGAAGTCCCTGAGGATGACCTCGAGCACGAAGAAGATCCCGGCCATGGGGGCATTGAAGACCGCCGCGAGTCCGGCGGCCGCCCCGCATCCCAGGAGCGTGCAGGTGTTCTGAGGGTCGAGCCGCAACAGCTTCGCCAGGTTCGAACCCACCGTGGCACCGATGGTGACGATCGGACCTTCAGGCCCCGCCGACCCCCCGGAACCGATGGTGAGCGTCGACCCGACCCACTGCCTGACCATGAGGATCATCGGCAGTCGCCCTTGTTCCCGGCTGGCCGCGTACATGCACTGTGAGACCCCGTGCCCGCGGACCCTCATGGGGAGGGCCCAGAGCGTCACCCCGGTCAGGAGTGCACCACCGATCGGAAGCACCAGGACCAGCCAGGTGGTCCATGCCACCGGATCCTCGTCCACGTGCTCGAGGGTGCCCTCCAGCCAGGTGATCGGCAGGATGAAGGCGAGGGTCGCCCCGCCCATGACCAGGCCGATCACCACCGCGAGCAGGATCAGGTACCAATCACTGCCGAGCCCGATTCGAGTGCTTATGGTGCGGAATTGCTGGCGGACGGGCATGAGCTTCCTGGTCTGGACGGCTGGGGTTCCCCCCCGGGGGAGCACGATACCAGCCGATCGGCTGAGGGCTGGCCCTGAAGCCAGAAGTCGGCTAGACTACCCGGCTTCGCGGATCCAGGGTGGTCAGGACCGCCCTCCCGACCCTTTCAGGGCCCACGGGCCGATTTCCAGGAGCTTCAACATGATCGATGCGCTCAACAGCGACGAAATCGTCAACAAGTTCGGTGGCCGCTTCAAGCTGACGGCCCTCATCCAGAAGCGCCTGGGCGAGATCATCGACGGCGCCCGGCCGCTCGTCGAACGAGAGGGACGGAGCGACCTCGAGGTGGTCATCGAGGAGATCC
The DNA here is from genome assembly GCA_002862305.1 of Phycisphaerae bacterium. Classification (GTDB taxonomy): domain Bacteria; phylum Planctomycetota; class Phycisphaerae; order Phycisphaerales; family SM1A02; genus UBA8087. Next base: position 2,341 of record PKCS01000073.1, on the reverse strand, counting down.
TGCAGGACAAGATCACCATCGACTGGGAGGCCAGCGGGCTGGAGAAGCCCACGGCCGCCAAGCGCCGGTAATCCGACCCCCGTCTCGAGTCCCTCCCGACCGATCCAGCCCGCCGTTCACGGTGGGCTGGTGTGTTTTTGCTGGCTTCGCCGCCCCCGGGCCGTAGACTTGGGACGAGGTCGCCTCCGTCATGAAGCAGACATCAGCCATACTCCCGGTCCTCCTGGCATTGCTGTCGCCCAGCGCCGTCCTGCATGGACAATCAGTGGTCGAGCTCGAGGTCGGGGATCGATCGGTACCGACCTTCCAGGTCCACCTCGATCCCGGTGGTGGGGCGCCCCCCGGCAGCCTGGCCGGGGCCTGTCCACCCGTCCAGAGCACGCTCTCCAACGCCAGCTTCGACGGTGGTTCCTACATTCTGCAGGCCGGTTTCGCCGAGGGGGAGATGGCGGGTGCGTCCTTCACGATCGATCCCGACCAGTTCCCGGTCAAGATCGACCTGCTCGAGGTGCTGGCGGGGACCAACAACGCCACCGTCACCACCACCACCGAATGGACGGCGCTCTTCTACGAGGGGACGCCCCGGGACGGGACCCTCCGGTACAGCTTCTCATCCGACGGCAAGCTGCTCCCGCACCTCATCGTGCCACCCGGCAACAACATCGTGAACATCCAGCTGCTCATCGATCCCGGGGAACCCGAGCAGATCATCCTCGGCAACGACGGCAGCGACACCTTCAGCGTCGCCCTCCGGATAGACCAGCACAACAGCCAGACCGGCAATCCATGCTTCGTCGCACCCCCGTCCTGCTGCAACGCCTTTCCGGCGACCGACACCGGCGGCCTGAACTTCCCCGGACAGAACTGGCTCTTCGCGGTGGACTGCATCCTCTGCCCCGCGGGCTGGAGCACCTTCACCGAGCTTCCCTCCTTCTGCACCCCGTCCGGTGACTGGGCGATCCGTGCCACCTGGACCCCCTTCACCTGCGAGGACGAGGGCGGGGCCTGCTGCCTGACCGGGGGACTCTGCGTCGACTCGCTGTCGCAGGTGATCTGCCTCGACAGCGGGGGCACCTGGAGTGCGGACGGGACCTGCGCCGAGCTCGACTGCGACGCCCTCGAGGACGGCGGGCCCTGCTGCTTCGAGAGCACCGGCGGATGCATCCAGCTGCCCGCGGCCGACTGCACCGCCGCCGGCGGGCAGCCCGGGCCGCCGGGTGAACTCTGCGCCGGTTACACGTGCTTCCCGATCGGCGCGGCCTGCCTCCCCGATGGATCGTGCATCGACGGGATCAGTCCCGACACCGCGACCAGTCTCGGCGGGATCTTCGCCGGCGACGGTACTTCCTGTGTCGACCAGGACTGCCCCCAGCCGCTCGGCGCCTGCTGCTTCGCCACGAGCTTCTGCCTCGACCTCTCGCAGTCCGAGTGCGAGCAGGCCGGTTCCTCCTGGGGGGGCGTCGAATCCAACTGCGTGGATCTCGATGGTGACTCCAGCGCGAACGAGTGTCCGGCGGTCTACGCCCCCGGGGACATCAACCTCGACGGACTCGTCAACGGCGTCGACATCACCCTGCTGCTCTCCAGCTGGGACACCGCGGATCCAGCCGCGGACATCAACGGCGACGGGGTGGTCCGGGGTGATGACCTGACCATCGTCCTGCTGAACTGGTCCCCCTGAATGCCACGCCCTGCATGAAGCAAGCACCCGGACCGTGGCCCGGGCGCTGCTGCTGCTCCATGAAAAGCGGAGAGGGAGGGATTCGAACCCTCGATGACCCGAAGGCCATACCGGTTTTCGAGACCGGCGCGTTCAACCGCTCCGCCACCTCTCCGTGGCTGCGCTCCGGGGCATCGTCGGCATCCCGACGGGCCGATCCGCAGGCTGGACAGGATATCACTTCCGCCCGGTGGTCACCAGATCGGCCCTCCCGCGCCCGCTGGGACGTGACCTGCAGGGCTATGATGGTCGCATGAGAGTCGCAATCACCGGTGCATCCGGCTTCATCGGGGCCGCCCTCGTGCGAGAGGCCCACGCACGCGGGCACGCCGTCTCCGCCCTGGTCCGCGAGACCAGCCGCACGGACCACATCGAGGGGCTGGTCGATCGGCTGGTCGTCGGCACCCACGAGGATCCCGCTGTCCACCAGCAGCTGCTGGACGGGGTGGATGCCGTGATCCACAACAGCTTCGACTGGCACTCCCTCAAGCAGGGTGACCTGGTCGAGCACATGCGCAGCAACATGGTCGGATCGATCGACCTCCTGCAGGCGGCCGGCGATCGACACTTCGTCTACATGAGTTCGATCGCCGTCCACCACCACATGCACCCCGACTGGCA
>PKCS01000064.1 GCA_002862305.1 Phycisphaerae bacterium | reverse complement strand
GGCGCCGGAAAACCGAGGGACCGGGGCTCCGATCCTCGACGCCAGGCGACCCCGCCGGGCCACAGGGGGTAGGATCTCTGGGCGGTCGATCCCGGACCCTCGCGGGATCCCGTCCTTCCCATTCCTCCAGTCCCCGGGCCGCAGGGCCCACCCAGTCGTTCACGCCTTCCCGGAGCCCCCCCATGACCAACCGTCCCCTCACCACCGCCGTCCTCGCCCTGACCGCCACCACGTTGTTCGGGGCCGTCGCCCCGGGACTCGCCGCGGCCCCGCAGGATGGGCCGAGCTCCCCCGCCGCGGCCGCGATGGCCAAGCTCGACTCGATCTCCACCAAGCCCGGGGCCACCACCAGCAGCTTCAAGGGAACGGTGAACCTCGCCGCGATCGGCCAGCCCGGCGGGGGCATCGCCGTCCAGGGCACCAGCGCCAGCCAGCCGGTCCTCGACGGCGCGGGCGTGCTGTCGATCATCCGCGCGGGTGACGAGACGTCGCTCGACTACATGGGCTACCGGACCGACACCCGGCAGTACTACCTGCTGAGCATGGCGGCCGATCCGGTGGGGATCCAGTACTTCGCCGGCACCCTCACCGGGCCGCGGACCCTCACGCTCACCGATCCGATGACCCAGGTCACCGCGGAGACCGTCTTCACCGACACCGACGCCACGTCGAAGGTCCGCGTCCCCCCCGCCCAGGCGGTCTTCATGGACCTCACCACCACCTTCGGGACGAAGCCCGCGGGGGACCTCCTGGAGTCGATCCTCTCCGCCGAAACGACGGCGGCACCCGCCGGCGCCTCCCCGGAGGAACGCGCGCTGCTCTCGCTCGCCGGTGACTACACCACCCCCCGCGGCGGCCGGATCCGCGCCCGCACCGCGGGCAACGGGCGCTACCTCGTCGCCCAGGATCCCGGCGGCCTGCAGTTCCTCGCATGGAACCCGCAGATCAAGATGGTCCAGATGTTCGTGGTCAACCAGGGCACCAGCCCCACCTACCTGCAGGGACCGGTCGAGGCCGACGGATCGATGGTCCTCACCGATCCCTTCAACCCGAACAACACCGTCACCATCGCCCCCGCCGCGGACGGCGCGATCTCGGTCAAGCGGGGCAACCGCATGGCGGAGGTCATGAAGGCCACCGGGTCGCCCGCCGCCAAGCGGGACTGAACGCACCTCGTACACCCGACGCACCCGCACACCCGGCCCACTCAGCGGACGATCAGGCGGAGTACGATCAGCCCCAGCACCAGGTAGACGAACGCGGTGCAGACCGCGTTGGCGACGAACAGCCCGCGGACCAGCCCGGCGGGCCTGGTGCCGCGGTGGCGGAGGGTCTGGGCGTGCCAGAGCGCGGTGGGGCCGATCACCAGCAGCAGCGCGAACATCAGCAACAGCAGGAACCCGGAGACGTACCCCGAGTCGTCGATGTCGAGGCTGCCCGACCAGCCCTGGATCCAGACCAGGAGGATCCCCAGCACCAGGCCGCAGGCGGCGAGGGTCTGGAGGAGGTTCCACAGGAGGGAGGCGCCGCGGAGCACCGACCCGCCCGGGTGCGGATCGACCGGCGACGGGCTGGCGGGGTCGTCTCGAGGCATCGCCAGACCCTACTCGACCGGCCCGCTCCCGGCCAGACTCGACGTGCACGCCGTGCACGCCAGGCACGCGGTGCACGCAGGGACGCGGGCCGGTAAGGTTCGAGGCAGCGACGTCACCGACGCCGCGGACTACGTACCTCGACCCACCTCGACACACCTCGACCCAATTCGACTTAGCTCGACCCACCTCGACGGGGATCGCATGACCGACCAGCCCAGCCCGGACCCCGGACCGCCACCCGGCCGCGACCACGTCCGGCTGGTGGACCTCCCGGAACGGTTCGACGAATCGGACCGCCGGCGGTTCACCGACATGCTGAACTGGCTGAACACCGTGATGCTGGTGACCTGCAACCGCACCGATCCGGTGCACCCCGACCCCCTGCCGCTGGTGCTCTTCGGCACCGCGATCCCCCACCCCCGACTGCTCGAACTGATGCACGCGGGGGTGGCGACCATGGCCGACAACCTGCACCGGTCCTTCCAGGGCGGGCGCGAGGACTTCCGACGCGAGCTCATCGCCCAGGCCCTCGCGCAGGAGACCGCCCTGCCGGTCGACCGGGGCCGGGCCTACGCCGCGGCGTTCTGCGATCGCATGGACCGCGGCGAGGACGAGCAGCTCATCGAGCTGGCCGCGCTGACCCGGGACGGGTTCCACGCCTTCGCGCTGGCGGTGTCGGCCCCGGAGGCCGACGGGGAGACGATGGTGGGACCGCTCCGGGAGATCGCCATCGGCTGCCGGGTGCTGATGGGATCGGTGCTGCACCTGCTGATCCAGGACCTCGAGTCGATCCTCGGCGACCTCGGGATCACCCTGGAGGCGGAGGAGGTCGCGCGGTACCGCGAGATGCTGGCGCAGGTGCTCAGGAACGTCCAGTCCTGACGAGGGCCGATCGACCATCCGGTCCCGGCGCGAGGGCGGATCAGGGACCCGGATCGGGGTCCGTCACCGAGTCCGCCCAGTGCTCGACGACCACCAGGTGGCCGGGGGGACCGTCGGTCACGCTCGCCTCGATCGAGTACACGTTGCCGCCGAGGTCCGTGGTGAAGGCGATCTCGGGGATGTCCTGAGGGGGCTGCTCGACCGGGGTGCCGATCGAGAAGGAACCATCCGGCTCCTCGGGGATCGGGACCCGCCAGAGGTTCGACCCGGTATCCCAGAACATCAGCTGGCGACCCAGTTCCTCGTCGTCGATCCAGTGGTAGGAGCGGGCGGGCGTCGTGGACACCAGGCGAATCTCCCCGGTGGCGGGTTCGAAGAGGTGCAGTTCCGGGGAACCGGTCTCGAAGGTCAGGAACGCGACCAGCGAACTGTCCGGGGAGTACACGCCGAAGCTCGAACCTCCCACCCGCGCGAGGAGGTCGGTCAGTTCACCGGTCTCGAGGTCGAGCTGCACCAGCTTCTGGGTGCCGTTGTTGAACTCCCGGTTGGGGGCGTGGCCGATCAGCTGGGTGTTGTCGGGATGGAAGCAGGTGAAGATCACCGGACCCTGTTCCTGCGGATCCCAGACCTGCCGCGCCGGCCGGGACCCGTCGAACGGGCCGACCATCACCGTGTTGCGGACCCCGTCGGGGTTGCTGGCGATCCGCACGCTCCGCAGCAGGGTGCCGTCGTAGCTCAGCAGGGGGAAGCAGAAGTCGGCGTCGTTGGCGGAGACCAGTCGGCGCAGTCGCGGCGGGTCGAAGGTGCCGCCCCAGACCTCCCAGAGCCCGTCGCCGCGCGACCGGGTCACGCAGAGGCGCGACCCGTCCCCCGAGACCGCGAGCGCGTTGTCGAAGGGTGCGTCGGCGAGGCTGGTGGGCGCGAGACCGCGGCCGTCGTTGACCATCAGCCGCCGCTCCGCGGCCTGGACCCCGCCGGGGAAGTACAGCAGGGTCCCCGCGTCGTCGAGCTCGAACGCCGAGTGGGTCCCGTACTGGCAGAAGAGCCCGTCCTGGACCGGGGTCCCCGCATCGAGCAATCGGCGGGTCGCGGGGTCGTAGCCCGCGACGTAGGCGGTGTCCCCCCGGGTGAAGAAGAGGTATCGATCGTCGTGGACCTGGGCGTCCCCCGCGCGTTCGAGCAGCAGCTCCAGCCGACCGGTGTCGAGGGAGACGGTGGCGAGGTTCACGCTGAAGCCCTGGTCGTCGTAGATCGAGACGTACATCAGGACGTGCTCGTCGTCGAAGCGACCGATGAGGCCGTCGCGGCGGAGGGTCTTGCCGTCCAGCACGAGGGGGACCTGCCGCTGGACCTCGCCGGTCCGCGCATCGACCAGGGTCAGCCGGGGCTCCCCGGACTCGTCGTTGGTCTCGAGCACCAGGGTGTCCTCGTCGAACCAGACGATCCCGCGCCGGGCGGGGAAGATGCCATTCGCGCCGGAGAAGTTGGTCGCACGGGGGATCCGCGCCAGCTCCACCGGTTCGATGTCGGAATCCACCCGGCCCTTGAAGAGCATGCCGCTGTAGTTGAGGACGAAGGACTCGCCGTCGGGGGCGAACGCGTAGCCGGAGAACCCGGTGAAGACGTGGAGCACCTTGAGTTCGGGGGAATCCGGGTCGCGCACGCAGAGCTGGTACCGGGTGACGTCCGGGTCCCCGGCGGCCTCGCCGGGCTCCTCGACGGAGGTCACCATGAAGAGCCGGCCGCTGTCGGGGTTGCAGGTGAAGACCCTGGGGGTCACCCCGGCGTCGAAGGTGATCGAACGATTGAGCACCGGACGCACCCCGTCGACGGAGGCACTCCCGGACCCGGGCCCGCCGGCGCCCCCCGGGTCGAGGACGTAGAGGACCGCGAACGCGACCGCGGCGAGGAACCCGACCAGCGCGATCGCGGGCCAGAGGCGGTTCGCGGGGGCCGGGGTGGTGCTGGAGGCAGGCTGCAGGTCGGCGTGGTCCTCGAGCTGCGCGAGCTCCAGCCGGGCGTCCCCGATGTCGCAGAGGCGATCCCTGCGGTCCTTGGCGAGGCAGCGGCGAAGCAGCAGCACCAGCCGCGGGGGAAGGTCCGGGGGAAGGTCCCCCCACTCCGGTTCCTTGTGCAGGGTCTTCCCGATCGCGTCGACCGCGGTCTCCGCGGGGAACGGCGGCCCGCCGGCCAGCAGCTCGAAGAGCAGGCACCCGAAGGAGAAGATGTCGGTCCGCTTGTCCACGCCGCGCCCGCGGGCCTGTTCGGGGGAGGCGTAGCCGATGGTCCCGATCAGCACCCCCGGGGTGGTGGACCCGGTCTGGTTGCTGGGATCGCTCAGCTGGGTGATCGTCTGCATGTCCGGGGAGGAGCCGGAGAGCGCGGCCTCCGGGGCGTCCTCGGTCATCGCCTTGGCGAGCCCGAAGTCGAGCACCTTGACGTCGCCCTCGCCGTCGAACTTCACGTTGGCGGGCTTGAGGTCGCGATGGATGACCCCCTTGCCGTGGGCGTATTCGATCGCGGTCGCGACCTGGATCGCGATCGGGACCGCCTCGCGCCACGGCGTGGGCCCCCGACCGGTCCGGTCGGAGAGCGATTCGCCGTCGACGTACTCCATCACCACGTAGGCCTGCTTGGCCTCCTCGAGGAGCTCGTAGATCGCGGCGATGTTGGGGTGGTTCAGGGAGGCCAGCAGCTTCGCCTCCCGCTGGAAGCGGGCGAGGCGTTCCGGGTTGCAGGCGACGATCTCCGGCAGCACCTTGATCGCGACGGCCCGGTCGAGCGACTCGTCGCGGGCGTGGTAGACGATCCCCATGCCGCCGCGACCCGCCTCGCCGAGGATGGTGTAGTTCTGGATTCGGGTTCCGGGTTCCATCGATCGACCTCCTGGAACGCCAGCCTACACCAGCCGACGGGATGCGTGGGCGGTTCCGGTCGCGCGGAGGGCCGCCGGGGGGCCTGTAGCGACCCGGGGACCTGGGAAGGCGCGCCGGGGGTGAAAAACCCGATGCGGTTTGCGAACGACCGACCATTTGCCAGAGTACGGGTTGCATCCGGGGGAAACCCGCATAGGGTCGAGGAGGCCGGAGCTGATCCGGCCCGAACGACAATTCGAGCAACCGGGGCGGCCACGTCACGCGGCAGAGAGGACCATCCATGCACCTCAACTTCTTCGTCGGATCCCTGATCGGGGGCGTCGCCCTCGGACACGCCACCCTCCCCGCCGTCGCCTTCGACACCCTGCAGGTCCCGACCAGCCGCGGCAACGTGCCGCTCTACGTGCCCTCGACCATCGAGCCGGGCACCAGCCTGCCCCTGGTGGTCTCGCTGCACGGGTACACCGGGAACGGGACCGAGCACGAGAACTACTTCAACCTGCGCAGCCAGGTGGACGGCCAGCAGTTCATGCTCTGCGTCCCGGAAGGCACCCAGAACTTCTCGGGGGACCGGTTCTGGAACGCGACCGACGTCTGCTGCGGGTTCGGGGTGGACGACTCCGGCTACCTGCGCGGGCTCATCGAGACCATCATCGCCGAGCAACCGGTGGACCTCGACAGCATCCACGTGACCGGGCACTCCAACGGGGGATTCATGTCCTACCGCATGGCCTGCGACCACGCGGACCTGGTGGCCTCGGTGGCGAGCCTCGCCGGCGCCACCTACTACTACCCCTCCTCCTGCACCCCGGACCAGCCGGTGCACGTCCTGCAGGTCCACGGGACCCAGGACGACGTCGTCCAGTACGGGGACAGCTGCTTCGGCTTCATCTGCATCCCCGGGGCGCTGCGCACGGTGCGGACCTGGGCGGACTACGGCCAGTGCGCGGACCTCGAGCAACCCGCCGGGACCCTGGACCTGGTGGGCAACCTCGCCGGGGCGGAGACCGACGTGCTCCGGATCGACCAGGACTGCGAGACCGGGGGCTCCGCGGAACTCTGGACGATCAACGGCGGCAACCACGGCCCGTCGTTCAACGGCAACTTCCGGCGGGAACTGGTGGCGTGGCTGCTCGAGCACCGTCGCGGGGAACGCCCGCCGTGCCCCGCGGACCTCGACGGGAATCGACTGGTCGACGGCGGCGACCTCTCGCTGCTGATCTCGTCCTGGGACGAGGCGAACGCCGCGCTCGACCTCGACGGCGACGGATCGATCGGGGGCGGCGACCTCGCGGAGCTGCTGGCCGACTGGGGATCCTGCGACGAACCCGGATGAGCCCGGTCGGTGGGACCGATCCCACCCCGGAGGGGGCGGGTAGAATGGGGCCTCCACCGAAGCAGCGAGGCCATCCGTGAACACGCACCAGACCCTGACCGAGCGAAGGACGATCCACCGCTACACCGACCGCCGGGTCCCGGAGGACGTGCTCGAACGCGGGCTCCACGCCGCGCACCACGCCCCCTGCCACCGGCTGACGTTCCCCTGGCGGTTCATCCTGGTCGGGAGCGAGACCCGCGAACGGCTCGCGGACCTCGGGGTGGAGCTCAAGCGCCGGCGGACCCCGCTCTCCCCGGAGGCCGCCGGGTCCGCCCGGGCGAAGCTGATGCAGCCCGACCGACTGGTGGTGGCCTGCCAGGTCGCGTGCCCGGATCCGTTCCGGGCCAAGGAGGACTACGCCGCCTGCTCCTGCGCGATCCAGAACCTCATGCTCTCCCTCGCGGCGGACGGGGTGGGATCGAAGTGGTCGAGCGGGGCCCTGACCAGGGATCCCGGGACCTACCGGATCTGCGGGGTGGACCCCGGCGAGCACGAGATCATCGGGTTCGTCTGGGCGGGCTACGCGCGGGAGACCCCCGAGGTCGAACGGCCGCCGCTGGAGTCGGTGGTCACCGAACTCCCCTGAGCCTCAGGCGATGATCGGGTCGACCAGGCGTCCGTGCACGTCGGTGAGGCGGTAGTCGCGCCCCTGCTGGCGGAAGGTCAGCCGACGGTGGTCGACGCCCAGCAGGTGCAGCATGGTGGCGTGCAGGTCGTGCACCTCCACCGGGTTCTCGACGATGTTGTAGGAATAGTCGTCGGTGCGCCCGTAGCTGATCCCCGGCTTGATCCCGCCCCCGGCGAGCCAGATCGAGAAGCAACGGGGATGGTGGTCGCGGCCGTAGTTGGTCCGGGCGAGGGCGCCCTGGCTGTAGACGGTGCGGCCGAACTCGCCCGCCCAGAGGACCAGGGTGTCCTCGAGCAGCCCGCGCTGCTTGAGGTCCTTGACCAGCGCGGCCTGCGGCTGGTCGACCGCCTTGCACTGCGCGCGGATCTCGGTCGGGAGGTTGCCGTGCTGGTCCCACCCGCGCATGAACAGCTGCACGAAGCGGACCCCGCGCTCGGCCAGTCGCCGGGCCAGCAGGCAGTTGGCGGCGAAGGACCCCGGCGTGGTCACGTCGGGACCGTAGAGCTCGAGGGTCTCGGGGCGTTCGGTGGAGAAGTCGGTCAGCTCGGGGACCGACATCTGCATCCGGTAGGCCATCTCGTACTGCGCCACCCGGGCGGTGACCTCGGGGTCGAGGCTGTGGCGGAACTCCTCCTCGTTGAGCCGCGCGACCAGGTCCAGCATCCGGCGCCGGTCCTCGCGCGAGACCCCGTCGGGGTCGCGCAGGTAGAGGACCGAGTCGGCCCCGGCGCGGAGCTTGCAGCCCTGGTGCTCGCTGGAGAGGAAGCCGCTGCCCCAGAAGCGCGCGGCGAGCGCCTGCATGTTGCCCTTGCCCTGGGTGATCATCACCACGAACGTCGGGAGGTCGCGGTTCATGCTGCCCAGCCCGTAGCTGGCCCAGGACCCGAAGCAGGGGCGACCGGGCTGCTCGGTGCCGGTCTGGAAGAAGGTGATCCCGGGCTCGTGGTTGATCGCGGAGGTGTGCATGGAACGGATCACGCAGATGTCCTTCGCGATCGACCCGGTGTGGGGCAGGAGCTCGGAGAGCATCAGCCCGTCCTCGTTGTTCTCGTGGCGACGGAACTTGAACATCGAGGGGGCGACCGGGAAGCGGTCCTGCCCGCTGGTCATGGTGGTGATCCGCTGGGAGCCCCGGATCGAGTCCGGGAGGTCCTCGTCGAAGCGGTCGTGCAGGCCCGGCTTGTAGTCGTAGAGGTCCAGCTGGCTGGGGGCCCCCTCCATGTGCATGTAGATCACCCGCTTCGCCCGGGGGGCGTAGTGCGGGAGGTTGGCGAGGATCTCCTCCGGGGAGCCGGCCTGGATGGTGGGTCCGGTGGCGACGCCGTCGGCGTTGAGCATCGAGCCCAGGGCCAGGGAGCCGAGGCCCGCGCCCATGGTGTTCGCCATGGTCCCGAAGAACCGCCGGCGGGTCATGTTGCGCAGGTACTCCTCGAGGGGATCGTGGCAGTGTTCCTTGATCGGTCGTGATGGGTCCATGGTGTCCGCCTGTCAGTCCTTCACGATCGCCGCGTCGCTCGAGAGCAGCGCGTTGGCGATCATCGTCCAGCTCGCGAGTTCGGGGGGGTCGTGTCCGTCGGGAAGCGGCGCCTCGCCCACCGAAAGCAGGGCGCGGGCGTCCTCGGGGGCGGCACGGTAGCGAGCCCGGTAGGCCGCGACCGCTTCCAGCATGCGCAGGATGGTGTCCTCCGAGAGTTCCCCGCCGGTCGAGTGCAGGGCCAGTCGGCGGATGGTGCCGCGATCGTCCCCGGCCTCCACGATCGCCCGCTGCGCGAGGACCCGGGCCGCCTCCACGAACTGCTCGTCGTTCCAGAGGACCAGGGCCTGCAGCGGGGTGTTGGTGCTGCCCCGTTCGGTGACGCAGTACTCGCGGGTCGGGGCGTCGAAGGTCAGCATCGAGGGCGGCGGGGCCGCTCGCTTCCAGTAGGTGTAGAGGCTGCGTCGCCAGAGTCCCTCGCCGTCGGAACGCTCGAAGGTCCGGGTGTTGGACTGCGGCATCGCGACCTCCTGCCAGAGTCCCTCGGGCTGGTAGGGCTTCACGCTGGGCCCGCCGAGGCGTTCCACCAGCAGCCCGGAGGCGTGCAGCGCCTGGTCGCGGATCTGCTCCGCGGAGAGGCGCTGGCGGGGGAACGCGCCGAGCAGCACGTTGCGTTCGTCGATCGCCCGGGCCTCGGGGGTGCGACGGGAGGACTGCCGGTAGGCGGAGCTGGTGACGATGGTCCGCAGCAGCTCGCGGACGTCCCAGCCGTTCTCGCGGAACTCCACCGCCAGCCAGTCCAGCAGCCCGGGGTGCGAGGGCCACGCCCCCTGCAGGCCGAAGTCGCCGGTGGTCTCGACGATGCCGCGACCGAAGAAGAGCGCCCAGTAGCGGTTGACGGTCACCCGCGCGGTGAGCGGGTTCTCCTCGCCGACCAGCCATTCCGCGAGGTCCAGCCGGTCGACCCGCTGGTCGGGGCCGCCCCGCACCGCACCGAGCACCGCGGGGATCCCCCGGGAGACGGGACGATCCAGGTCCGGGGCGTCGTACTGGCCGCGCATCATCACGTGGGTCTCGCGCGGGGTGGCCCGCTCCTGCATGACCATGGTCCGCGGCACCGAGGCGGCCACCTCCGCACGCCGGGTGCGGGTGGACTCGAGCTCCCCGCTCAGCGCCCGGTAGCGCGGGGAGACCTGGCGCCGGACCGCGTCGCGCGCCCGGTCGCGGACCCCGTCCCCGACGGTGTCGGGAGGCAGGAGGATCGCGATCGCCTCCGCCGGCTGGTGGTCCTCGGACGCCAGCTCGCGATGGTAGAAGCCCGCGCCCACCGCGGTGTTCACGACCTTGAAGACCAGGGTGTTGCGCCCGGGGACCAGCTCGACCCGGACCGAGTCCTGGTCGGGGGCGACCCCGCGGTCGATCCGGTGCTCGTGGACCAGCTCGCCGTTGCGGTAGACCTGCAGGCCGTCGTCGCTGCCCAGGCTGAGGTCCAGGGTCCGTGCGGTCGGCGCGTAGACCTCGCGCGCGAGGTACTCCGCACCCACCACCTGCGCGAGGCCGACCGGGGTGGCCTCGAGGACCAGGGGCGCGTGGCGCCAGGACTGGAGGGGCTGGTCGCCGAAGCTCCGCGTGAAGTCGAGGGGACCGGGGTCCTCGGGTCCGAAGCGGGTGTCGTAGGCGGTGGGCCCGTCGTCGGTGGGGAACGGACCGGCGATGTACCAGTTGGTGGTGGCGGCGGGGAGTCGCGCGAGCGCGTCCTCGGAGACGTGGCCCAGTCGGACCCGGGTCCGGCCGAACTCGTGCTGGGGGTAGGGCGACTGGTAGGCGAGTCGGACGATCACCTCGCTGCCACCTTCGTAGCCGAAGGGCTCGGTGGCGACGAACACCGCGTTGCGGTCACCCCCCTGTCGGTGCGCGTCCACCGCCCAGACCCGCTGGTTGTCGGGACGAAGGGCGTTGGTCACCCGGAAGTCGTCCTCGGGCTGCTCGACGTCCGCCCACGCCCAGCTCCAGTCGAGGGTGGTGCGACGTTCGGGGTCGAGGCGGGAGACCACCTCCACGCTGATCGAACCCAGCACCGCGTTGCCGTTGCCCGCACGACCCACCCGTCCGTTGGGGAGGGAGAGATCCGCCAGCGCCTCGAGCAGCACGGTGCGCAGGCCGACCTCGTCGGTGGCGTAGACCAGGACGTGCTCGTCGAAGGCGGGGACCTCCCCGGTGGCGAGCACCGATCGATCGGGCTGCACCTCGAGCACCGTGCCCTCCCGGCTGGTCGCGGAAGTCGGCTCGGGAAGGTACCAGCTCCAGGAACGGTCGGCCCGGAGGCCGGCGAGGTAGTCCTCCACCTGTCGCAGCTCCTCGGGGGAGGGGTTGGACCGCTCGGTCTCGAGGGAGGTGAGGCGGCCGTCGAGCCGTTCGAGGGTCGCGCGCGTCGCGGGGTCCGGGACCACCAGCTCCGGCTCCAGGGCCCGGGTGGGGTCGGGGACCTGGGAGTAGAGCCCGGGCTCCTCGTTGTTGTTGAAGAAGGCCAGCAGGGAGTAGAACTCCTCGATCGAGACCGGGTCGAACTTGTGGTCGTGGCAGCGCGCGCACCCCACGCTGAGCCCGAGGAACACGGTGCTGGTGGTGTGCACCCGGTCCACCGCGTATTCCAGGAGGTACTCGGCGTCGATCGCCCCGCCCTCGTCGGTGGTGACGTGGTTGCGGTTGAACCCGCTGGCGATCCGCTGCTCGACGGTGGGCTCGGGCATCAGGTCCCCCGCCAGCTGCTCGACCACGAACTCGTCGTAGGGCTTGTTGGCGCGGTAGGCCTCGAGCACCCAGTCCCGCCACAGCCAGATCGAACGCCCCGCGTCCATGTGGATCCCGGAGGTGTCGGCGAAGCGTGCCTGGTCCATCCACGGGGTCGCCATCCGCTCCGCATGGCGGGTCCGGTAGGGCTCCTCGGTGAGCAGCCGGTCCACCAGCCGGCGGTAGGCGGCGTCGGAGGGATCGGCGAGGAACGCCGCGCGCTCCGCGGGGGTGGGTGGCAGCCCGGTCAGGTCGAGGTAGACGCGGCGCACCAGGGTGTCCGGCGCGGCCGGCGGGTTCGGGCGGAGGCCGGCGTCGTCCATGCCCGCCAGCAGGAACGCGTCGATGTCGTTGGTGCACCACTCGGGATCCGAGACCTCCGGGGTCCGGGGACGGACCGGGGCCTCGAACGCCCAGTGCGATTCGTAGACCGCACCCTGCTCGATCCAGGTACGGACCAGGCGGACCTGGTCCGGGGTCAGCGAATGCTTGCCGCTCTCGGGCGGCGGCATCTGGTCGTCGGGGTCGGTGGAGGTGATCCGCTGGTAGAGCAGCGAGGCCTCGGGATCCCCGGGGACGATCGCCGCGAACCCGTCGCGATCCGCGACCGCCTCGGCCCGGGTGTCGAGCCGCAGCCCCGCGCGCTGGGTCTCGCGATCCGGCCCGTGGCAGAGGAAGCACCGGTCGGAGAGGATCGGCCGGATGTCCCGGCCGTAGCGAAGGGCGTCCGGCGCCCCCGCGGGTCGTTCGGGGGCGGGCTCCGGATCGACGTCGGGACCACCCCCCGCACCGAGGGTGGCGGTGATCAGCAGGCCTCCCACGAGCAGTCGAGCCGGGACCGGGATCATGCGTCCATGGTACCAATCGAGGGGTCGTTTCCCGGAGGCGACCCCCGGCTTCCCCGACAATCGCGGCTCGGTGGACGCTGGCCCCCGATCCCGGGGTCGAATTGGAGCGGTGGACGGGCAACCTTCGATATCACTAGGGACCGGTCCGGGCGTGCGCCCGCCGGGGAAGGCGTTCGCATGAAGCAGCTCAGCGTGGTGATCCCGGCCTTCGACGAAGCGGCGATGATCGCGCGGTGCCTGGAGTCGGTGGTCGGGCAACGGGGCCTGGACCGGCTGGAGGTGGTGGTGGTCGCCAACGGATGCCGGGACGCGACCGCGGAGCTCGCCCGGGAGTTCGGGGACCCGGTCCGGGTGGTCGAGCTCGCGGAGGGTTCGAAGCACCGGGCGCTCAACGCCGGCGACGCCGAATGCACGCTCTTCCCGCGGGTGTACCTCGACGCGGACGTGCGGATCTCCCCCGACTGCCTGCTGCGCTGCCACGAGGCGCTCGCGGGCGGCCTGCTCGCGGTGGCGCCGACCCCCCGCTTCCACACCGCGGACTCCGGGTTCCTGGTGCGTTCGTTCTACCGGGGCTGGAGCCGGACCCCCTACTTCACGGGGGGGCGGATGATCGGCTCGGGCTTCTACGCGTTGTCGGAGGCGGGCCGCGGTCGCTTCGAGGCGTTCCCCCCGGTGATCTCCGACGACGGGTTCGTGCACGGGCTCTTCGACCTCGACGAGCGCCGGACCCTCCCGGACTGCAGCTTCGAGATCAACGCACCACGCACGCTCGGGGGACTGGTGGCGATCGCGACCCGGAGCCGGCTCGGGGCGCTGGAGCTCCGGGAGCGCGGCTTCACCCCGCGGGAGCCGGCGGGCGGGGGGACCACCGCCGCCGGCCAGCTGGCCAACCTGCTGAGGGCCCCGGTCCCGACCCTCGCGTACTCCCTGATCAGGTGGCTCACGCGACGGCGCGCCGCGCGGCAGTTCCGCGCGGGCCGGCTGGACCACTGGGAACGCGACGAATCGACCCGGTCGGGATGAGTGCCGGGGGACCCGCTCAGGAGTCGAGGAAGTCGCGGATCCGGCCGTCGCTGATGCGGATGAAGTCCTCGTCGGTGACCATCCCCACCAGCTTGCCGTTCTCGATCACCGGAAGGCAGCTGATCCCCCGCTCCCGCATGAGCTGGTAGGCCTCCAGCGAGCTCGCGTCGCTGGCGATGGAGATCACGTTCCGCTCCATGATCGAGGCGACCGGCACCGACTCCGAGGCGGACTCCTCGGTGGCGACCCCCAGCCGTCGGAGGTGCCGGAGGAGGTGGCGATAGGTGACGAGCCCGACCAGCTCGTGCGCGTCGTTCTCGACCGGGATCTGGCGGAGGTGCTTCCAGTCCATGAGGTTCGTCACCAGGTCGATGACGTCGTCCTCGTGGACGGTGAAGAGCTCGGTGGCCATGAACTGCGAGACCCGGGAGACGTGTCGCTGGTCCCCCTCGAACTCGTGGGCCGAGAGGGTCCGCCAGGTGTGCACCGGCGCGTTGTGGAGCTGGCGCTCCGCGATGCCCTCGGAGATCCGGGAGTAGAGCTGCCCGGAGGGGTGCCCGCTCCCCGCGGCGGCGATCGAGTCGATGATCCACGCGGACCCGGTGCGCCCGGACCGGACGCGCTCCTCGATCACCCCGAGGTAGCGCTCGATGTCCGAGGCGTCGATCCCGCCGGCGGCGAGGCCCCGGGCCGACATCGGCAGGATCCGGTCGAGGATCAGCTCGCGCGCGGGGTGGAGCTCGCCGTCGATCCAGTGGATCTGCGCGTGGAGCCCGTGCCGCGCCGCGGCGAAGAAGCCCTGCGCGACCCGGTCGAAGGGCAGCAGGGAGGCCACGTCCCCCACGGTGTCGTTCAGTTCCCGGAGGAGCCCGAGCCAGAGGGCGGTGTTGGCGACCTCGTCGATCGGGGTGGGGCCCGCGGGAAGCATCCGGTTCTCGATCCGCAGGTGCGGCCGTCCGTCGAGCACCCCGTAGCAGGGTCGGTTCCACCGGTAGACGGTCCCGTTGAAGCGACGCAGCGCGTCCAGCGAGGGCACCCCCCCGTCGCGCAGCACCGCGAGGGAGTCCTCCTCGGGGATGTCGTAGAAGAGCGGCTTGAAGCGGGCGATGTCCTCCCGGAAGATCTCGAGGATGTTGTCCTTCACCCAGTCGGTGCCGAAGGACACCCGGGGGGGCATCCGGCGACCCGAGGTCTCGGCGGTCCGGGTGTCGATCGACTGCTGGAAGAGCGCGATCCGGGTCTCGCTCCACAGGCGACGGTTGAGGAGGACCGGGGAGTTGGTGGAGGCGGCGAGCACCGGGGCGCTGGCCAGCTGGGCGATGTTGTACCAGCGGGCGAAGTGCTCGGGATCGACCTGGAAGTGGACCTGGAAGCTGGTGTTGCAGGCCTCCAGCATGATGTTGTCGTGGGTGATGGAGAGTTCGTCGATGCCGTCGATGTTCAGTTCGTAGGGGCCGCCGCGCAGGCGGCTGAGCGCGTCGTTGAGTTCGTGGTACCGGGGCTTGTCGGTGAGGTTCCCGATCACGAGGTCGTCGCGGGAGAGCGAGGGCATGATCCCCACCAGCAGGATCATCGCGTCGTGCTGCCGCGCCACCGCCCGGAGCTGGCCGAGGTGCGCGTGGACCTGCTGCTCCAGGTCGCGCAGGGCGTGGGCGCCCACCGCGATGGGGTTGAAGTTCACCTCCAGGTTGAATCGGCCCAGCTCGTTGGTGAAGGGCCCCGGGGGCAGGGAACGAAGCAGTTCGTCGGCGATGGGGAAGGGACCGCCCGACCGGTCCACGATCGCGACCTCCTGCTCGGCCCCGATGCGGCGGACCCCGGACTCGAGCACCCCGCCCTCGAGCATGCGCTCCAGGGCGTCGAGGTCCCGCAGGAGTCCCTTCAGGTAGGCGCGCCGTCGGGAGTCGCCGGAGGGGTCTGGGTTCGGTTCGTCGGGCATGCGGCTCCTCTCCGGCCTCGGCCGGGGGTCGGCGGCGTCAGGCGTCCCTGATCAGGTCGATGAGTCGGCCCATGATCCGCCCGGCGTCCGGGGTGGGACGCATCGCGGCCTTGAGCGCCTCGAACTCGTCGTCGTCGGGCATGTACTGGCGGAACATGGTGAGTCGTGCCACCAGCTGCTCGGGGAGCAGCTCGCAGTGGAACTGGGTCCCGTAGACCGGGTGTCCCTCGAGGGTGAAGGCCTGGTTGCGGCAGGTCCCGGAGAAGGCGAGCTCCTGGCAGCCGGCGGGAAGCCGGACCACGTGGTCGTGGTGGCCCATGAGCACGGGGTAGCGTTCGGGCAGTGCGCCGAAGACCGGGTCCGCGCGACCGGCCGGGGTGGCCTGCACCTCCACGAGGCCGACCTCCGCGCGGGCCACGTCGGTGACCACCTCGCCCCCGAGGGCGCGGGCGATGAACTGGTGCCCCCAGCAGGAACCGAGCAGCGGCTGCCGGCGGTCGACGATGCGTCGGACGGTGGCGACCAGTTCCTCGGTGAAGGGATCGTCGTTGACCACGGAATGGGAGGCGGACCCGCCGATCATGACCAGGTCCGCGTCCGCGTACCGTTCCTCGGGACCGAGGGGCTGGGTGGCGAGGTTGACGAAGTCGACCTGGTCGGGACCGAGGCCGGCGACCTCCATGATGCACTCGCGCTCGTGCAGGGAGGCGACGTTGTCCGCCCGGACCTGGATGAGGAACACCTTGAATGTCGCCCTGTCGCTCATGCTGCGTGCATGGTAGCAGCTGCGATCGACTCCCCCGCGGGGCCCGCACGGCGCTCCGGAACGGGGCCTGCACCCACGGTGATTCTGGTAGGATCGCGACCCGCACCTCGGGAACAACGACCAACAGGAGACGTCGATGACGACCATGCAGAACACTCAGGACGGCACCGTGGGGGACGAGCTCGCACCGGAGCCGAGCGACGCGCTCGTGAGCTTCGGGGTGTCGGGGGACCTCGCCAAGAAGATGACCTTCGTCTCCCTCTACCGCCTGGCGGAACGGGGACTCCTGGACGTCCCCTTCATCGGGGTCGCCTTCACCGACTGGTCGGACGACGAGTTCCGGGCGCACGCGCTGCAGTCGATCAAGGACTGCGGGCAGGAGGTCGACGAGAAGGTCTGGGAGAAGATGGCGGCCGGGATGACCTACGTGCAGGGCGACTACACCAAGCCGGAGACCTACGCGGCGGTCAAGGAGAAGCTCGGGGACGCCAAGCGACCGCTCTTCTACCTGGAGATCCCCCCCAGCCTCTTCCTCACCGCGGTCAAGGGGCTGCACGAGGTCGGGGTGACCCGCAACGCCCGGGTGGTGATCGAGAAGCCCTTCGGCCACGACTACCAGTCGGCGGTCGAGCTCTACGGCGAGCTGTCCAAGATGCTCGAGGAGCGGCAGATCTACCGCATCGACCACTACCTCGGGAAGAACGCGATCCAGGACATCATGGTGTGGAGGTTCTCCAACCGCATGTTCGAGCCGATCTGGAACAGCGCGAACATCGAGAGCGTGCAGATCACGATGTCGGAGTCCTTCGACGTCGCGGACCGCGGCTCCTTCTACGACCGGGTGGGGGCCCTGAAGGACGTGGTCCAGAACCACATCATGCAGATCATCGGCCTGCTCTCGATGGACCCCCCGTCCAAGGCCACCCCCGCGGCGATCCACTCCCAGCAGCTGCAGGCCTTCGAGTCCATGCGGCCGGTGGAGCCCTCGGACTGCGTGCGCGGCCAGTACACCGGGTACCACGACGTGAAGGGGGTGGCGGAGGGCTCGACCACCGAGACCTTCGTGGCGATCAAGCTCTTCATCGACTCCTGGCGATGGGCGGGGGTCCCCTTCTTCATCCGCACCGGCAAGAACCTCGCCTGCACCGCGACCGAGGCGGTGGTGGTCTACAAGCGTCCCCCCCTGCCGCTGTTCAAGGAGACCGGCTGCCCCCAGCCGGAACGGAACCGACTGCGCTTCCGGTTCGGGCACGGCGAAGACGGGGTGCAGATGCGGGTCCAGGCCCTGGACCCCAGCTCCCAGATGGCCTCCAAGCCCGTGGTTCTGAACGTGGATTTCACGGAGGCCCTTGGGGAGGAGAAACTTCCCTACGAGCAGCTGCTCGGCGACGCGCTGCAGGGGATCGCCACCCGGTTCGCGACCCAGCAGATCATCGAGGGGACCTGGATGGCGCTGTCGAAGATCCTCGAGCACCCCAGCCCGGTGATCGAGTACGCACCCGGCACCATGGGACCCAGGGAAGCGGAAGAACTGATCGCGCCCTACGGCGGCTGGATCGAGCCGGTGGGCAGCAAGTCGGACCACCCCGCCTGAGTCCACGATCCCGGGCAGGCCCGGGGGGCGGGATCACCCCTTCCCGGGCAGCCGCGACGAGAGCCAGCCGATGAACGCGGGCTGGGCGCGCGAGGAGACCAGCACCCGCCCGTTGCCGCGGAAGCGGAGCACCACGCCCTCCCCGGTCTTCACCGAACCGACCACCTTCCCCAGGAGTCCCGAGCCCTGCTTGGTGGTGAGGGAGGCCTTCATCTCCAGGGTGCTCGGCCAGGCGACCACGTGGCCGCTGTCCACGACCAGCTCGCCGTCGGGCGGGACCGCCATCTCCTGGATCGCCCCGATGGCGGAGACCGCGAGCTTCCCGGTCCCCGAGACGGTCATGATGAAGAACCCCCCGGTCCCCCCGAAGAACGAGGCGCTGATCGACTTGTTGCGACGGGTGGCGATCTCCAGGTCGTGGTCCGCGCAGAGGAACGCGCCGTCGGTGAGGCTCCAGGAATCGGAGTCGAGCTCGAGCACCCGCACCTCCCCGGGGTAGCCGGGGGCGAGGAGCATCGAACCGGGACCGCGCTCGGCGGTCGCTTCCTGCATGAAGAACGACTCACCGGTGACCGCCGCCCGCGCGATCGACTTCAGCATGCCGCCCCGGGCCCTGCCGGTGAGGTCGATCACGTCGTCCATCGCCGCCATCGCCCCCCCCTCGGCGAAGATCGACTCCCCCTGCGAGAAGTGGACCTTGAGGAAGGGATCCGTGCTGCCGAGGATCTCGAACTGGGTCATGGGTGGCTCCTGGCCCGATGCCGGACGGGCGACCGATCGGATGGATCAGATGAAGATGAAGACGCAGTAGCTCGCGAAGAGGAGCAGGTGGATGATCCCCTTGAAGACGTTGGTCTGGCCCTGCTTGAGGTTGACCATCAGCACCAGGATGCTGAGGACGATGAGCACGATCTCGATCGGATCCAGCCCGAGGACGATGTCCTGGTTGATGATCAGGGAGATCACGAGCACCGAGGGGATGGTGAGCCCGATGGTCGCGAGCGCGGACCCCAGGCAGATGTTCACCGCCCGCTGGAGGTTGTTGTGCCGCGCGGCGGAGATCGCGGCGAGGCCCTCCGGGGCGAGGATCAGGATCGCCACCACCAGCCCCACCAGGGCCTCCGGGGCGCCGATGGTCTCGACCCCCACCGCCAGCACCACCGAGAGCTGCTTGGCGAGGACCACCAGCGGGACCAGCGTCAGCACCAGCAGCGCCACGTGGTACCACACCCCGAACGGGGAATCCGGATGGCCGTGCTCGTCGGAGGGGTCCTCGGGGTTGTCGTAGACGAAGAACCCGCGATGCTCCTTGGTCTGCACCCAGATGAACAGGCCGTAGAAGACCAGGCAGCCGGCCATCAGGTAGACGTCGAACACGAAGAGCCCGTCGGCGGGGACGAAGGCGGGCATGATCAGGCCCAGCCCGACCAGCGCGATGATCCCGCCGAGGAACGCCTCGGAGCTGTCGAGGTTGAAGGCCTGGATCTTGTGTCGCAGCGCGCCCACCACCACCGCGATCCCGAAGAGCGCGTTGAGCACGATCATCAGGACCCCGTACATGGTGTCCCGGGCCATGGTCGGGTTCTCGTCCTTGGTGATCATCACCGTGACGATCATCAGCACCTCCAGCCCGATCACGGAGAGGGTCAGGATGAGGGTGCCGTAGGGCTCCCCCAGCTTCTGGGCGAGGCATTCGGCGTGGTGGACCACGCTGAAGGCCGCCAGCAGGATCACCACGAAGAGCCAGGAGAAGAGCAGGCCGATCGCGAGGTTGGAACTGATGTCCACGAAGAGGTCGGAGGCGACGGTCAGCACCGCGAGCAGCGACAGGTAGCTGAAGACCAGCGGCCAGTCCTTGAGTAGTTCCCGCTTCTGTGCTGGTGTCATCCGGTCGGGCTCCGTGGGTGGACCGATGGTACCGGGAATCCACCGGGGCAACCGCCCCGCCCCGCGATCAGGCTGCGCCGCCACCCGGAGTCGCTACGATCGGGGCATGGACCACGAGCGGACCCCGGACCAATCGATCGAGGACGTGCTGCAGCGAGTGGAGGCCGCCTTCGAGGCCCGCGAGGGACTCGTCCACGCGTTCGTCGAGGAGCCGGGGCGATTCGAACGACTGCGGCGCGAGGCCCGCGACCTCGAACGTCGGTTCCCGGAGGACTCGGTGCGCCCCCCGCTCTTCGGCCTGGCCGTCGGGGTCAAGGACATCATCAACGTCGAGGGCCTGCCGACGCGTGCCGGCACCTCCCTTCCCCCGGAACTGTTCGCCGGACCCGAGGCGCCGTGCGTGCGCCGCCTCCGGGAGGCCGGCGCGCTGGTGGTGGGCAAGACCGTGACCACCGAGTTCGCCTACCTCGCACCGGGTCCCACCCGGAACCCGCACGATCCCGACCACACCCCCGGGGGCTCGAGCAGCGGGTCCGCGGCGGGGGTCGCGGCGGGACTGTGCGACGCGGCGCTGGGCACCCAGACCGTCGGCTCCCTGATGCGACCCGCGGCCTTCTGCGGGGTCCACGCGATGAAGCCGAGCAAGGGACGGGTCCCGGACGCCGGCACCGTGGCGCTGGCACCGACCCTGGACCACGTGGGCTGCCTGGGTCGAGACCTCGGGGTGGTGGAGGCGGTGGTGGCGACCATGGTCGGGGACTGGGCGCCGGGGGAGGTCGATGATCGACCGAGGATCGGGGTCCCCGGCGAGGACTACCTCGCGCACGCGGAGGATTCGGGCCGGACGCACTTCGGGATGGTGCTCAGCCTGCTGGAGTCGATGGGCTTCGAGGTGGTGCGGACCGACCTGCTCTCCGGGTTCGACGCACTGCTCGAGCGGCACCTCGACCTCATGGCGGTCGAGGCGGAGGCGGTCCACCGCAGCTGGCGCGCGGAGCACGAGCGACGCTACCACGCGATCACCCGGACCCTCCTCGACCGGGCCGGGGAGGTGGACGAGCGACGCCTGGCCGAGGCCCGGGAACACCCCGGGCGACTTCGCGGCGACCTGGAGGCCGCGATGGACGAGCGCGGCATCGACCTGTGGATCGCGCCCGGAGCGCCGGGCCCCGCGCCGCTCGGCCTGGACTCGACCGGCAACGGCGCCCTCAACGCACCGTGGACCGCGGCCGGGGTCCCCACCGTCTCGCTGCCCGCGGGACGGAACGCGGACGGCCTCCCGATGGGGGTCCAGCTGTCGGGTCGGGTCGGCGGTGACGAGGCGCTGCTGGCCCGGGCGAGGATGATCGACCGGGTGCTCGAGGCCGACTGAACGGATCCGGGCCGCGCGCAGCCGCCGGGCTGGTGGGGTAGGCTGCCCCGATGGACTGGAGACTGCTGGGAGAATTCCTGTTCCTGCTGGTGAGCGCGATCTCGGTCGCGGCGATCCTGGAACGCTTCAAGATCAACGCGGTGGTCGGCTACCTCGTCGCGGGGATGCTGGTGGGGCCCAGCGTGCTGGAGCTGGTCGGGGTGCAGCGGAACCCCGAGGCGTTCGCGGTGATGGCGGAGCTCGGGGTGTCGCTGCTGCTGTTCACCATCGGGCTCGAGATCACCCCCGGGAAGCTGAAGCTGTTCGGGGTCCGGGGCGGGGTGCTGGGCATCTGCCAGGTGGTCTTCACGGTGCTGCTGGTGATGCCGGTGATCTGGCTGCTGAACGCCGGCGGGAACTTCGGGCTCCCCACCGTCTTCGCGGCGGCCTGCTGCGTGACCATGAGCAGCACCGCGGTGGCCGCGCGGGTGCTGGGCGACCGCCACGAGCTGGAGGCCCCGCACGGGCGCGACGCCCTGTCGGTCCTGCTGCTGCAGGACCTCGCGGTGGTGCCGATGATCATCATCATCAGCATGCTGGGCACCTCGAGCCTCGACGAGGTGCCGGAGGAGGCGGTGGAGGCCAGCCAGACCACCGACATCTTCCTGCTGGTGACCCTCGGGACCCTGCTCTTCGCCACGGTGCTGATGCTGCCGAAGATGCTGGGTTCCACGGTCTTCCGCCGGAACCGCGACTTCCCGGTCATCATCGCGCTGGGCTCCGCGCTGACCGCCGCCTGGGCGAGCCACGCGGTGGGCCTCTCCGCGGAACTCGGGGCGTTCGTGGCGGGGATCGGACTGGCCCGCACGGAATTCGCCCACCAGCTCCGGGCGGACGTGCAGGCCTGGAAGGCGGTGTTCCTCACCCTGTTCTTCGCGTCGGTGGGACTCCTCGCGGACCTCGGCTGGGTGTTCAGCGACTTCAACTGGGTGTGGGTGATCCTCTTCACCGCCACCGGGATCCTGCTCAAGACCTTCATCATCGCGAGCATCCTGGTGCTGATGGGGAGCCGGATCAGCCGCGGGGTGCGGGTGGGGCTCTGCCTCGCGCAGATCGGGGAGTTCTCCTTCGTGATCCTGAGCATCGCCCTCGCCCGGGACCTGCTCCAGTACGACGGGTTCCAGATGGGCGTCTCCGCGACGGTCCTCAGCCTGATGCTCACCCCCCTGCTCATCGTGTACTCGAAGCCCATCGGGATCGCGGTGGAGTCGGGACTCCGTTCGATCGGGTTCCGGCTGAAGGACTCGATGGATCCCGAGGAGGTTCCCCGCCGGCGCAGCGGGCACGTGGTGATCGGCGGCTACGGACCGGCGGGCGAGGAGACCACCAAGACCCTGCACCTCGCGCAGATCGAGACCTTCGTCCTCGACCTGAACCCGCGGCTGGTGGAGAACGCCCGCGAGCAGGGCAGCGTCGCGATGATCGGGAACTGCTCGCAGCGGGAGAACCTCGAGCACGCGGACCTCGCCTCCGCGCGCGCGCTGGTGGTCACCATCCCCGATCCGGAGACCGCCCTCGCGACCATCGAGCACGCGAGGGTGATCGCCCCGGAGCTCATCATCTGCGCCCGGGTGCGGTTCCGGAAGTACGTGGAGATCTTCGAGATGGCGGGCGCGGACCACGTGGTCTCGGAGGAGGGCGTGGTCGGGACCCTGCTGGGCTCGATGGTGGTCTCGATCCTGGTGCCGGACGAGGACGAGGACGAACCCGAGGATGAACACGAGGACGGGGCGCTCGCGGACGAATCATCCGACCGCGAGGGAGCCGGGGACCACGGGACCGCGGGGTGAGCACCCGCCCCGGGGCTCACTGGTACATCTTCATCATCTCGTCCATCTCGTCGGTGCCGCTCCCGGTCTCGCCGATGATCGTGGGGGCCACGCGGACCAGCACCCAGACCACCGGTGCCGCGACCACCACCACCCGAAGCCAGTAGGCGCCGACGGCGGGCATGCGCTCGACCAGTCGATTCTCCAGCGGGAGCAGCAGCAACGGCGCGCCCGCGACCAGCATCCACACCCACCAGGTGACCTCGGGGGGCGGGGAGGACTTGTACCAGCAGGCGGTGGACAGGAAGACCAGCAACCCGGCGGCGACCGCCGCACCCCCGCGACCGATGCTCGGTCCCCCCGAGAACCGGGCGAACAGCATCGCGGCCCCGCAGATCGCCCCGAGCACCCCGAACATGACCGAGAGGGAGATCCAGCCGGACGCCATCGAACAGGCGGAGGCCCCGGTGAAGCAGATCGCGAAGGCGGTGGGCAGGGTGGCGCCGGTGCGGACCTGGGCCAGCCGGATGACGACGATGATCCCGAAGGCGAGCTCCAGTGCGAGGATCGCGTGGGAGACGATGCCCATGTCGGGGAAGAGCGGCTTGGGAACGCCGGGCAGGGTCTCGGTGCCGGAGATCACCGGCATCAGCCCGACCACCACCCCGGTGCAGAGCCCGGTGAGCTCCACCCAGGGGAACTCCCGCTTGTCGGTGAATCCGAGCAGCAGCGCGAAGGGCATCGAGGCCAGCGCCGCGAGCATGATCCAGCCCTCGCTGCGGGGCGGGGGGAAGCTGGGACCGCCGATCTCCGAGAGGTAGCTCAGGGCGAGTCCCCCGCCCAGGGCGATGCCGAAGCAGCTGGACGCCAGCCAGCGCTGCCGTCGGATCGGGGGCGCGAGCCAGCAGAGGGCCAGGACCCCCGCACCGGCGAGCGCGGGAAGGAGGAAGGACATCAGGACCATCTGCAGCATGCGGGACTCCCGGAACGGGGGTGTGGTGGTGAATCCGTCAGGCGGACCAGTCGCCCTCGAGCCCGACCACGAGATCGACCTGGTCGCCGAGGGCGCCGTTCTCGACCCCCCAGCTCATCCCGAAGTCGGATCGCTTGACGCTGAAGATCGCCTCGTAGCCGGCCTTCCGCATCACGGAGTTGCCGTTGACCCCGGTCAGCTCGACGACCGCCGAGACCGGCTTGGTGATGCCGAGCATGCTGACGTCGCCGGTGACGGTCCACTTGGTCTTCTCGCCGGGGACCGGGGTGATGGTCTCGCTCTTGAAGGAGATCGTCTTGAATTCCTTGCCGTCGAAGAAATTCGGGCCCATCAGGGTCCGGTCGAGCTTCTCGGTGCCGGTGTCGATCGAATCGACCGCGATCGACACGTCGAAGGACACGGGGACCCCGCCCTCGTCCGCGGCGACCACCTTGCCGGTGACGTCGTTGAACCGTCCCCAGAACATGCCGGCGCCCATGTGCTGGACCCGGAAGTTCGCCATGCAGTGCACGGGGTCGAGCACGAAGGTCATCTCCTCGGTGTCCTGCGTGGCGGGGACGGGGGCGGCCGCGAAGGACGGCAGGAGGGCGAAGGCACCGAGCGGCAGGCAGAGGGCCAGGGACAGGTAGTGCTTGGGGGACATCGGGAATCCTCTCGTGAGACCGGGTTCGTTCGTGGTGGGGTGAAGTCAGCCTGATGATAGCGCGGCCGCATCGGGCCAATCGACCGGTCGGCCGGAAACCGCATCGAGCGACATCTGGGCCCGATTTTGCCGCAGGGCCTCGGCGAGCCGGGCGATCATCGGCTGCAGGGGCGCGCCGTCGGTCCCGGAGAGATCACGGGATTCCCCGGGATCGGCCGCGAGGTCGTAGAGTTCGAAGCGCCGGTCCTGGTGGAAGTAGATGAGCTTCCACTCGCGCCAGCGAATCGCGCTGAAGGGTTCGATCCCCGGTCCCCGCGCCCCCCAGGTGTGCGGCTGGTGGAAGAGGATGACGCGGTCCTCGAGTCCGGGGTCCGGTCCGGCGCTCCCGAGCAGCGGGGCGAGGTCCGCACCGTCCAGGACCGCTTCGGTCGAGGCGTCGGCCCCGGCCCCCGCGGCCGCGAGGATGGTCGGGTAGAGATCGTGCGTCACCACCGGCTGCGCGATCCGACGACCCGCCCCGGCGACCCCCGGCCAGCGCACCACCCACGGCACGCGGAGTCCCCCCTCGTAGGCGGATCCCTTGCCGCTGCGGAGGGGTCGGTTGTGCCGGTGGGGTTCGCCCCCGCGGGCGTGCGCGGAGAGTCCGCCGTTGTCGCTGGTGAAGACCACCAGGGTGCGGTCGGCGATGCCGTGGCGGTCCAGCGCCGCCAGCAGCCGACCCAGCGCGACGTCGACGGACTCGATCATGGTGGCGTAGGCGGCCTCGCGGGGATGGAGTCCGCGGTAGCGGTCGAGGTGGGCGGGGTTGGCCATGATCGGGGTGTGGACCGCGTAGGGTGCGAAGTGCAGGAAGAACGGCTGGCCGGCGCGGACCGCGTGGTCCACCTCCTCGACCGCCCGTTCCGCGAGGGCCTCGGTGAGGTAGACGTCGCGATCGTGGAACGCCTCGAGCCCCGGCACGTCCCAGCGCGAGGTCCGGGAGAAGTCCGCGGGATCGCGCGACCGCATGAACCGGTGGCGGCCGAGGTAGGAGCCCGGCGCCCCCGAGGCGTGGCCGGCGACGTTGACGTCGAAGCCCAGCCGCCGGGGATCGCCGCCCGGGGTGTCGTGCGCGCCCCAGTGCGCCTTGCCGACGTGGATGGTGCGGTAGCCGCGTCGACGAAGCCGTTCCGGGAGCAGTCCGGGGTCGGGGGCGAGCCCGTTGACCTGCCAGTCCGGGGGGTCCAGCCGGGGATTCGCGGCGGTGGTGTCGCGGTCACGTTCGAGCACCCAGTAGGTGATCCGGTTGCGCGCGGGGGACCGACCGGTCAACAGGCTCGCCCGGGTCGGGGTGCAGACCGGCGCGGAGGCGTAGCCGTCGGTGAGGACCACCCCCTCGGCGGCCAGTCGCTCGAGGTTCGGGGTGTGGTAGCGATCGTTGAGGGGGGTGCGGGTCCGGTGGTGCGGCACCGAGACGTCCTGCCACCCGAGGTCGTCGACCATGACCACCACGATGTTCACCGGCGGCTCGGTGGGCTCGTGGGGATCGGCGCCCGCGGGCGGCACCCCGGTCACCAGCATGGCCAGGACCGGGAGGATCACGAGTCGGTCCCGGGCGACGGGCGGTCGGGAGGCCGGTGCTCGGGTGCGAAGTTCCAGCGCGGCACGCCGGAGACGGTCCGTTGCTCGGCCATGACCTCGCCGATGCGGGCGACGACCTCGGGGTGGTCGGCGGCGACGTCGGTGGTCTCGTTGGGATCCGCCTCGAGGTCGTAGAGTTCGATGTCGGCGTCGGGATCGCCGTGGGCCTTGAGGCGGAGTCCCTTCCAGCGACCCATCCGCACCGCCTGCATGCCACCGCGGGAGTGGTACTCCCAGTAGAGGGCCTCGCGCGAGGGGGCCTCGCCGCGGTCGAGGAGGACGGGGGCGAAGTCCAGCCCGTCGAGTCCCCGCGGGGGGTCGATCCCGAGCAGGCCGAGGATGGTCGGGAAGAGGTCCCAGTTGGCCACCACCACGTCGCTGGTGCTGTCGACCGCGATGTGATCCGGCCAGCTGGCGATGAGGGGGACGCGGATCCCGCCCTCGTGCAGGTAGGTCTTGGCGCCGCGCAGCCCCCCGGTGCCGTCGAAGAACCCCGGGTCGTAGCCCCCGAGGTCGAAGGTCGACCCGTTGTCGGAGGTCAGGAAGATGATGGTGTCCTCCAGCAGGTCGTGTCGCTCGAGGTGCGCGACCAGCCGTCCCACGTCGCGGTCGAACCGGGTGACCATCGCCGCGTAGGCCGCGCGGGGCTCGGGGTGCGGGAGGTAGCCGCGGCCCCCTTCGTAGGGCGGGTCCTCCCAGGTCCCCCGGTACTCCTCGAGGGAATCCTCGGGAACCTGCAGCGCCAGGTGCGGAACCGGGGTGGCGTAGTAGATGAAGAACGGGCCCTCCGCGTTCCGGTCGATGAAGCCGCAGGCCTCGTCGATCATCAGGTCGGTGGCGTAGAGCGCCCCGGTGGTCGAACGGTCGTTGCCGGGGAGGTCGACCCGCTCGCCGTTGCGATCGAGGTGCGTGGGATAGTAGTTGTGGGCGTTGCGCTGGCAGAGGTACCCGAACCAGTGGTCGAAGCCCTGGCGATTCGGGTGGCCGCTGGTGCCGGGGCCGCCGAGCCCCCACTTCCCGACCCCGCAGGTCGCGTAGCCGTGCCGGGCGAGGCACCGGGCGATGGTCTCGGTGTCCGCCTCCAGGGCGAGCTGCCCCCCCCACCGACCGCCGGGCGAGGGCGGCGCCTTCCAGGCCCCGATCCGGACGGTGTCCGCCGCGTCCGGGGGACCGGAATGGTTGGGCTGCTCGAGGTTGTCCCGCACCTGGGCGTGCCCGGTGTGCAGTCCGGTCAGGAGGGTGCAGCGGCTGGGGGCGCAGACGGTGCTGCCGGAGTAGGCGCGGGTGAAGAGCATCCCGCGTTCACGCAGGCGATCGATGTGCGGGGTCCGGATGCGCCCGGACCCGGTGCAGCCGAGCTCGCAGAGGCCGAGGTCGTCGGCCATGATCACCACCACGTTCGCGGGGGCGGCACGATCGGGTCGGTCGCCCGCGGGCGACTGGAACGGCGCGACGAGGAGGACCAGCAACGGCAGGAGGATCGTGGGCATGCGCACACCGTACCCGAGTCCGGACCGCGGAGGTCGCCGGGGGCGGGGAAGCCGGCTCAGAGGGAATCGAACCAGCGGCGGACCTCGGTGCCGTCGAGGGCGCCGGAGAACAGCGAGGCGACCCGGTCCGGCCGGACCAGGACGACCCCGTGCCCGCGAAAGCCCATCGCCTCGTCCACCTCGCCGGCGTGGTCCCGGACGGAGCGGATCGATCCCCCGACGGGATCCTCGCCCGAGCGGACCGCGACCACCTCCACCAGCTCCGCGAGGCCCGGGTCCAGCTCGGCGACCGTGGCCAGCATCGAGTCGAGCGCCTTCGGGAACGAGGGGGTCCGGGCGTTCTCGACGACCAGCAGCGTGAAGCGGCGGGGATCGAGGATCGCGTCGAGCGACGTGGTCCCCCGGTCGACGTCGGTGACGTGCAGCAGCGGGAGGTGGCGGCCCGGGGCGAGCGCCCCGTGGTTGCGGGGCACCGCCCCCACCCGCGGGAGCCCGACGTCCCGGTAGTCGATGTCCATCATCATCAGGTTGTCGAGCATGTGGTGGCGGATGCCCTCGAACCGGGTCGCGACCCGGAGGCCCGTCTTGCGCAGGAACGAGAGGGCGGGGTGGCTGATCGTCGCGACCCGGGTGAACCGCGAGGAATCCTCGACGACCTTGCGGGCCGCGTGGGAACGTTCCGAATGGTAGCTCTCGAGCAGCGGCTCGCCCCCGATCCCGCGGAGGTGCATGGCGAGCTTCCAGGCCAGGTTGCAGGCGTCCTGCATGCCGGTGTTCATGCCGTGGCCGCCGGCGGGACTGTGGGTGTGCGCGGCGTCGCCGGCCAGCAGCACCCGACCGACCCGGAATCGTTCGAGCACCCGTTCATGGACCCTGAAGGTGGCCAGCCAGGTGGGATCGCCGGCGACCACCCCGCCGGGGATCGTCCGGTCGATCACCGCCTGCACGGACTCCAGGGAGGGCTCGTCGCCGACTCCGGCCTCGTCGGGCAGGGACACGACCAGCCGGGTGGTGGTGCGGTCGACGGGGAAGCACGCGCACAGTCCCTGGCGTGGCTGGAGGAAGATGTCGAGGTACCCGGGCTCGAAGGGTGGATCGAGCACCACGTCCGCGATGAGGAAGGTGGTGGGCAGGTCGTCGCCCGAGAAATCCAGCCCGAGTTGCGTGCGCACCGTGCTGTGGGCACCGTCGGCGGCCAGCAGCCAGTCGGCGGTGCAGGCCTCCTCCGAACCGTCCGCGCGACGCAATCGACACTCGACCCGCTCGGGCCCCGGGGTGCAGGCGACCAGTTCGGTCTCCCATTCGACGGTGACCCCGACCGCCTCCAGCCGCTCGAGGAGCAGCTGCTCGGTCCGGTACTGGGGGATCATCACCGCGGCGGGGAACCGCGAGCGATCCTTGGGCATCTCGAGCTCGGCGATCGGTTCGGCGCCCTCGTGGAAGCGCGCCCCCTGCAGCACGATGCCCTCGTCGATGAACCCCTCGACGTCGGTCACCCCCGCGAGGTCCTCGAGGGTGCGGGCCCAGATCACCAGCGCCTTCGAGTGCTCCGAGGCCCCGGCGGCCTTGCCGACGATCCGGACCGGGACCCCGTGGGCGTGCAGGGCGAGGGCCAGGGTCAGCCCGACCGGTCCGGTACCGGAGACAAGCACGGTCGGGATGTCGTCGGCATGTTCCATGAGGTGATCCTACCTCGACCCGGGGTCGGTGGTGGGCTCAGAAATCCTTGCCGAGTCCGTGGCCGCGCTGGGTGAGGTTCAGCATCCGCCGCATCACCAGCAGCTGGCGGGTCCGGCGGAACTCCCGGATCAGGAGGGTGACGTAGGCGTGCTCGACCAGCATGCTGCGCGCAGGCAGGTGGTCGGGGTGGTTGGAGGAGAGCCGCGAGGCGTAGCCCTGTTCCTCGATGAAGCGCGCGAACTCCCGGTTCCGGGACTCGGTTGCGGCCAGCGCGTCGTCCATCTCGCTGCGCGGGGAATGGTCGGAGGCGGCGTACCTGGACAGGGAGCGGATCAGCTGGAAGAGGGACCGGCGGGCCTCGGCCCGCTGGGCCGACTCGTGCTCGTCCCACGCGGTGTCCATGCGGACCTTCTGGAACATCATGCCCGCGAGGATCGGGGCCAGCAGGTTGACCTGCATCAGCATCCTCAGGCGCAGCTCGCCGTAGCGGCGGTTGTTGCCGATCTCCCACTGCAGGTCGGAGACCACCTGGTCGAAGGACTCGATCTCGTCCACCAGCTTGTGGGAACCGATCCAGACCTGCTG
This sequence comes from Phycisphaerae bacterium, assembly GCA_002862305.1. GTDB lineage: Bacteria > Planctomycetota > Phycisphaerae > Phycisphaerales > SM1A02 > UBA8087. The sequence goes on along the minus strand of PKCS01000064.1, from coordinate 28,951 downwards.
CTCGTTGGTCCGCCGGTGTCGATCGATCATCTCCTGGCTCGGTTCGGGCCCCGCGTCGTCGACGTTGCGCACGCTCGGGGTGAAGCGCTCCAGCAGTCCCGCCATGGCGTCCAGCACCTGGGCGATGTGCCCGCCGACGGTGTTCACGGCGCGGATCGGGAACACCAGGGTGAACACCATGTAGCTGATGAAGGTCGCACCCCCCACCGAGAGCAGGCGCGCCTGGATCGGGTCCAGGCTCACCTGGGGGTTGTTCGCCCCGGTGAGCATGAAGTAGATGGCCATCGCCCCGGAGAGCCCGATGCCGACGCTGGACGGGTTGACCGTGAGGATCAGGAAGGGGAGCGCGAAGAGCGAGAGCGCGAGCAGGAAGATCCCGATGTCCACCATGTCCGGCATGAGGAAGACGAAGAAGATCAGGCCCATCGCCCCCGCGACCAGCAGGCCGAGGATCCGGTCCACGAACATCATCGCGATGCCGCCCATGCTGATCGGGGCCAGGAAGCCGGAAAGCAGGACCAGGATCAGGGCGCCCGACCACCCGGGGTAGGCCATCGCGACCATGAGTGCGACCAGGGGACAGAGGGTGGCCCGGAACGCGAAGAGCGCGGCCCGGGGGTCGTAGGCGGTGGCGACCCTCTGGATGATGGTGGGTGCGATCTCGCCGGTCTTGGTGGGGTCCGGGGGTTCCGCCCCGTTGGCGAGTTCCTGGATGCCGTGCATGTGCCGCTGGAACCCGACCCCGAGGTCGCAGCGCAACAGGGGCAGGGAGAGTTCGGTCACCGGGAGCTCGGCGTGGTGCTTCTCCAGCCAGACGTCGGTCTGTTGGTTGAGGTCCAGGAGCGCGTCGTCGAGGGCGGTCAGGTCCGCGGCGGGACGACGGGACCTCACCGCCTTCGCGAGGTCGGTCAGGGCGGGGTAGACGCTCGCGTGGATCGACTCCCGGACCGAGCGGAGGTCGTTCATCCACTTGTCGAACCTGCCCGCGGGCACGAACGACTGGTAGACCGAGGGCCAGGACAGCAGGTACTTGATGTGGTTCCCGATGCTGATCAGCCGGGAGAGCTCGGGATCCTGCGCGCCGCGTTCCGAACGCATCATCTGGGCGACCCGCTTCAGGCCCAGGCTGCGGGCCGGGTTCCAGCGGACCTTGCCGACCCGGCCCCGGTGGTCGGAGTCGTCGAGCACCGTCCGGTAGTCGTCCTTGAGGCTGAGCAGGTCCTGCGAGAGGCGGTCACGGAAGTCCCGGGTGGCGGTCTTCGGCCAGATGAGGCACACCACCTCGGAGGCGAGGATGCCGCACTCGAGCTCGAGGAACAGGGTGACCACGTCGGATCCGGTCTTCCCCACCATGAGCATCCACGCGATCGCGATCGGGAACAACCCGATGATCAGCATGATCATGAGCGGGAGCCCGCGGGCGAGCAGGTAGAAGAACAGGAAGGCGTTCATGGCCACCAGCGGTATCAGCAGCCAGGGCTGCTCGACGAACTGGTAGGCGACCAGCCACCCCCCGCCGCAGGCGACCGCACCCGCCAGCAGGCGACCCAGCCCGAGCATCAGGTTGTGGGGCATGAAGGGGATGAAGAGCACCCCGAGCACGGTGACGAAGCCGCCGGAGACGTTGATCGAATAGGCGAGGACCAGGGCGAGGGCGGTCCCGAACACCAGCCTCAGCACCGCGACCCACTGGATCGGCTGGCGGAACAGTGCATCGATCGCGCGGGAGATCGAGCTGCCGATCAGGGTCTGGTGCCCGCCGCGCCGCGAGGACGTGCTCATCGATCCTGCACCGCGGCCGCGGCGAGATCCGAGGGCGGCGCCTGTCCGGGACCGCTGCCCATGAAGTACGCGACGCTCGCGGAGGAGGTCAGCAGGTTGGCGCGGGTGGTGACCAGGGTGGCCAGGGCGGAGGCGAGGTCCCGTTCGGAGTCGATGAGCTCGGTGATGGTCGCGAGTCCGACGTCGTAGGCGGAGATCATCGCGTCGTAGGCCTCCCGGGAGCTCTCGACCAGGGCGAGCCCGAAGGAGTACTGGCGCTGCGCGGCGAGGTAGTCGCTGTAGCTGTCCCAGACCTCGCCGATCGCCTTGATCCGCAGTGACTCGAGTTCCGCCTGGGCCTGGCGGCGCGCGGCACGGGCCCGGCGGAGGTTGTTCCGAAGCTCGAATCCCTCGAAGAGGATCCAGTTGCCGGTCAGGCCCACGTTGTACTCGGCGCCCGAACCGCCCTGGGATCCGGTGGGCCCGTCGTTGAGCTGGACGTCCATGTCGAACTGGTCCCACCCCACGCTGCCGTTGAAGGTCACCGTGGGGTAGAAGTCCGCCTTGGCGAAGTCGACCGCGGCGTCCGCGGCGCGCACGTTGGACACCGCCGCCGCGAGGTCCGGCCGGTTGCGGAGCGCGGCGTTGATCCCCTCCTCGACCTCGAAGGCGAGGTCCCCGGGAAGCGGGAGGTCGTTGAGGGACTCGATCTCGAGGGGGGTGGTCGCGGGGAGGCCGATCGACACCAGCAGTGCGCTTCGCGCGTCGTCGATCCCCGAGATCCTCGACTGCACGTCGAACTCCGCCTGCGCGAGCCCCTGCCGGGCCAGCAGCAGCTCGGGGGCGGTCGCGAGCCCGACCGCCATGCGGTCCTCGACCGCGTCGAGGACGGTGAGCGCGAGCTCGAGCTGCTCGAGGGCGGCGCGATAGAGGCCGTTGGCGGCGTCGAGGTCGTAGTAGGCGGTCTGGACCCGGTAGACGGTGGTCTGGATCTGGCGGTTGAACTCGAGGTTGGCGATCCACAGGGCCTGCCGCGCCTCGCTGTCCAGGGAGGACCGGCGACCGAAGTCCAGGAGGATGTAGTTCACCTCCGCGAAGGGGAACACCGAGAGCGTCTCCGCGTACATGATGTCGGCACGCACCCCGTTGGTGCCGGGGATCGGGGTCGTGCCCCCCGGGTAGATCAACCGGTTGTAGCCGCCGGAGGCACCGAGCGAGAAGGTCGGGTACCAGACCGAGCGCACGCTTCCGTACTGCGCCGCGCGGACGCGCGCCGCCTCCCAGACCGCACGGGTCTCGGGATTCAGTTCGAGCGCGAGGTCGACCAGCTGCATGAGCGACCGCGGTCCCTCCGAGTCGGGCGTGCCGGGCTCGGGCCGCTCGAGGGGACGGACCACCGGTGCCTCGTAGCCGACGCCGGGCGCGGGCGTCCATCCGTCCGAGGAGTCGGCGGAGACGAACTTGTCGGGGTCCAGCTCGGGAAAGAGCTGGTCGCTCGCGCATCCGGCCAGGCCGCCGACGCCCGCGACCGACCACAGCAGCAGCCACCTCGTGGTGGCGCGAAGCCGGATCGGACCGGACTGGAGGCTTCGGTACGCCATGGGTAATGAGTTTATACTGATCCTCGTGACTGCGAGCACCCCCAGAATCGCGATGCGAGGCCTGCTGCTGGCGGCGGCCTGCCTGCCGCTGGCGGGCTGCGACCCGATCTTCGACATCGCCGGCGCCTACTTCCCCTCGTGGATCCTCAGCATGGTCCTGGGGGTGGTCGCGTGCCTGGTCCTGAGGGAGGTGCTGGTCCGGACCGGCGTCGACAAGCACCTGTTCCTGAAGCCGGCGGCCTACACCGGCGTCTTCCTCTCGGTGGCGTGCTGGATCTGGCTGGTGTTCTTCGCAAACTGATCGACGGATCCGCACCCATGAGCACCCATGAACACATCGAGCAGCAGCGACGGAGGAAGCGGATCGAGTCCGTGGCCAGGACCGCGCAGGTCACCGCGGGCTGGGTGCTCGGGATCGGGTTCATCCTGCTGGGCATCGTCTCCCTGCTGATGTTCGCGGCGGAGCTCGAGGACCAGCCCCGGACCGAGGACGCCTACACCCGTGCGAACATCATCGGGATCGCCCCCCACGTGTCGGGCCGGATCCTCGAACTCAACGTCGACGACAACCAGCCGGTGAACGAGGGCGACCTGCTCTTCGTGGTCGACCCCCGCCCCTACGAGATCGCGCTGCAGGAGGCGGAGGCCCAGCTGGAACTGGTCAACCTCGAGATCGCCGGCTACCAGGACCAGATCAAGGCGTCGGAGGCGAAGATCGTCGCGGCCCGGGCGAAGATCGCGCAGCATCGCGCGCTGGCCGACTACTCCGCGCAGTACCTGGCCCGGGTGGAACCGCTGCTGGGAGGACGGTTCGTGACCCCCGACCAGGTGGACAAGGCCCGCTCGGAGGCCCTCGCGATGGAGGCCGCGGTCGCCACCGCGCAGGCGGAGCTCGCCCAGGCCGAGCAGGAGTACCGGGTCTCGGTGACCAACCTCGGGGAGGTGAAGGACACCAACGCACGCCGGGTGGCGGCCCAGGTCGAGGTCGACCGGGCGAAGCTGTTCCTGGACTACTGCTACGTCGAGGCGCCCTTCGACGGGTACATCACCAACCTCAACATCACGGTGGGCGAGTACGCCAACGTGGGTGAGCAGGTGTTCGCGATCGTGGACCGCACGATCTGGTACGTGATGGCCAACTTCAAGGAGACCTACCTCGAGTACCTCGAGATCGGGGACACCGTGGAGATCTACCTGATGGCCTATCCCCAGTACCGCATGAAGGGGCGGATCCAGGGCATCGGCTGGGCGATCACCGACACCGAGGGCCCGAGCCTCGACCCCATCCCCACCGTGAGCCCCACCCTGGACTGGGTGCGGCTCGCCCAGCGGTTCCCGGTACGGATCATCGTCGAGGACCACCCTCCGGAGCTGACCCTGCGGATGGGCGCCACCGCGATGGTGATCGTGCTCCCGGGCGAGGAGGAGCTGCCGAAGCCCCGCTTCCCGTGGATCAGGGAGTTCTTCTCCCGGCTGAAGCTGGCGAACTGAGCGGCCCACGGGCGGCAGGCGTGAATTTCAGCGGCTTCGGTGCGGCGTCCGACTCCGGACCGGCTGGTTCGGTCTACCATCTGGTCGATGAGCGAGTCCAGCGACACAGGTCGGAAGTCGGGGCGGGTCCGAGCGGCCGCGGCGGTCATCGAGCGGGATGGACGCCTGCTGGTGGGCCTGCGCCTGAAGAACGACTCGTTCGGAGGCTACTGGGAATTCCCCGGCGGCAAGCTGGAGCCCGGGGAGAACGTGGTCGACTGCCTCCGCCGGGAACTCCGGGAGGAGCTCGAGGTCGAATGCGAGATCGGCGAGCGGATCTGCGTGGTGCGACCCAATCCCGGCTTCAAGCTCACCGTCCACCTGGGGACGATCCTCGAGGGGGAACCGAGCCTCATCGAGCACGAGGAGCTGAAGTGGGCCACCCTCGAGGAACTCGCCGACCTGCGCATGCTGCCCGCGGACAAGCCGGTCCTGAAGAAGCTCCGGGAGCGCCGGGAGCGGGACGAGCGACCCGACGGGTCCTGAGTCGACCGCCGGCCCGGGCTCAGACCTCGCCCCGCAGCTGCCGGCGCTTGAGCAGCTGCATCTCCTTGACCAGTTCCGCACGCTCCTTGAGGTAGTCGTGCTCGCAGGAGTCGAGCACGTCCTTCACGTCCGCGAGCTGCTTCTCGGCCCGGCGCCGTGCGTCCCGGGTGTCCAGCCCGAAGGAGGGGTGCTCGTAGATCGCCTCGAGGTCCATCGCCATGACCAGGGCCACGAAGTCGGCATCGACCAGCGGTTCGCCGGCCGCGACCGCCACCATCTCCAGCGCCTTGAGCTCGATGCGGTAGCGCTTCTGCACCCCCTCGGGATGCTCGTCGTCCCGGAACAGCAGCAGCGACTCCCGGGTCCGGCGACGCTGCAGCTCGATCCGGTCCTCCAGTTCCTCGATCCGGTCGTGGACCTCGGTCTCCTCGCTGGAGGTGCCCGCGGGGGCGGACGGGGGCACGAAGTCGCGGGGCTGGACCTTGGCGCCCCGCACCACGTTGCGCACGTACCAGCCGGAGAGTCGGTGCGCGTCGCGCAGGCGACGCATCGCGGTGGGCGAGGGGGTGGGATTCCCGTGGACCGCGGCGTTGCCGTCGCGGCGGATCGCGTGCATCCCGTCGGCCTGCGGCCGCGGCAGGGCCCCGTCGCGCTCGAGCGCCCCCAGCATCGAGCTCAGGTCGGCGGCCACCAGGTTGGGCAGCGCCATCGAGGCGAGTCGCTTGGCCATCAGCTCGATCATGAGTCGGAGCTTGAACAGGCAGGAGTCGGGGTCGCTGTGGACGTAGTGCTCGGCCTGCCGGGCGAGGTGCGCGACGCGCGGGTCGCAGCGATCGAGGAACCCGAAGTTGGAGGAGCCGTCGCTCATGCGCCCGCCCCCGCCTCCGGGACATCCGGGACCTCCGCATCGGGGGCCTGGGCCATCATGCTCGACATCACCCGCGCATTGACGCAGCAGCGCTGGAAGTCGTCGACGTCCATGGACATCGCGGAGGCGATCATGGACGCCCAGCGGACCTCGAGGGGCTGCATGGTCTGGTCGGAGTAGGCGATCATCATGACCCCGGTCATGATCCGCTCCCCGACGTCCTTCGGCACGTGGCCGAGGCGGGCGAGGCAGTCCAGGAGGGTCAGGCTCGCCATGGACTCGTCGGACTTGGCCTGGATGCAGGCCTCCTCGGAGATGCCGAGCATCGCCTGGGCGTAGAGGCCCCCCGCTCCCTGCCGGGAGGCCGACAGTCCCCCCCCGGCCACGGACATCGCCCGGGCGGTGAGGAACCAGAGGGTCGCGAGCTCGTTTTCGCTTGGTGCGGAGGACATGGGACGTCACATTCTGGCATGATTGCAGTCGGGACTCAACCGAGGCACCACCCCCAGCGACGGAGGCGCGCCACCATGTACAGAGGATCGATGCTGGCGGGGATCCTCCTCGCCTGGCCCCTGCTGCTCGGGGCGTGCTCGCCGGGGGGGGCGGACCGGGAACCTTCCCCGGAGACCCTGCAGAAGCTCAACAACACCACCATGTCGCTGGCGATCGCGCTGCAGTCGATGTACGAGGCCGAGGAAGCCTCCCGCGAGTCCGGATCACCGCCCCAGGGACTCGAGCTCGAGACCTTCTGGATCACCTTCACCGCGACCCGACTGAACCTCACCCGGATCCAGGAACTCCTCGAGGCGCATCCGGGGGCGGTGGCCAGCGCCCGCAACTTCTGGCGGGGTCGGGTCCAGGGTGCACTGCAGCGATGCGTGTCGATCGGGATGCTGGACGGGATGTCGGGACCGATCAGCTCGAGGCTGGGCGAGCGCTTCGGGGAGGAACGGGTGCGCACCGAGGTCGAGGAGGTGATGCGGCGATCGCAGCGCCTGCAGGAACTCCTGGGCGACGACGGCAGGGATGTCCCGGGGTGACCGACCACCAACCACCATCCGGGAACGGGGACTTCCCGCCCGAGGGACTGCTCGAACGACTTCGGGAACTGCTGCCGGACGCGTCACTCGCCGCGTTCCTCGAGGGGCCCCCGGGCGACACCCGGACCTGGACGAGGGTGAACACCCTCCGCACCAGCGTGGACACGGTGTTGTCGGAACTCGCGAGGTGCTCGATCGAGTGCACGAGGTCGGACTGGTGCCGGGAGGCGATCGAGATCCGGGCGTCGGTGCGCGCGGTCCAGGAACTCGAGGCCTGGAAGTCGGGCGGGCTCCACATCCAGTCGCCCTCCAGCATCGCGGCCTCGCTGGTGCTGGCACCGAGACCGGGGGAGCGGGTGCTCGACCTCTGCGCGGCGCCCGGCAGCAAGACCTCGCACCTCGCCGCCTTGATGGACAACCGCGGGGAACTGGTGGCCAACGACGCCTCGCGCACCCGGAGCCACCGACTTCGCGCGGTGCTCGAACTGCTCGGGGCGAAGGCATCGGTGCGGGTCGGCCGGGGTGAACGGATCGGTCGACGGGAACCGGAGGGGTACGACCGGGTCCTGGTGGACGCGCCCTGCAGCGGGGAAGGCATGATGCGGGGACCCCTGCCGGAGACCTGGGCCAGCTGGAAGCCGAAGACCCCGCTCCGACTGTCCTCCCGGCAGAAGAGCCTGCTGCATTCCGCGATCGAGGCCACCCGGCCCGGCGGGACCATCGTCTACTCGACCTGCACCTTCGCGCCGGAGGAGAACGAACTGGTGGTGGAACGGGCCCTCGCGGTCTACGAGGGCCGGGTCGCCCTCGAGCCGCCGGGCGTCGAGCTGCCGGGACGACTGCCCCCCTGCGAGTCGTTCCGCGGGCGATCGATCCCCCGTCGGGAGGAACTGGTCCGGCTCGCACCTCCCGGGATGGACGGGTTCTTCATCGCGAAGCTGCGCCGGACCGGTTGAATCCGCGGGCGCTCAGTCGGACGGGGCGTCCTCGGGACCCGAGCGTTCGCGGACGATGGTGCCACGATCCCCCCACTCGACGACCAGGCTCCGATCGCCGGCGATGAAGTCGCACAACCAGCTCCCGAGGGCTTCCGCGCGCCAGTCGTCCGCGTCGAAGAGTGCGGATGACCGGGCCTTGCGGTAGTCGAGGAACCACTCCGCGAGGACGCTCCGGGACAGCACGATCCCGGGGGAGATCCCCAGTGCGAGCAACCGGGTGCAGACCACCATCCAGAGCGCGTCGATCTCGACCTGGTCGGTGGCGGCCTCGTTGGAGGGTCGGCTCGGCTGTTCCATCGAGACGTCGAGCTGGTCGAGGTTCGACAGGATCCCGAGGAGCGCCTCGTGCCACTGCTCGGCGGTCGGCTTGGGGAAACCGCGGATCGCCGCGAGTTCCGAGGCGGAGGAGGGCTTCCTCCTGGCCATCTCGAGCATGGCGGAGTCGGGGATCAGCACCCGGTGCGGGCGGTCGGCGAGTTCGGCGATCCGGTTCCGCTCCACCACCAGGGCCCGGAGCAGCGCCCGCGCACGAGGCTTGAGGCGCATGCCCTTGGAGATCTTGCGCAGGTGCGGTTCGGGATCGAACTCCCAGCTCTGCAGCAGGGTGTCCTCGCACTCGCGGATCGCCCAGTCGAGGTTGCCCCGTCGATCCAGTTCCGCCTCGAGCATGGCCCAGAGCATCGGCAGGTACCGGACGTCGTCCGCCGCGTAGCGAAGCTGCTGGTTGCTGAGGGGGCGGGTGTCCCAGTTGGTGAAGGTATGCCCCTTGCCCAGCCGGTGCCCGGTGAAGGACTCGATCACCCGCGCCAGTCCCACCGGCCAGGGCAGCCCGGCGAAGGCGGCCGCGATCTGGGTGTCGATGACCGAGGCCGCGTTCCGGCCGATCCCGTGGTGGACGTGCTGCAGGTCCACCTTGCCGGCGTGGACCACCTTCCGGACGTCGGGGTCGGCGATGAGCTCCCAGACCGGGTCCAGGCTGCCGACCGCCATCGGGTCGATGAGCGCGATCGAGTCGGAGGTTGCCAGCTGGACCAGGCAGATGATCGGGTGGAAGGTCTCCTCCCCGATGAACTCGGTGTCGTAGGCGACGATGGGCGCCTGCCGCGCATGGTCCAGGTACTCCAGGAGGGCCCGGTCCTCGGTGATCATCACCGGCTCCGCGCGCGGGACCAGCTCGTGCTTGAGCGGGGGCACGTGGGCGGCTTCCTGGTCGGAGTGGGCTTCCTCGTGCTGGAAGGATCGTTTTCGACGCCGGTAGTTCAAGCAGGTTCCTTTCGTGCGTCGGGGATCCGGGCACGTGGGTGATGGATTCGCCAAGCCTATCAGGGCTTTGCAGTCGGGGATCCGTCCGGGTAGCTTTCTGTTCAAATAACGGGCGATTCTTTCCCGTGGGCCACACCCACCGATCATCCGGAGGAGCGACGACATGACGAACCTGCGAACGCGAATCGGACTCGTGCCCGGGACGGTCCTGCTGCTGGCGGTGGCGACCGGCTGCGAATCGGACATGACCGGGGTGATCACCAAGGACGTCCAGTCCTTCCGGAGGATCGAGAAGTCGTCGACCCCGGTACCCCGGGAACTGATCGACCGGGCACGGGGGATCGCCATCTTCTCGAGCACCCAGGCCGGGGTGGTGGTCGGCGGGAAGGGCGGGGTGGGCGTCTTCCTCAAGCGACTCGAGGACGGGTTCTCGCCCCCGCTGGCGGTGGACCTCATCCAGGGGTCCATCGGGCTCCAGATCGGTGCGCAGAGCGAGGACTCGGTGTTCGTGTTCCTGACCGACGAGGCGGTGGATCGATTCCTGACCAAGGGGCGCTACGCGGTCGCGCAGGCGGCGGGGAGCTTCGGGACGGGAAGCGGCACCACCGACCCCGTGGACCTTGCCCGGGACGAGGTCCGGGTGTTCACCGACGCCGCGGGGGTGTACGGGGGACTGGTGGTCGGGGGGTCGGGCTTCACCATCGACGAGGCGCTCAACCGTCGGACCTACGGCCAGGACGTGACCACGGACATGATCGTCAACGGGAAGGTCGAGGCACCGCCCGGCACCCGGGTCCTGTGGAAGCTGCTCGAGGGATCGCCCCCGAAGGAGCCGACGGGCACGCCCGGAGGCTGAGCCGGCGGGATTCCGGGATTCGGACTTGTCACCCCCCGCGGAACCGGCGAGCATGGCTTCACCATGTCGATCATCCTCGCCAAGTTCATGATGACGGTCCTGGTGGTGTCGGGACCGGGCCTCGAGGGCGACGACTTCTGGGCGTGGCAGCCGAAGGGCGATCCCGCGGTCCCGGACGTCGACGAGGCGGCGTGGTGTCGCACCCCGATCGACCACTTCGTGCTGGCGAGGCTCGAGGCGGCGGGACTCCGACCCGCACCCGAGGCGGATCGACTCAGCCTGGTTCGACGGGCCGCCTTCGACCTGACCGGCCTGCCCCCCGACGAGGAGACCCGGCGCGCGTACCTCGAGGACCGGGAACCCGGCGCCCACGCGCGGATGGTGGACCGGTTGCTGGAGTCCCCCCGCTACGGGGAGCGATGGGCGCGCCACTGGCTGGACGTGGTCCGGTACGCGGAGACCAACGGCTTCGAGCGGGACACGATGAAGCCGGAGGTGTGGCGCTACCGGGACTGGGTCATCCGGAGCCTCAACCAGGACATGCCCTACGACCGGTTCATCCTCGAGCAGATCGCCGGGGACGAACTCCCGGACCGGGACGCGGGCAGCGTGGCCGCCACCGGGATGCATCGGCTGGGACTCTGGGACGACGAACCCACCGACGTGCCGCAGGCGATCTCGGACGACCTGGACTCGATCGTGGACACCACGGTGCGCGCCACCCTGGGGATGTCGATCGGCTGCGCCCGGTGCCACGACCACAAGGGCGATCCGATCTCGCAGGCCGACTACTACGCCATGACCGCGTTCTTCAGCGGGGTGACCCCCTACCGCAACCCCACCGGGGGCACCCACATCGCGGAGACCCACATCCTCCGTTCGATGCCGAGGGACCCCTTCGCGGAACCCCACGAGTCCAGGATGCACCGGTTCCAGCAGCAACGGACGGAACTCGTCGAGGCGCTTCGTGCGCAGGAGGCCGCTTCCACGACCCCGACGCCGGCCCCGGGGGCGATCGACGGATTGGTGGCGGCCTACCGGTTCGAGCAGGGGGACCCGGCGGCGGACCTCCTCGGCAAGCGGGACGGACGGGTCACGGGGGTCCCGGGCACGGTTCCGGGTCGGGATGGCGGGGCGCTGGCGTGCGGGGCGGACCGGGGGCACCTCGAGATCGAGCGGCCGGTGGGCGACGACTTCACGGTGAGCTTCTTCATGCGCACCGAGGAGCGGGGCCTCGGGGTCGACGAGGATCCCCGGTGGTTCCTCGGATCCGGGATCGTCGACGGCGAGGTCCCCGGGATCGTCCGTGACTTCGGCATCTCGCTGGTGGGCGACGGCGTGATCGCCGCCGGGATCGGCGCCCCCGAACGATTCATCGCCTCCCCCCCCGGCTTCAACGACGGTTCATGGCACCACGTGGCGCTGGTCCGGGACCGGAGCGAAGGGCGCTTCGCGCTCTACGTCGACGGCGTCCTGGCGGATCGTGGGAACTGCAACCGCGAGACCCTCGACGCGCAGGCCACGCTCTTCGTGGGTCGCTCGCGCGCGGGCGGCGGACCGTTCGAGGGCGAGGTCGACGAACTCCGGTTCCACGACCGGGCCCTCTCCCACGACGAGGTGATCTCGCTGGCGACCGGACTCGGTGGGGATCCGGACGCCACGGCGGCGGGACTCCCCGGCGCCGAAAGCACCTACCTCGCGGGGCGGGAGCGACTGCGCGCCCTGTCGATCCCGCGCACCGAGACGGTCCGGGTGCTCTCCCTGAGCGAGTTCGGTCCGGAGGCCCCGGAGACGAGGATCCTGGGACGGGGCAGCGTCCACGCCCCGGGCGAGGTGGTCGAACCGGACGTGCCGGAGGTGGTGCGGGGGCTCGCGCCGCTGGGCCGGGCGAGTCCCACGGTGCACGGTGATTCCTCCGGGCGCCGGACGGTCCTCGCCAACTGGATCAACCACCCGGACAACGCCCTTGCGCTGCGAACCGCGGTCAACCGGATCTGGCACCACCACTTCGGCCGGGGACTGGTGCCCTCGACCAACGACCTCGGCCGGCTCGGACTGCCACCCTCCCACCCGGAACTGATCGACTGGCTCGCGACGGAGTTCCTGGAGCGGGGCCGGAGCCTGAAGTCGATGCATCGCCTGATCATGAACTCCAGCACCTACCGGATGTCCAGCACCCCCTCCCCCGCGGCCCTGGAGCTGGATCCCGAGAATCGGCTGCTCTCGCGGTACCGGCTTCGACGACTGGGCGCGGAGGAGATCCGCGACGCGATGCTCACCGCCAGCGGGGAGCTCCTCGACGAGATGGGCGGACCGAGCGTCCGGCCCCCGATGCCGGACGCGGTGCTGGAGACCAGCTCGCGGCCGGACGCGGTGTGGCCGGTGACCTCCGAGCGGGACGTGGGCCGACGGTCGATCTACGTGCACACCAAGCGCTCGCTGCTCGACCCGCTGCTCACCGTCTTCGACCTCGCCGACCCGGACAGCCCCTGCCCGGAACGGCACGCCACCACCCAGCCCACCCAGGGACTGACCCTGCTCAACAGCCGCTTCGCCAACGACCGGGCCCGGGCCTTCGCCCGACGGGTGGCCCGCGAGCGACCCCGTGACCTGCCCGGACAGCTGAGGCGCGCGATCGAGATCGCGACCTGCCGTCCCGCGGAGGAGGTGGAGCTCGAGGAGGGCCTGCAGTTCGTCGAATGGCTGGTGGAGGAGGAGCGGTATGATCGAATGCAGGCGCTGGAGCACTTCTGCCTGGTCGCGCTGAACCTCAACGAATTCCTCCACGTGGACTGACCCATGAGCACCGATCCCCAAGGACAACCGACGCACCAGGGAAGCTTCTGCCGGCGGACCCGCCGGGAGTTCCTCTGGCAGACCGGGGCGGGCTTCACCGGACTCGCGCTGGGCTCCATGCTGGCCCAGGACGGGTTCCTCGCGAGGCAGGCGACCGCGGCGGACGGGGTGACGGACTTCAATCCCCTGCACCCGAAGCCGCCCGCGTTCGCCCCGCGGGCGAAGAGCGTGATCTTCCTCTTCATGTACGGCGGCCCGTCCCACGTGGACCTCTTCGACTACAAGCCGGAACTCTTCCGGCACGACGGCAAGACCATCGAGGTCGACACCAAGGGACGAAGCGGCGACCGGAACCTGGGCCGGGTGGTGGGACCGAAGTGGGACTTCCGGCGCCACGGCGAGTCCGGGGCCTGGGTGAGCTCGCTCTTCCCGCACCTCTCGACCTGCGTGGACGACATCGCGTTCCTCAAGGGGATGTACGCGGAGAGCCCCCTGCACGGATCCGCGATGCTGATGATGAACTCCGGTCGCCTGCTGGCGGGGGCGCCCGCGATCGGTTCCTGGGCCAACTACGGACTGGGCAGCGAGAACGCGAACCTCCCGGGCTTCGTGGTCATGCTGGACGAGAAGGGCGGCCCGATCTCGGGCGCGAAGAACTGGTCGAGCGGGTACATGCCCGCCACCTACGCGGGCACCGTGCTCCGCGGGAGCGGGGCCCCGATCCTCGACCTCGAGAACCCCCCGGGGCGCAGCCGCCGGGTGCAGCGACACCTCATCGATCGGTTGCGCGGCTTCAACGAGCGCCACGCGAGCCAGCACCCCGGCAATCCCGACCTCGAGGCCCGGATCCAGGGGTACGAACTGGCCTACCGGATGCAGGCCACCGCACCGGAGGCGGTCGACATCGAGCGGGAGAGCGCGGCGACGCGGGCGCTCTACGGCATCGAGGAACCCCGGACCCACGACTTCGGGCGCAAGTGCCTGCTGGCGCGGCGCCTGGTCGAGCGAGGGGTTCGCTTCGTCCAGCTGTACTCCGGGGGGGCGCACAACGACGACAACTGGGATGCCCACGGGGACCTGGTGAAGAACCACGCCTTCCACGCCGGCAACACCGACAAGCCGGTCGCCGGCCTGCTCAAGGACCTCAAGCAGCGCGGGCTCCTGGAGGAGACCCTGGTGGTCTGGGGCGGGGAGTTCGGTCGCCAGCCGATCGCGGAGTACAGCGAGGGCACCGGTCGCGACCACAATTCCTACGGGTTCACGATGTGGATGGCCGGGGGAGGCATCAAGGGCGGCATCTCGGTGGGCGGGACCGACGAGCTGGGGAACAGGGCGGTGCCGGAACTCGGCCGCTACCACGTGAACCGGCTGCACGCGACCATCCTCAACCAGCTGGGCCTCGACCCCAACGCGCTCACCTACTTCCACGCCGGGCTCGAGCAGAAGCTGGTCGGGGTGGAGGGCGCGGAACCGATCCGTGAACTGATCGCCTGAGCGACGGGGCGAGGCCCCGACGCCCGCACCCTGGAGGATGAATCGATGAGCAAGCAACTCCTGGTCCTGCGCCACGCGAAGAGCGACCACGGGAACCCCGGCCTGCGCGACCACGACCGCCCGCTCAACCAGCGCGGACGGGAGGCGGCGGGACGGATGGGCCGCTTCGTGCGGGACCGGGACCTCCTCCCGGAGCTGGTCCTCTGCTCGAGCGCCTGCCGGACTCTCGAGACCCTGGAACTGCTCGGGGAGGCCGCGGGACTCGACGCGAGGAGCGTGACGGTGGAGGAGCTGTACCTGGCCTCCCCCACCGCGATGCTGGAAGCGGTGGTGGAACACGCGCGGGAGGAGACGCGGGTGATGCTGGTGGGACACAACCCGGGCTCCGAGGACGTCCTGCACGTGCTGGGCCTGGGCCTGCACGAGATGCCCACCTGCTCGCTCGCGGAGGTCGAGCTGGAGATCGATGACTGGGCGCTGCTCGGGGGATCGATCGAGGCCCGGCTCGAGGCGCTCTGGCGCGTCAAGCACCTGCCGGCGGACTGAGCCGCGGCGTGCCGCGCCCGATCGGGTCGCTCAGGCGAAGAGCTCCTCGACCACCCGACCGGAGACGTCGGTCAGGCGGAAGTCGCGACCGGCGCTGCGGTAGGTGAGTCGCTCGTGGTCGACCCCCAGCAGGGCGAGGATGGTGGCGTGCAGGTCGTGCACGTGGACCTTGTCCTCCCGGGCGTAGTAGCCGTACTCGTCGGTGGCCCCGAAGGAGAATCCCGGCTTCACCCCGCCGCCCGCCATCCACATCGTGAACCCGTGGGGGTTGTGGTCGCGGCCGTTGCCACCCTGGGCGGCGGGCGTCCGCCCGAACTCCCCGCCCCAGAGCACGAGGGTCTCCTCGAGCATCCCCCGGCGCTTGAGGTCGGTGATGAGCGCGGCGATCCCGGTGTCGACCTCCGCCGCGTTCGAACGGTGGTCGGCCTCGAGGTTCCCGTGCTGGTCCCACTTGTACGAGTGGGTGCACTGCACGAACCGAACCCCCCGCTCGCTGAAGCGACGGGCGAGCAGGCACTGGCGCCCGAAGTCGCGGGTGACCTCCTCCTCGAGTCCGTAGAGCCGGCGGGTCTCCGGGGTCTCGCGGGAGATGTCCAGCACCTCGGGGGCCACCCCCTGCATGCGGAACGCGAGCTCGAAGGTCTCGATCCGTCCCTCGAGCGCGGGGTCGCGTCCGGTGGCCTCCAGCCCGTGCTGGTTGAGTTCCCGGAGCAGGTCGAGCTGCTCGCGCTGGATCAGGGAGTCGCCCATGGAGGTCATGTGCTCGAAGCGGGCCTGCTCGGCACGGATGCCGGCATGCCCGATGGAGGTCCCGTGGTAGGCGGCGGGCAGGAACGCCGAGGAGTAGTTGTTCACGCCCCCGTGGCCGAGGGTGGGACAGATGGTGACGAAACCCGGGAGGTCGCGGTTCTCGGATCCGAGGCCGTAGGTGATCCAGGACCCCATCGAGGGGCGCACGAAGTTCTCCGAGCCGGTGTGGATCTTCAGCAGGGCCGCACCGTGGGCGGCGTTGGATCCGTGCAGGCTCTTGATGAAGCAGAGGTCGTCGACCACCTTGGCGGTCTCGGGGAAGATCTCGCTGACCCACGCCCCGCTCTCCCCGTGCTGCTTCCACTTGTAGGGGCTGCCGAGGAGGTTGCCGGTCTCGGCGAACTGGACCCGGGGCTTGGCGAAGGGGACCGGCTTGCCGTCGTCGAGCTGGAGGCGGGGCTTGTAGTCGAAGGTGTCGACCTGGGAGGGCCCGCCGTGCATGAAGAGGAAGATGACCCGCTTGGCCCGCGGGGCGTGGTGGGTCATGCGGACCGCGAGGGGGTTCAGCGCGCGGGGGTCGACCAGCGCCGGTCGTTCGTCGGGCAGGGCCCCGACCATCTCCTCCGCGAGGAGCCCGGCGAGCGCGACCGAACCGAAGCCCGCGCAGCAGTGGCGGAGCATGTCGCGCCGGGTGACCTGGGACTGGATTCCGCAGAACCGTGGCATGCCACCAGCATAGGGGACGGCGCGGGTGATGAAACCCTCCACCGGGCAGACCGGGCGGGGAGACGCCGCGATCGCGCGAGCGAGGGTCCGGGAAGGATGGAGGCGGCCGGCCCGGCGGCGTCAACGCAGGTAGATGAACTCGTTGGACGCGAAGAGGACCTGGCAGAGTGAACGCAGGGCGCCCAGCTCGCCGCGGATCGGGGCCCGGGCCTCGTCGCCCTCGGTCCACGGGACCGAACGGAACCCCGCGGGGGAGGCGCGGACGCGTTGCAGGTGATCCAGCGCGGCCCGCACCTCGAGGGGGTCCGGTCCGCGGGCGAAGGCCCGTCGATAGGCCTCGGCCACCCGGGCCTCGTCGTCCACCAGCCCCGGATCGGCGAGCAGGTCCCCGGCCAGCGCTTCCGCCTGGGCGATCACCAGCGGGCTGTTCATCATGAACAACGCCTGCTGGGCGACCACGGTCCGCGGCCGGGCGTCCACGGGAACGCTCGAATCCGGGTAGTCGAAGATCGAGAAGAAGGGGTACATGTCATTGCGGATCACCGGCAGGTAGATCGCGCGCCGGTTGGAGACGTAGCGTTCGTTGCTGGTGGACTGGTCGTTGGTGACGTAGCCGAAGTTCGTGGAGCGAAGCAGCGACCCCCCCATGGTCAGGTCGAGGCTCCCTCCCACCGCGAGCAGCGCGTCCCGGATCGGCTCCGCCTCGAGTCGGATCGGATCCCGTCGGGAGAACAGCCGGTTCGCGGGATCCAGGGCGCGGAGGTCCGGGTCCGGCTGCGCCCCCATCCGCCACGCGGCGGAGTCCAGGATCAGCCGGTGCATCCGCTTCATCGACCAGCCATCCGCGACGAACCGGCGGGCGAGCCAGTCGAGCAGTCGGGGATGGGAGGGGGCGGAGCCACGGGTCCCGAAGTTGCTGGGATTCGCCGCGATGCCTCGACCGAAGTGCGCCTTCCAGACCCGGTTCACCGCCACCCTCGAGGTCAGCGGGTTGTCGGGATCGACGATCCAGCGCGCGAGCTCGAGGCGTCCGCTCGCCTCCGCGGGCATCTCGGCGGGCTCGAGGAGGTGGGCGAGCACCGTCAGGGTGCCGCGGGGAACCGCCTCCCCGCCGGGGTTGGTGTGCTCGCCGCGCACGAACACCGGCAGGTCGGTCGGGGTGGCGTCCTCGACCACGATCCCCATCTCGAACGGCGCGGGTTCCGAGGCCTCGAGCCGGCGACGACGCTCGAGCAGGCGTTCGAGGCGGGGTCCCGCCCCGGTCGCCAGCATCGCGGGGTCGTCGGGGACCACGTGGAGGATCCCGGCCTCCCCGAGCAGCACGCGGCGCATCGCCTCCAGGCCCGGGTCGTCGAACCCGTCCGGTTCGGTCCCGGGTTCCCGGCGTTCCCACGCGTCGACGACCATCCGCACCGCGAGCGCCCAGCGAAGGGCGAACTCGTGGGGGTCGAGCGGCGGGTCGCCCGCGACGATCGAGCGCAGGAAGACCCGCTCGTCGGGTCCCACGCCCGTGCGATCCTCGATCCCGTCCGCGGGGATCGAGTCGGGGGCGTACGCCGCGTGCAGGTCGGCGAGCAACCGACCGCGTCGGTCGTCGAAGGCCCGCGAGTCGAGGACCGCGAGGGCACGCCAGGGAAGGAAGATCGGCTCCGCCGCCAGGGCGAATGCCCAGCGCTCGAGGAGGCCGGGATCGAGTGCGTGCTCGCGGGCGACCTCCTCGATCGAGGCCTCGAGGTCGAGGCGTTCCCCGGGACCGGCGATCGAGAGCCGGTCGAGGTGGGGGAAGTCCACCTCGCGTTCGAGGCGGATCACGTGGTCGCCCGCCCCGAGCTCGAAGCGGATGGTGGTCCAGGTCATCCCGTCGGGCGTGAACGCACCGGTCTCCGAGGCACACAGGGCGTCGGTCACCAGTTCCCCGTCCACCAGCAGCCGCACCGGGCGGGAGGCCTGCGAGGCGTAGCGAAGACGCAGTTCGTGCTCCCCGGGCGCCACGGCCCGGTGGTCGTACTCGACGTACTGCAGCTCGTCGGGTCGGACGGTGTGGATCACCCCGATCCCCGAGCCCCAGCGGTCGTGGTCGACGCCGAGGTTGCTCCGGTCGAACGCCTCGGCCTCGCGGATCCGGGGGGACCACGCCAGGGAGCGGGTGGCCAGCAGGACCTCGGCGGTGTCCGCGAGCCAGCGGGTCCTGAGCTCCCGACCCCCGTCGGCGACCGCCCGGTCCAGCTGTTCCCGGTTCTCCTCCATCGCTCGCTCGTGCTCGAGCACGCGTCGCACCTGATCCCGGGTCGCCAGCTCCCGCTCGTGCACGCGGGCCACGGTGTCCAGCGAGCGCATGGTCCTCGTGCTGTAGAGGATGCCCGCCATGGCGTGGTAGTCGCGGGCGGTGATGGGATCGAACTTGTGGTCGTGGCAGCGGGCGCACCCGATGGTCTGGGCGAGGAACGCCTGGCCGAGGACGTCGAGTTGCTCGTCGACGATGTCGACCTGCATCTTCTCCTTGTCGGGCTCCGCGAGCACCTTGGGACCGAGGGAGAGGAAGCCGGTGGCGAGCATGCGATCCGGACGCCGGTCGTCGTCCTCGGGCAGCAGGTCCCCGGCGATCTGCTCGATCACGAACTGGTCGTATGGCTTGTCGTCGTTGAGCGCCCGGACCACCCAGTCCCGGTACCGCCAGGCGTTCCCGAAGGCGGTGTTCTCGTCGAGGCCGTTGCTGTCGGCGTAGCGGGCGACGTCCAGCCAGTGGCGGGCCCAGCGCTCGCCGTAGTGGGGCGAGGCCAGGAGCTCGTCCACCAGGTCGTCGAAGGCGTCGGGCGAGTCGTCGTCGAGGAACCGCTCGACGGCCTCCGGGGTCGGGGGCAGTCCGAGCAGGTCGAAGTAGGCACGCCGGATCAGGGTGCGGCGGTCCGCCTCGGGGGCGGGGCGGAGGCCGGCGTCCTCGAGCCTCGCGAGGATGAATCGGTCGATCCCGTTGCGGCACCAGTCCTCGTCGCGGACCGGGGGCGGGGCGGGATCGAGGACGGGCTGGTACGCCCAGTGGCGACGTTCACGGGCCCAGTCGAACGGCTCCTCGGAACCGACCGCGGGTTCCGGCCGCGCGGGGGCGGCCGCGGGCATCGCCGCCCCGGAGGCGATCCACGTCCGGATCGCCTCCCGGTCACGTTCATCCAGGCGACCACGCGGGGGCATCTGGAATTCCGGGTCGAGGTAGCTGACCGCCCGATGGAGCCGGCTGGATTCCGGGGAACCGGGCACGACCACCGGGCCGCTCTCGCCACCGGCGAGGATCGCGGCGGGGCCGTCGAGGCGGAGCCCGCCACGGCGCGAGGCGGGGTCCGGTCCGTGGCACTCGATGCAGTGCTCGACCAGGATCGGTCGGATCCGCTTCTCGAAGAAGGTCCCGTCGTCGCCGTGGAGGACCGGGACGCCCGCGAGCAGCGAGCAGGAGGCGGTCGCGCAGGACAGCCAGCCCGCCAGCAGCGGCGTCGTTCCCGGGAACGTGTTCGTGGTCGGGGACGGCGGCATGGATCTCGATCCTCCGGGACCAGGCCGCCCGAGTATACGAGAGGCGGGTCCAAAAACGAACGATCAAGTCACCGATACCGGGCCGCGCATCAGCCCTTGCGACGGGTCCGGCGCTGCTTGCGCATCGCCTCGCTGACCTCGATCCCGTGGTGGGTGAGGAAGCGCTCCATGCCATCCTCGCCGACGAAGAAGCGCATGACCCGGCGGTCGAGATGCAGCATGTCCGCGTACATCAGCCCGTCGAGCACGTCGCCGAAGTCCCGGTCGACGTTGGCCGCCAGGAGCTTGGCGTCGAGCTTGAGGTACTGGCGGAGCAGGATCGGCATCGAACGCTTGCCGGACTCGATGGTCCGGACCAGGGCGTCGAGGTCCTCGGGATCGGTGATCGCCTGGGCGACGCGCTTCTCGTCCCAGTGGGTGGAGGGTGCCATCTTCATCGGATTCCGGGGCCGCACCAGCTCGCTCAGCACCGGGATCGCCCGGTGGGTCTGGAGGAACGCGATCAGCAGCTGCCGCGACATCGAGGTGAACTCGTTGCTGATCGAGACCGGTCCGAACAGTCGGTGGTGGTCGGGGTGGAGCACCACGAAGGCGCCGATCGCGCGCCACAGCAGGAGCAACGCGGTCGGCTTCCGCTGGTACTCCTCGCGGACGTAGGAGCGACCGAGCTCGATCGCGGGGGAGATGCGTTCGATGAGGGTGGTGTCGTAGTCGAAGAGCGAGTGCGTGTAGAGGCCCTCCAGCCCGTGCCCGGGGAGGATCTCGTCGGTCATCCCGAGGCGGTAGCCGCCGGCCAGCTGCTGCTTCTCCCGGTCCCAGAGCAGCAGCTGCCAGTACCAGCCGTCGTAGCGATCGAGGTCCAGCGCCCGACCGGACCCCTCCCCCACGTTCCGGAAGGCGGACTCGCGGAGCCGTCCGACCTCGAGCATCAGCCGCGGGATGTCGCCCGCACGCGCGCACCAGACCTCGAGGTTGGACTGCGAGATGAGGCGGGCGTCGCTGCCCAGGGCGTCCAGCTCCTGCTGGAGCTCCTCCCCGCTGTGGGTGGGCGTGGTGGCGATCGAGGCCCAGCTGGTCTGTTCGTCGCTCATCACGCGTTCGGAGGATTCCGGGTCGTCGGCATCGGAGCGGCGATCCGCCAGCAGGTAGGTCAGGGCCCGCAGGTACTCCACGAGGTCCTCGGGGGACTCGAACTTGGCGACCCGGGCGGGGGGAACGGGTTCCCCGATGCGCACCGGGAACCGCATGCCGGTGCTCCGCACGAGTTCGTGGGGAAGCAGCAGGGTGCGCAGGATCGGGTGCACCAGGCCGGCCATCTGGAAGAGGGTGCTGTTCCGTCCGCCGATGAACGCAGGAACGATCGTCGCCTTGGTCAGGCGGGCGAGCACCCCGATCTGGGAGGTCCAGGGATCGTCGGTGACGACCTTGCTCTTGCGGTTCAGGTGGGAGACCGCCCCGGCGGGCAGGACGATCAGGGCCCCGCCGTCCCGCACGAACCGAACCACCTCGCGCATCGTCGACCGGTTGGCGCCGGGGGAGTCACCCAGCACCTCGACCTCGAGGATGGCATCGTTGAGGAAGCGCATCTTCCCCAGGAGGCGGTTCGCCAGGACCTTCACGTCCGGTCGCCGCTGCTCGACCAGGGCCAGCAGCGCCATCGCATCGTGTCCGCCGAGGGGGTGGTTGGCGGTGACGATCACCGGGCCCTCCTCGGGAATGTGCTCGAGCTGGGCGGGATCGAAGTCGACCTCCAGCTCGAACTCCCTGACGTAGGAGGCGCCGGCGGGGAGCTCGCCGTCCAGCAGGCGACGGGTGATGTTCCGCTCGTGGCGCTCGATCTTCCGCAGGCGAAGCAGCCAGTGCCCGATCGGTCGAAGCAGGCGCGTGAGCAGGCCCCGAAGACCGGGCCCCGGCTTCGGCAGGAAGTCGACCAGAGGCAGGTTTTCGTGGGACTCCTTGGGCATCTGGGGGAATGGTAGCAGGCGGGTCGGCGATCCGTCATTCCCGCGGACGGGGCGGGGGTGCCAGGGCGGGATGGCAGGCGGAAGCGATCGCGAGTCCGCCGCGGGTCGGGCGCACGTGCATGCGGTCCCCGATCCGGACCGGCAGGTCGGGGACCGGGTGGTCGACCACGTGGCGAAGGAGTCGAGCGAGCAGGTCGCGCGGGTCGAGTCCCTGATGACCACGAACCCGGACCTCGAGCAGGGACAGCGCCTCCAGCAGGTTCGCGAGGATCGAATCCACCTCGCGGGGGCCGAGGTCCGCGAGCGACGCGACCGACGGCAGCTCGAGTCCCAGGGCCCGAAGTCGGGCGCGCAGGTTCGTGGTGGGGACGTGCTCGAGGTCGTGGACGATCGACCAGAAGAGTCGGTCGGGATCCTCGCCGCGACGCTCGGCCACGGTGACCAGTCGGTCGATCCGCCGGTCACGTCGCCGGATGCATCCTGATTCAAGTCGATCGAAACGACGCCTGAGTTCCTCGGGCGGCATGGGACTCCCGTCAAATGCCCGAGCATCCACGATCCGGGGGACGTTCCCCACGCGGACGCGCAAGGGCCGGGGTTCCCGCCGTGGTCAGTGCACCAGCTCGTTGGCGGTCCGCAGTCGCACCGCCACGTCGCCCGGCCAGCGACCCGGGACGAGGAGGCGTCGACGCTCGCCGGGCAGGAGGGTGAACAGCCCGAGTGACTCGTGCCTCACCTCGGGCATCCCGTCGAGGTCGATCATCGCGTCCCGCAGCAGGGAACGAGCGGTCAGTTCGAGGCAGGTCCGGTTGGGTCCGTCGCCCTCCACGCGAAGGTCGTAGGCCGGCTCCGGCAGGGCGCAGGCGCGGTCGGGGAGGAAGAAGCGGGTCACCGAACGTTCCCCGACGCGCGCGACCACCAGCTCGGCGGCGGGATCACCCGCCTCGGCGAGGGAGGCCGGGAGCTCGACCTCGACCCGACCCCGTCGGGCGGGCACCACGAGCTCGTGACACGCCTCGGCCAGGCACCGCCCCTCGAAATCGACGCGCTCGACGCGCACCCGTTCGCGGAACCCCCGGTCGGTCGCGTTGACCACCACCAGGCAGTCCCGCCCCCCCACCGGCTCGAGGAAGAGCCCCAACGGCTCGAACGCCTCGCGAACCGCGTGGAAGGCGGGCTTGCGCCGGTGGTGGACGTCGACCAGCGACCACGAATGACCGGTCCACACGTCGTTGAGCTGCCAGACCAGCGCGCCTTCGCACCGGGGCTGGTTCGCCCGGAACCATGAACAGGCGATGCGCATCGCCCGGGCCTGGACGAGCTGGCACGCCCAGATCCAGCGGTCGAGGTCGAACCCGGCGTGGCCCGCGCCGAAGATCGCCTCGAGGTGCGGGGCGTACTGCGCCTCGTCCCCCCCCCACCCTCGCTGGCGGACCGCGAGGTCGGGAGGCGTCAGTTCCGCGATCGGTCGGCCGAAGGTCGCCTCCACGGTTCGCGGGCAGGGCGGCGACTGGTGACCGAACTCGCTGGCGAAGCGCGGGACCTGCGTCCGGAGCGCCTCGAGTCGGAGGTCCCAGACGTGGCGATCCCCGGTGTCCGGGTCGTTGGGATGGACCTGCAGGGACCCCGACCAGGGCGACTCGACCCAGTAGGGGCGATCGGGATCGAGCTCGGCGCAGAGTCCCGGGATCAGCTCCGTCCAGTAGTGGATGCCGACCGAGGTCCCGGGGTCCATCCGTTCGCGCCAGCCCCAGGCGTGCCACGCCAGCAGGTCCTCGTTCCCCCCGCACCACACCACGATGGAGGGATGGTGGGCGAGCCGGCGCACCTGGGCACGCACCTCCTGCTCGACCAGCTGCCGGAAGGACGCATGCTCCGGATAGGTGGCGCAGGCGAACATGAAGTCCTGCCAGACCATGAGCCCCCGACGGTCGCAGGCCTCGTAGAACCAGTCCGGCTCGTAGAGCCCCCCGCCCCACACCCTCACCATGTTCATGTTCGCCTCGCAGGCGGCCTCCAGCAGGGGTTCGACGTCCCCCGGGACCTGGGCGTGGGGGAACAGGCGCGAGGGGATCCAGTTCGCCCCGCGGCAGAACACCGGTTCGCCGTTGACCTCGAGGGCGAATCGCCCGTCGGCGTCGTGGACGAGTCGCGTGGTCCGCAGGCCGGTGCGCACCGCCAGCGTGTCGCCGCCGGGGAGTTCGGCGGAGACGGTGACCATCGGCTGCCCCCCGAGGCCCCGGGGCCACCAGACCGGGGGATCGTCGATCACCAGGGGGCCGGGATCCGAGGTTCGGGCACGCGCGAGCGGTCGCCCGTCCTCGGAACGCACCACGATCTCGCAGTCGACGGGCGCGCCCTCCAGGTCGACCTCCACCGCGAGCTCCGCGCGCTCCGGGTCGAGGTGCCGGCAGCGCGTGCGGATCGCGGCGATCCGGGTCCCGGACCAGGCCTCGATCCGCACGTCCCCGGCGAACCCGCAGGTCGGGCACCGGGGTCCCCAGTCCCACCCGAAGTTGCAGGCGCTCTTTCGCAGCTGGGAGAAGGGACCCCAGTCGCCGTCCGCGTTGACCGGCCGGGGACCGTGGAGGACCTCCCGTCGCCGGGCCTCCTCGAGGGTGCCGCGAAGCCGGACGACCAGTCGGTTCGGGCCGGCGAGCAGTCGATCGCCCACCTCGATCCGATGGGGAACGAACTGGGACTCGACGGTGGCGATCGGCTGGTCGTTGAGTTCGACGACACCGACGGTGTCCACCGAGTCGAGGCACAGCTCGACGTGGTCGTGGTCGAGGAGCGCGGAGTCGACCTCGAAGTCGAGCGACCACGTCCACTCCAGGTGGCCCACGAAGGCCTGGGCGTCCTCCCCGCCGGGGTGGTCGGGATCGACCAGCACCCCCGCGGCGATCAGCGCATCGTGCACGCAGCCGGGCACCGTGGCGGGCACCGGGGCGTGGCGATCGGAGGAGAGCCTCCAGTCCGGACCGGACAACGAGTGGACGATCATTCCACCCGCCCGTCGTCCGAGTCGTCGACCACGTAGGCCCGGAGGCGGGCGAACATCCGACGGAGGTCGCGCAGTCCGCCGACCAGGAACCAGATCGTGACCACCGCGGCCACCCCGAACGCGAGGTAGGTCCACCAGTGCCAGTAGCCCACCCACCATGCACGATCGAGTCCGTGGCGGACCGCGTGGATCGTGACCACGATGAACACCACCGTGAAGCAGAACGGCCACAACAGGGTCAGCGCGGTCGCCACCCGATCCCAACGGGTCATCTCGGCGTCGAACCCGAGCCGCTCGAGCCAGGTCCCGCGACCGACCGGCCGGGACTCGTCCCCGGGCGGGGCGTGCGGCCCCCGGTGCAGCAGCCGATCCAGGTCGTGGGGCGGCTGGCCCCGAAGCCAGCCGAGGAGCGAGACGCCTATGTATAGAAGGATGGCGATCACGATCGACCAGAAGGTCAGCACCTGGCCGGTGAGCTCGTTGCGCACGAAGGAAAGCGGTGCGAGCAGCCTGCGGGCCGCGGAGGGCGGATCGTGGCGGAGCACGTACCCCCCTCCATCGGGCAGCTGCCCCGTGACCCGGTCGCCCGCGGCGATCGCGAAGGTGCCGAGGGGGGTGCGTCCCGACCCCCACGCGAGTTCGATCGAGGCCGCCGCGGCCGAATCGCCGTCCCCCGCCTCGAGGAGCCCCGCCCGGAAGGCCAGCGGGCTGCCCTCGGCCTGCACCCAGGTCGCCTCCTCGGTGCGCGGGAGGAGCGGGGCCCGGATCACCCGGTCGCCGCCGGCGACCTCGAGCACCGCCCCGGGATGGAGGGTGGCGGCGTCGAGCTGCTTGAGGACGATCCCCCCGCCGGAGAGGGTCATGCCCGCGATCATCGCGGTCCAGGCCGCGGCGGTGGTGCCACGCTTCCAGTAGAGCCCGCCGATGATCGCACTGCCCGCGCCACCGACGAAGACCGCCCCGGTGAGGGCGAGGAACATCGCGATGTACTGGTTGGGTTCGTAGAGCATGCTGAACACGAACGCGAAGACCGCCACCCCGAGGATGGACCCCTTCAGCAGCAGGAGGTGCGCACGTCGGGAGAGCGGGGTGCGACGGAAGGGAAGCACCACGTCCTGGACGAAGATCGAACCCCACGAATGCAGGTAGGTGTCGTTGGTCGAGATGAAGGCGCCCAGCAGCGCGGCGGCGAAGAGGCCCAGCAGCCCGGCGGGCAGGATGTGGGAGGCGGCGACCGGGGCCCGGACCTCGGCGGCGAGCGCGTCGGTGGCCTGGGCGGAGGTGTAGGCCTCGATCAGCTGGGCCTGGGCCGCGTAGTCGGGGTCCGTCATCACCACCCGGATCGCGACGGGCAGGACGAGGGTGATCAGCATCAGCACCCGGAACCGCCAGCCGTTGAAGATGTTCGCCATCTTCGCCTCGTGGGCGTTGAGGGCGGCGGCCCGGTAGCCGCTCTCCCCCTGCCAGCTCATCATCCCGTAGAAGAGCACGATCACCGTGATCACCCAGTACCAGATGTTGAAGTTCTCCTCGCGACCGAGGTCCAGGGGGTCGACGAGCGATCGTCCCTCCGGGGCGGCGAGCAGTGCGGTCTCGATCTTGCTCCAGGGGAAGAGCCAGAGGAGGTAGCCGATCACCACCAGGAAGACCACGTTGGCGAAGGAACCCTGCAGGAAGTCGGTGACGATCACCGCGATCTGGCCGCCCACGAAGACGAACACCAGGGCGGTGGCCAGCATCACCGCCATCAGCAGCGGGAAGGTGTCCAGGGAGAACCCGCCGATGGCGATCGCGTCCGGGAGTCCGCAGAGCGCGATGAAGAAGCGCGCCGCCACCGCGGGGAAGATCCCGTAGTTGATGATGCCGCTGAGGAACGCGACCAGTCCCGCGAAGACCCGGAAGTTGCGGCTGTAGCGCATCTCGAAGAACTGGGCGAGGGTCATCGCCCGGGTCTGCCGGTACCGGTAGATCACCCAGCCGGAGAGGGCGATCACGATCATGGCCGGCCCCTCCATGAGCCCCCACCAGATCGACGTGTAGGCGACGTCGTAGTTCTGCTGCCAGTACCACACCAGGGAGATCACCCCCAGCTGGGCCATCCCGTAGGCGACGGTGATGAGGTACCGGCCGGCGCACCGGTTCGCCGCGAGGAACCCGGAGACCGAACGCGCGTAGGCCCGGGTCGACAGCGCGGCGAGCAGCAGCGCGAGCGGGAACAAGAGCAGGATGATCCAGTCGATCGGGTGCATGAAGCCGCTGCATGGTACCCGTAGGTCCCGATAATCGGATTTTGCTTTGCCGCGACGGATTCGGGGGTAGACTTGTCATGAGCACCGAGGCACCACGTGCCATCGCGGAGCCGAGTCACCCATGCGTCCGACCCATCGCATCCTCGCCATCCTGATCGCCGGCATGCTGCCGTTCTGCTGTTGCTCGATCAAGACGATGGCGGCACTGGTGATGGATGCAGACACCGCGAACTACGCGGGCTGCTGCAGCGGAGGCGCGGGCACCACCCAACCCGGCGACGGAACGGACCCCGGACCGGAGCCGGACTGCCGCGGTGGTTGCTGCGACCGGGTCGCGCCGGTGGCCGAGCTCCACGAACCCCTCCCCCCCACCGACGAGATCGGGACGGACGTCCTGCTCACCGACTGGTCCGGGGACGTCGTGGGGAACGCACCCGGCACCACGGTGACCCTCCACCAGCCGCGTCCACCCGATCCCGGATCCGGGACGCTGCTGGCGCGCCACTGCCGCCGACAGGTCTGATCGAGGCATCCGACGAGTGACCACCCCTGCACGTGCGGGGGTGTCCTGGCCCGCTGGATGAACTTCGAGGACCCTTCAATGAACCACAGATCGATCAGAGGACTGCTTGCGCTGTGCCTGTCGACCACCCTCGCCGGCTGCTACACCGCGGACCCGCAGTCGGACTTCGACCAGGCCGCGCTGCTGGCGCAGGACCGGACCGGCGCCTCCATCACCCTCGAGGAGGCGTGGTCGACCCCCGTCGAGGAACCGAGCGAGGCCTGGGAC
Source organism: Phycisphaerae bacterium (assembly GCA_002862305.1). GTDB lineage: Bacteria > Planctomycetota > Phycisphaerae > Phycisphaerales > SM1A02 > UBA8087. The sequence continues at coordinate 704 of PKCS01000064.1, read as the reverse complement.
GGCACCGAGCCGCTGAGCCTCGAGACCGCGATCACCGTCGCGCTGACCAACGACCCCGAACTGCGCCGGCAGCTCTCGATGGTGGCGCGCAAGCGCGCGGAGCTGGCCCAGGCGTCGCTCCCCCCCAACCCCAGGGTGGTGTTCCAGTTCGGTGCCCCCCTCGACGGGGCGGGTGGATCGCCGGGCATGGTCCAGCTGCTGCAGCAGCTCACCTGGCTGTGGACCATGGGGGACCGGATCGACCGCCAGGACGGCCAGCTGCAGGCGATGATCCTGGAGGCCGCCCGGACCACGGTGGTGCGAGCCGCGGCGGTCCGCGAGGCCTACGCCGAAGCCGCCTACGACCGGGACATCATCGCACTCCGGCGTGCCTACGTGGAGACCACCGGAACCACCCTGGAACTGGTCACGGCCCTGGTGCAGGCGGGCGAGGTCCCGAAGGTGAACCAGGAACGCGCCGCCATCGACCACCACGCCGCGGAGGCCGCGCTGGCCAACAGCATCCGCCAGCTGCGTGAGGAACAGCTCCAGCTGCTGCGACTGATGGGGTGGGCGGGCCACGGGACCGGCTGGGACCTGGCGAGCCCGCTGGTGCAGGGGCCCGCGGAGGACATGCCGGACGAGAGCCAGATCGTGCGGCGCGCACTCGAGGTCCGGCTGGACGTGGCGGCGGCCCAGCAGCTGGTCCAGGCCGCGGAGGCGGA
>PKCS01000092.1 GCA_002862305.1 Phycisphaerae bacterium | reverse complement strand
CGATGCAAGCAAGAATCCCAGGGACGCCGTTACAGCACGGACGTTCCTTGGACATCCTTGTGACGCCAATTGAAGTCAATTCAGACAAGACTTCACTTCACGGTGCTTGCATCGTGTGGTGGGGTGTCCAGAATCTTCGGCAGGTTTGCCGCCTGCCGACACCAACCGTCTGAGGTTGGTGAGACCGGTCGGGAAACCGACTGTCAGGCAAATTCTTCGAGATTAACGGTGTGCGTTTCGGCGCGCACTGTCACGAATCAAATTGAAGAGTTTGATCCTGGCTCAGATTGAACGCTGGCGGCATGGCTAAAACATGCAAGTCGAACGCGAACGTACCTTCGGGTGCAAGTAGAGTGGCGAAAGGGCGAGGAATACGTTTCTACGTACCCCAAGGTCGGGGATAGCTCGGGGAAACCCGGGGTAATACCTGATGTGGTGCTTCGGCATTAAAGGCTTGCCGCCTTGGGAGCGGGGAACGTCCTATCAGGTTGTTGGTGAGGTAAAGGCTCACCAAGCCAAAGACGGGTAGCGGGTGTGAGAGCATGACCCGCCGCATCGGGACTGAGACACTGCCCGGACTCCTACGGGAGGCTGCAGTAACGAATATTCCGCAATGCGCGAAAGCGTGACGGGGCAATGCCGCGTGTGGGATGAAGCCCTTCGGGGTGTAAACCACTGTCAGAATTCAGGAACACAATGACCAGATTCAAAGGAAGGGCCGGCTAACTCTGTGCCAGCAGCCGCGGTAATACAGAGGGCCCGAGCGTTAATCGGAATCACTGGGCTTAAAGAGTGCGTAGGCGGACATGTAGGTATTTTGTGAAATCCCTCGGCTCAACCGGGGAATTGCTTGGTAAACCACATGTCTTGAGGCAGGTAGGGGTGGTCGGAACGCTAGGTGGAGCGGTGAAATGCGTAGATATCTAGCGGAACGCCAAAGGAGAAGTCAGGCCACTGGGCCTGTCCTGACGCTGAGGCACGAAAGCGTGGGTAGCGAACGGGATTAGATACCCCGGTAGTCCACGCCGTAAACGATGCGAACTAGATCGAGGAGGTTTGACGCCCTCTTGGTCGAAGCAAAAGTGTTAAGTTCGCCGCCTGGGGAGTACGGTCGCAAGGCTAAAACTCAAAGGAATTGACGGGGGCTCACACAAGCGGTGGAGCATGTGGCTTAATTCGAAGCAACGCGAAGAACCTTATCCAGGGTTTGACATGTATGGATTAACTCCTTGAAAGAGGAGCCACGCCTTCGGGTGGAACATACACAGGTGCTGCATGGCTGTCGTCAGCTCGTGCTGTGAAGTGTCGGGTTAAGTCCCTCAACGAGCGCAACCCTTGTCGCTAGTTGCTAACAGGTAATGCTGAGGACTCTAGCGAGACTGCCGGTGTTAAACCGGAGGAAGGTGGGGATGACGTCAAGTCCTCATGGCCTTTATGCCCTGGGCTGCACACGTGCTACAATGGTAGGTACAGAACGAAGCAAGATCGCAAGATGGAGCAAATCGCCAAAACCTGCCCCAGTTCGGATTGGAGGCTGCAATTCGCCTCCATGAAGTTGGAATCGCTAGTAATCGCGGATCAGCTACGCCGCGGTGAATACGTTCCTGAGCCTTGTACACACCGCCCGTCAAGTCATGGAAGCTGGCAGCGCCCGAAGTCGCCCTGATTCAGGGGTGCCCACGGTGAGGCTGGTGACTGGGACTAAGTCGTAACAAGGTAGCCGTAGGGGAACCTGCGGCTGGATCACCTCCTTTCTAAGGGATTACTTAGACGGGAATCCGGAGCAATCCGGTTCCTGAAATCGTCAACACTGCCTCGTCCGGCAACGATCCTCGGATCGGCGCCGGAGTTCCGGCCAGCAATGGTCGGACAGGTTGATCTCGTCATACTCATTCTCAGCGGCCGTCCTTCGGGGCGGCCGCTGTTCTTTTTTGGCCTCCTGGAGGGGCTCGCGGCCGACCCTCCCTCCGGACCGCCCTGTACGTCCTGGAGCGGTCCTGCGTGTTCCAGCTCGGTATCGTGCGGTAAAAACCGAGAACGGACAAACCACCGGCGTCGATGAAACGAACAGTTCCCTGGCTGACGCCACCGGCGTCATTCTGGGGCACCCGAAAGGACTGAACGTGGACATACATCGAACCCCGTACGGGGCGGGACGCGGTCTCGCCATCGGACTCATCGCCGGCACCCTCGGTCTCGGCGCCGGTGCCTCCGAAGTCCCCGCCGACGCGACCATTCGCTTCGTCGTGGATTCCACGTGGTCCGAGGGCTACGGCGCCTCCATCCTGATCGAGAACACCGGCTCGGAGCCCATCTCCGGATGGGAGTTCTCCTACACCGGCGGGCCTGAGATCAGCGCGCTCTGGAATGCCGAGTGGGTGGTGCAGGGGGATCGGACCACCCTCCGAAACCTCGATTGGAACGGGGTCATCGCCCCGGGAACCACCCGGGAGATCGGATTCAGCGGAGTCGGCGCCTTCTCGCAGGACGTCGCGGACCCCACCTTCAACGGGTCGCCGGTCGATGTGCTCTACGGTTCCGAGGACCAGCCGGGGGGGGAGCCGGGTGACGACGACGCGCCCGCGGACCCGATCCCCGACCCCGACCTCAGCGGGGACGGCCTCGTGAACGGGGCCGACCTGACCCTGCTCCTGGCCGCCTGGGGCACCAGCGATCCCTCGATCGACCTGGACCGGAACGGGACCATCGGTGGAGGCGACCTCACGCTCCTGCTCGCGGCGTGGTCGGTCGAGCCGGATGCACCCGATGAGGGAGGCGGCGACGATTCGAGCGCGGGACCGTCCGGGGATCGCCGAGTGGTCGGCTACTACATAGAGTGGGGGATCTACGGTCGGGACTACCAGCCCTCTGACATGCCCCTCGAGAAGCTGACCCACGTCAACTACGCCTTCGCCAACATCGGTGCCGACGGCCGGATCGAGATCGGGGACTCCTACGCCGCCATCGAGAAGCTGTATCCGGGCGACCGCTGGGACCAGCCCTACGCGGGTACCTACAACCAGCTGAACAACGTCCTGCGCGCGGAGCATCCGCACATCCGGACCCTGATCTCGGTGGGGGGCTGGACCTGGAGCGGTCGATTCTCCGATGTCGCGCTCACCGCGGAATCACGGTCTCGATTCGCGGAGAGCTGCGTCCAGTTCATCCGGGACTACAACTTCGACGGCGTGGACATCGACTGGGAGTATCCCGTCGAAGGCGGGCTCGCCAGCAACGTGCGCCGCCCCGAGGACGGGACCAACTACACCCTGCTGCTGCAGGAGCTCAGGTCCCAGCTCGACGCGGCCGCGATCGAGGACGGCCGGTCCTACCTCCTGACCATCGCTTCGCCCGCGGGATGGGACAAGGTCCGACACCTCGACATCCAGGCCCTCTCGGACGTCCTCGACTGGATCAACATCATGACCTACGACTTCAGGGGTGCCTGGGACCTCGGCACCACCGCCCACCACGCGAACTTCTTCGAGAACCCCGCGGATCCCGTGGACGCGAACGCCGTGGCCGAGAAGTACAACGTCGACTGGGTGGTGAACGAGTTCCTCGCACGGGGCGCGGAACCCTCCAAGGTCGTGCTGGGCGTCCCCTTCTACGGACGTGCCTGGGGCGGGGTCCCCGATCCCAACGGCGACGGGGGCCTCTTCCAGCCCGGAAACCTCGTGCCCCCCGGCACCTGGGACGACTGGTCCAGCGGCGCCACCGGGATCAACGACTTCTTCGAGATCGAGGAGATGATCGCATCCGGTGCCTACACCCGGTACTGGGACGACGTCGCGAAGGTCCCCTACCTCTACAGTGCCACCGAGCATGGCGGCCACTTCATCTCCTACGAGGACGAGGAATCCCTCGCCCTCAAGATGGACTACGTCAGGGAGACGGGACTCGGAGGCGTGATGTTCTGGGAGGTCACCGGCGACCGGAACCAGACCCTGCTCGACGTCATCGATGCCTCGTTGCAGGCCGAGGACGGTCCCTGACCTCCTCGTGGTCGGTCACGAGGGCACGGGGGTCGTCCGTGGTCAGTCGGTGAAGCCCTCGGTCACGCCGGTGCCGTTTCGCGCCATCGGCCGGAACTGGCCGAAGTTGTTGCCCCACGTCGTCGCGCCGCCCCCCCAGGGCTGGCCCCCGTAGAACCCCGCGGGGACCCCGGTGCCGTTGTTGATGGCGTAGCGGCCGCCGTAGCGCGTGGTGCCTCCCGAGAGGTGCTGCGCGGGCAGGTTGTAGGCGTTCGCCGTGATCCCGCTCATCCTCCCGCCCCGGGCATTGGGGTTCTCGTTGTTGGGGATCTCGATCCCGCCCTGGACGTACCCCGAGGGCGGGGGCGCCGAGGTGACACCGGTTCCCCCGGCGTAGTGGACGTGGTGGACGACGTGGTGCTGCACGCCCGGCCCGTAGTGGAGGGTGCCCAGTCCGGGATCGAAGACCACCCCGGGTGCGTTGTTGTACCCGACCCCCTGCGGCACGGATCCCTGCTCGGCCCCGACGTCCGGCTTGCCCGCGACTTCCGTGCTGGATCCACCGAGGCTCGCGTTCTCGGCACTCATCGACTCCTCCGCCTGCTGCCGGGACATGCGCACCTCGGTGCTCTGTCCGGGCTGCAGGTCCTGGCCCCGGACCGCCCCCGGAGCGGTGAGCATGCTGCTCGAGGTGGTCCCGCAGGCGGTCAGCCCGAGGGGGAGGAGGACGCAGGCCAGCAGTCGGGACCGGTTCTTGTCGATCATGTATGGTTACCTCTGTGTTGACTGATTCTTCGGTGCTGGATTCACGTGTCCGTGTCCCGCATCCGGATCCACTATAGGCAATCAGGTGACTTTTCCAAGGATGGTCACCGACCCCTCGAAGTCAAATCGCGGAGATGACCACCATGACCACCATGCATCCACGTATGCCCATGCCGATCGCCGGGACCCCGGGTGACGTCCCCGAGATAGACGCCCTCGCCATCAACACCATCCGAACCCTTTCCATGGATGCGGTCCAGGCCGCCAATTCAGGCCACCCGGGGACCCCGATGGCCCTCGCCCCCGTGGCCTACACGCTCTGGCAGCACGTGATGAACTTCGACCCCGCCGATCCCATCTGGCCGAACCGGGACCGGTTCGTCCTCAGCAACGGCCACGCCTCCATGCTCCTCTACTCCCTCCTCTACCTGAGCGGGGTGAAGGCGGTGAACCCGAAGTACGAGGTCGTCGGCGAACCCTCGGTGAGCCTCGATGACATCAAGAACTTCCGCCAGCTCGGCAGCAAGTGCCCGGGTCATCCCGAGTACCGGTGGACCACCGGGGTGGAGACCACCACCGGCCCCCTCGGGCAGGGGGTCTCGACCTCGGTGGGGATGGCGATGTCCTCCCGCTGGATGGCCGAGTACTTCAATCGTCCCGACTTCGAGCTCTTCGACTTCAACGTCTACTCGATCTGCGGCGATGGCTGCTTCATGGAGGGGATCAGCGGCGAGGCTGCCTCCCTCGCCGGCCACCTGAAGCTCTCCAACCTCTGCTGGATCTACGACAACAACCACATCACCATCGAGGGACACACCGAACTGGCCTACACCGACGACGTGGCGACGCGGTTCATCGGCTACGGCTGGAACGTGGTCAGGGTCGGTGACGCGAACGACCTCGACCTCCTGGAACGGGCCCTGAACGTGTTCAAGGAGACCGACGACCGACCCACCCTGATCATCGTCGACAGCCACATCGGCTGGGGATCACCCCACAAGCAGGACACCAGCGCCGCACACGGCGAGGCTCTCGGGGTCGAGGAGATCAAGCTCACCAAGAAGTTCTACGACTGGCCCTCGGAGGAACCGTTCTTCGTGCCCGACGGGGTCATGGATCGCTTCCAGGAACTGCTTGGCGCCCGCGGCAAGAAGGCCCGGGACGACTGGTTCGAGCTCTTCGCCGGGTACCAGAAGGCGCATCCCGAGCTCGCCGACGAACTCCACCGTATGCAGCGTCGGGAACTGCCCGAGGGCTGGGACCAGGGTCTGGCACCCTACCCGGCCGACGAGAAGGGCGTGGCGACCCGGGTCTCGAGCGGCGAGGTGCTCAACACCATCGCGGAGCACGTCCCCTGGTTGGTGGGGGGGGCCGCCGATCTCGCACCCTCGACCAAGACCCGACTGGTCTTCGATGGTGCCGGCGACTTCCAGTCGCCCGCCTGGGGCGGCGACTACGGAGGCCGCAACCTGCACTTCGGTATCCGCGAGCACGCCATGGCGGCCGCCTGCAACGGGATGTCCACCTGCAAGATCCGGCCGTTCGGATCCGGGTTCCTGATCTTCTCCGACTACGCGCGTGGCTCGATCCGGCTCAGTGCGCTGATGGAGCTGCCGGTCATCTACATCTTCACCCACGACTCGATCGGTCTCGGGGAGGACGGACCGACCCACCAGCCGATCGAGCAGCTGGCGTCCCTGCGCGCGATGCCCGGGCTGCTGATGATCCGGCCCTGCGATGCGAACGAGGTCGTCGAGTGCTGGCGCTTCGTCATGCAGCTCGAGCATGAACCGGTCCTCTTCGCTCTGTCCCGCCAGAACCTGCCCACCCTGGATCGATCGAGGTACGGGGCCGCCGAGGGATGCGCTCGCGGGGCCTACGTCATCGCCGACTGCGAGGGCGACCCCGAGGTGCTGCTGATGGCGAGCGGGAGCGAGGTCCCGTTGTGCATCACCGCCCACGAGGCCCTGGTCGCGGAGGGCATCCGTTCGCGCGTGGTGAGCATGCCCTGCTGGACCCTCTTCGAACGACAGGACCAGGCGTATCGCGACGAGGTGCTGCCCCCTTCCGTGGATGCCCGGGTCGCGGTCGAGCAGGCGTCCACCTTCGGCTGGGAGCGCTACGCCGGCCGGGAGGGCGCGATCATCGGAATGACCGGATTCGGCGCCTCCGCGCCGATCGCCGAGCTCCAGAAGGACTTCGGGTTCGAACCCGAGAACGTCGTCGCCGCCGCCAAGGCACAGATCAAGAGAGTGGGTGGATCATGAAGATCGTGATGGGTTCCGACCATGCGGGGTTCGAGTTGAAGAACGAGCTGAAGGCACTCGTCGAGTCCCTCGGCCACGAGGTCAACGACGTGGGTGCCCACGTCTACGACGCCGCCGACGACTACCCCGACTTCGCCGAGAAGGTCGCCACCGAGCTGATGGAGGGGCGCTCCGATCGCGGGATCCTCCTCTGCGGGAGCGGGATCGGCGCGAGCATCGCCGCCAACAAGTTCCCCGGCATCCACGCCGCCAACTGCGAGGACTACTACTCGGCGCACCAGGGGGTCGAGCACGACAAGATGAACGTCCTCGTGATGGGAGGTCGGGTGATCGGCGGGGCGGTCGCCTCCGACATGGTCCGGGCCTACCTCGGTGCGGAGTTCTCGGATGATCCACGCCACGTCCGGCGGACCGGCAAGGTCCGTGCGATCGAGGAACGCTACATGCAGGGCGGCTGAGCCCGCGCCCGGGAGGCGGTCCCCGTGGGGGGGGGTGGCGAACCACGCCCCCACCCCGTTCGTAGGAATCACATGATTCCCTGGATCGAACTCCATTCCACGACCCTGCTGGCGTCGCTCGGCCTGATCGGGCTGCTCACCTTCGTGGGATCCCTGATCGCGCTGCCGATCCTCGCCGCACGGCTCCCGGCCGACTACTTCACGGTCCGGGCGAAGGTGGTTCCGCCCTGGCGTGGACCCCATCCCATCCGAAGCACCCTGCTGCGGGTCGCCCGCAACCTGCTCGGCCTCGTCCTGGTGCTGGGCGGGATCGGGATGCTCTTCCTGCCGGGCCAGGGACTGCTGACCCTGGCCATCGGGCTCCTGATGCTCGACTTCCCGAGAAAACGGGCGTTCCAGGGTTGGATGCTCTCCTGGAAGCCCGTTCATGTCGGGATGAACTGGTTGCGCCGGAAGGCGAACCAGCCCGAGTTCGAGTTGTCGACCTGATCCGGTCAGTCGGCCTTGATCAGCTCGACGTCGAAGATCAGGGTGGCGCGGGGGGGGATCACCGGCGGACGCCCCTGGGCTCCGTAGGCGAGATCGAAGGGGATGATCAGCTTGCGCTTGCCGCCCACCTTCATCGATCCCACGCCCTCGGTCCAGCCCGGGATCACCTGGTTGAGGCCGAAGGAGATCGGCTCACCCCGGTCCACCGAGCTGTCGAACTTGGTTCCGTCGACGAGGTACCCGGTGTAGTGGACGAGCACCGTGGAGGTGGGTCCGGCGGGCTGGGCTCCGTCGCCCTCCTCGATCTCGATGTACTGGAGGCCGCTGCTCGTGGTCTCCATGTCGTTCCCGGCCTGTACGCCGGGCAGTCCTTCAGTGATGTCGTCTGACATGATGGTTCCTTTCACGGCATCGATCTTGATCTCGTGCTTCTTGTCGTCGGCGAACACCACGACGGTGATGCTCGGTTCGCTCGCCAGCAGGTTCACCGAGGCGGATGCGCACCGACCCGGGACCTTCTCCAGGGCGGTCTTGATCGCGGTGGTCATGTCCACGTTCGGGGCCATCACCTCGCCGGTGGTGCCGTCCACCAGGATCCGCTTCGGGACCCCGTTGCTCTCGACCAGGATCACGTAGCGGATCGTGTCTCCGTCGGCGAGCGTGCGGACCCGGACCGCCTCTCCGTCCACCGCCTTCTGCGCCTTCGCCACCGCGTCGACCAGCGTCACCTTGGCCTGTTCGAGCTTGGCCTGCATGATCGCGGGGGGTTCGGGGACCTGGGAATAGTCGACGTCCTGGCCCGACGCCACGGCCGGGGCGATCGTGGCGGCAAGCCCGACCGCGAGGTAGTTCATCCGATTGCGTATTTGCATGCTGAATGCTCCGTGAGGTTTGAGTGACCGGCTAGGATAGTGCACCACGGAACTCGTTGCTCGGAGGTTTCCATGAGAACCGCATCCCACTGCGCGCTTTTACCCGTCCTCGCCATGGTCCTCGCATCGGCCGCCTGCGAGAAGCAGGACCCACCGGCCCGGGCGGCCGGCCAGTCCGCGCCGCAGGCCCCCGGGGACTCCGCTTCCTCCGGCGCCCCGGTGCCCGGCTCGAGCGGTTACTACGGTGCGCTCTCCGGGGCGAGGGGGGTCGCCGAGAACACGGTGAAGCAGGCCGACGACTACAACCGGAAGCTCGAGGAGCAGATGGACGACCTGTTCACCGACTGAGTCGGTGTCCCGGGGCAGGGCTCACTTGAGGTTCTCGGGGTTGAGCGGGACGAGGTCCTCGACCACGAACATCCCGTCCTTGCGGACCAGCTCGTCGTCGAAGTGGATCTCGCCCCCGCCGTACTCCGGCCGCTGGATCATCACGTTGTCCCAGTGGATCTCCGAACGGTTGCCGTTGTCGGCCTCCTCGTAGGCCCGGCCCGGGGTGAAGTGGATGCTGCCGGCGATCTTCTCGTCGAACAGGGTGTCCTTCATCGGGTGGAGCACGTGCGGATTGAACCCGATCGCGAACTCCCCGACGTGGCTCGCTCCCTCGTCGGTCGCGAGGATCGACTCGAGCTTGTCCGCATTGCGGGCGCTCCAGCTCTCGGTGATCCGACCCCCCTTGAAGACCAGCCGGATGTTCTCGAAGCTGACCCCGTTGTAGAGGGTGGGGGTGTTGAACTGGATGACCCCCTCCACCGAGTCGCGGACCGGTGCGGTGAAGCACTCCCCGTCGGGGATGTTGTGCGATCCGCAGCAGGGCACGCTCGGGATGTCCTTGATGGAGAAGCGGAGGTCGGTGTCCCCGGGGCCGACCAGGCGCACCCGGTCGGTGGCGTCCATCCTCGCCGCGAGCGCGTTCGCCGCGGCCTGCATCCGACCGTAGTCGACGGTGCAGACGTCGAAGTAGAAGTCCGTGAACGCCGAGGTGCTCATCTGCGCCAGCTGCGCCATCCCCGCGTTGGGCCAGCGGAGCACGCACCACTTGGTGTGCTTGACACGCTGCTCGAAGTGAACGGGCTTCATGTACAGCCGACCTCGCGCCTTCATGCGGTCCTCGGGGACGTCGGACATCTCGCTCGCGTTCTCCGAGCCCCGCAGGCCGATGTAGGCGTCCATCCGCTCCATGCGGAACCGGTCGACCTCCGCCATGGTCTCCAGCGCGGCGTCCTCGACGCTGCAGAGCTGGGCCCGCTGGATCCGGCTGTTGTTGGTCAGCACGTGGACGTGCGCCCCCGTCCCGCGTGCGCTCTCCAGCAGGGCGATCACCATCTCCTCCGGGATGTCCCAGGTCTCGACCAGGAGGTTCTCCCCGGGCTCGAGGCGGGTGGAGTGCCTGGTCAGGATGTCGGCGAGTCGTTCGTATCTCGGGTCGTTCACGGTGCATGTTCCTTGATCAGCGCCCGGAGGACGGGTTCCGGGCATTCGTCGAAGTCGTCCACGACCAGATCGGCCGCCTCAAGTTCCGATTCATGGTGCGGGCATCGGATGCCCACCACCGGCATCCCGGCCCGGTGCCCGGATTCCACGCCGGCCGGCGCGTCCTCGAACACCAGGCAGCATCGATCCTCGACCCCGATCCGTCTCGCCGCCTCCAGGAAGACGTCCGGTTCGGGCTTGCCCCTGCGGACGTCGCCGCCGCACACCGTCGCATCCATGAAGCACCCCATGTCCAGGAGCTCGAGTGCCAGTTCGAGGTTCTCGCGGGGCGCGGAGGAGCCCACCGCCAGGCGCCACCCCGCGCCACGAAGCCGCTCGAGGAGCCGACGAGCGCCCGGCATCTCGGTGCAATCGCCGGAGAGGGTGGCCCGGAAGAGTTGTTCCTTGCGATCCGCGATCGCCTGGATGTGGTCCAGCGAGGGCTCGGGATCCCCCAGCCGCTGGTACACGTCCCGGATGATCTCCTCGTTGCGTCGCCCGAAGTGGCGGTGGAAGTCATCGTCGCCGTAGGTGATCGACTGCTCGCCGAGGGCCTGCCTCCATGCGCTGCCGTGGGCGTGGTAGCTGTCGAGGAGGGTCCCGTCCATGTCGAAGATCGCGCCCGGTTGGTCTCCAGGTCGGTCCACGGTCAGCCTCCACGCGCCGCATGCAGGGTCTCGAGGGTGCGGGCGCAGGCCGCACCCGCGGCCTCGATGTCCGACTGGTCCACGTCAAGATGGGTCACCGCCCGGATCCGCCGTGGTCCCATCGAGAGCATCAGCACGCCCTCCCGTTCGAGGTGGTGGCAGAATGCATCGGCATCGACCCCCTCCGCGAGGCCGAAGAACACCATGTTGCTGGGGACCTCGGTGGGGGGGCGTTCGAGCACCACCCCGTCCAGTCCCTCCAGGATCCCCGCGAGGGTCCGCGCGTTCCGGTGGTCCGCCTCGAGGCCCTCGAGGTTGTGGTCGAGTGCGTGGAGGGCCGCCGCGGCCAGCATTCCCGACTGGCGCATGGTCCCCCCGAACATCTTCCGGAACCTCCTGGCGCGGGTGATCAGCTCCCGCGACCCCACGAGCGCCGAGCCCACCGGGGCGCCCAGCCCCTTCGAGAAGCACACCGAGACGGTGTCGGCCTGCCGGGTGAATTCAGACACCTGGTAGTCGGAGGCGGCGACCGCGTTGAACAGGCGTGCCCCGTCGACGTGGACGTGCAGGCCGTGCCGGTGGGCCGCACCGGCGACCGACTCGAAGCCCTCGAGGCTCCACGGGGTTCCCCCGCCGCGGTTGTGGGTGTTCTCCACGACCACCATACGATCCACCGGATTGTGGTCGTCGGTGCCACGCACCACCGCCACCAGCTCCTCGGGCCCGAAGAGGCCGCCGGTGCCGTCCAGCGGCGCGATCATGCAGCCCGAGAGGGCTGCCGGGGCCCCGGTCTCGTAGTGGATGATGTGACTGTCCCGATGGGCGATGATCTCGTCGCCCGCCTCGCAGACCGCACGGATCGCGAGTTGGTTGGCCATCGTCCCGCTGGGCGTGAACAGGCCCGCCTCCTTGCCCAGCAGTCCCGCGATCCGCTCCTCGAGGGCCTGCACCGTGGGGTCGTCCCCCAGGACGTCATCGCCGAGCGGGGCCGAGGCCATCGCCTGCTTCATGGGCTTCGAGGGTCGGGTGACGGTATCGCTTCTGAGGTCGATCACGGGCAGGTCCATCGTCGGGGTTTCCGGTCGAGCCATCCTAGCAGGGTCCGCCAGTCGAAAACCGCTCCAAATCGCCCCTTCAAGGCCTTCCCCGACCTCACGCCCCCCGGATCCGGAACCGCGCTCGATCATCGGCCTCGCACGCGACCTCGGCTCGGATCGGTATCGAACCGGGGGTGGGGGACGCGGATACCAGCTTCGATTCCTCGTCGAAGCCCGCTGTGCACCATGCGGGCCTTCGGAGGAACCGCTGCCGCGAGACCATGGATCACCGCGACCCGGAACCGATCCGATTCGGACCCGTCGGCCAGGTGATGCCGCCTCGATCCGGGATGCAATCACCCGCTCACCGATCAAAAAACCCATGGTCATCGCCTTCAGCCGGCTCTTTCGAAAGCGATCCCCCCGGGACTGATTCTCAAGGGGTGCGGGGCGCCGGATTCGGGGCGGGCGTCATCTCGATTTCCTGCCGGCATTCCGCGAGAGACGGCACCCCGAAACGCCGATAAACCACTCATGCCCCTGACGCATCCATCAGTCCTGCTCGCCCTCTGCCTCCAGGCGACCGGGGCCCTTCCGGCTCCCGACGAGGACCTCCCCGCGCAGGTGCTCGCGTCCCAGCGGCAGAAGGTCGAGTTCTTCGGGTTCGAGGAGGCCAGCGACTTCCACTCGCCCCTCCCGCGACCCTTCTTCCGGATCCTCTCCGGCAACGGACGACCGGGCTTCCCCGACTTCGGCGAGGTCGGGGTCGAGCGATCCGAGGCGTACTCCGGCGACTGGTCGTTGAAGTTCACGCTGGACGGCGCGCCGATCGCGGTCGGCATCCCCCGTGCCCGGATCCCCATCTTCCCCCAGAGCCTCTACGAGGTCCGAACCCGGGTCCGGACCTCCGGACTCGAGGGTGCGGCTGCGGTACTGAAGGTCCGGCTGCTCGACGCCGACGGCGAGGAGCTCCCCGGAACCTTCCGCACCTCGGAACCGGTCCGGACCCGCGGGGACTGGGCCCTGCTGACGGTACGCCCCCCGATGGAGGTCGAGGAGGCGGTGGACCTGGTCTTCGAACTCCACGTCGAGCAGGGGCCCCGCGCCGACATCCGGGGGAACGTCTGGTTCGATGACGTGGAGGTCTGGCAGCTTCCTCGCATGCAGCTCGAGGCGGTCCCTCCGACCGGGGTCGTGCACTCCCCGACGACCCCGTCCTTGCGGGTCGACATCCGGGACCTCACCACCGGAGGACTCTCCGCCATGCTGCGGACCACCGACCTCGACGGATTCGTGGTCGACGAGCACCCGATCGAGATTCGACGGGGGAGCACCCTGGTCACCCGGGCCCTGGAGGGACTGTCCCCCGGCTGGTACCACAGCCGGCTCGAACTGCTCGACGGGGAGTCGATCGTCGCCGTCAAGGAACAGATGCTCTCGGTCCTGCCAACGCCCGGTCGGCCGGCCCTCGGGCATCGCGGTCCGTTCTTCGGGGTCGCGCTGCCGGACCGGGCCTCGCCCGGCCTGCTCGAGCACGCCTCCATGATCGAGGCCCTCGCCCCCGACTACGCGGTGTTGCCGGTCTGGCGACCCGGCCAGCCGGCGGACCTCGATGCGGCGCGCTCGAACTACTACAACGCCATGATCGACGTCCTCCACGCGCGCCAGGTCGAGCCCGTGTTCGAGATCGCCTCGATCCCCGAGACGCTGCAACCTCAGGGACTCTCCCTCGATCCGGACCAGGTCTGCGGGTTCCTCGGTTCGTCCCCCGAGGCGGCCCGGCAGCTCCTGCCGTGGATGGCGGAATTCGGAGACGAGGTCTCCCGCTGGAGGCTGCGCAACGAGGTCCCGCCGGATTCCGCGGAGGCCACGGACGCCATCGACAACCTCCGGGTGATCGCCGACGAGTTCGTCGCGGCCGCCCAGCTCGAACTCAAGCCCTCGTTCCCCGACGACTATGCCGCCCCCGCCGAGTCGTCCCTGGACGTGCACCTGGTGCACTACGACCCCGCCTCCCCGCAGCCCGCCCCGCCCATCCTCGGATCCCGGGTTCCGGGCGAGCCCGGTCGCATCGTCCACCTCCGGGACGGTCCCTCGACCCCGACCCGGCGCATGTCCGCCCAGGGCTTCGCCCTCCAGGCGGTCGAGACCTGGGCGTCGGGAGCCGACCGCATCGAGACCCCCGCCCCGTGGGAACCGGATCCGAACGCCTCCCGTCGTGGCCTGACGGTCGAGGGCTACGCCTTCACGATCCTTCGCTCGCGTCTCTCGGGCAATCCCCCCCTCGCGGAGGTCCCCCTCGGTCGCGGGGTGAGGGCGGTGCTCGCCGGCGAGGGACGGGACGCCTTCCTCGTCGCCTGGTCCCGCGACGGCCGCGCCTCGATGGAACTCGACGCCACCGCCGGACCGCTCTCCATCTCGCACGTCGACGGCACCACGGAGTCCTGTTCCCCCGGCACCCACGGCCACCTGGTCGAGATCGGGGAGTCTCCCGTCTTCGTCGACGGCATCGATCCCGAGGTCGCCCGATTCCGGGCGAACGTCCGCATCGAGCCAGAGACCATCGAGGCCTCCACCGGCATGCACGAGTTCACCATCGAGCTCGCCAATCCCTGGAACGAACCCGTCGAGGTTCGACTCCGTCCGGTGGGCCCCGGACAATTCGAGTTCCAGCCGAGGAGCCGGACCGTCACCGTGCAGCCCCGGGGTACGGCCTCGGTCCCGTTCGCATTCACCTACCCGCGCCTCCAGCTGGAGGGTGACGTCGACCTCCGGGTGGACGCCGAACTCCAGGGGAAGCGCAACCTCCTGACCACCCTCCTGATCCCGACCAGGATCGATTCATCCTGCCTGGCGGTCGAGGCGGACTGGACCCTCTCGAACCCCGCGGACGAAGGGGACCGCGGGGTCCTGGTGACGGTCACCGTCACCAACACGGGCGCGAAGCCGCTGCAACTGAAGGCATTCTGCCAGGCCGCCGGCTATCCCCCGCTGCGGCGTTCGCTGCCGGGCATCCGTCCCGGGGAGTCCGCCTCCCGGACCTTCTCGTTCCCCGACGGCCAGGTCCGGCTGGGCGGCAAGCAGATCACCTTCGGGGCCTACGAGGTGCAGGCGGACTCGCGAGTGGTGCGCATGATCGAGCTTCCGGCTTCCGCGGACGCGATCGTGGAGGCCGCACCCGCCCGGCCTGCGGATTGAGTCCCTCAGAAGGGATTCGACGGGGGCTTCCCCATGAGGGTCTCGAAGACCACCCGGGTCACCATCCAGGTGCCGTCGGGTCGTTCCGACACCTCGAAGAGCCAGCTGGTCGGCACCGACCCCATCGAATCGCTGGTGGTCGTGATGCAGGCCAGACTCACGTCCGCTCGTCCCGGTGACCGGGTCTCGCCGCGAAGTCGCGTCACCCAGTTGTCGGTGATCCGGTTGCCCCGCTCGAGGGTCCGCAGCGATCGTTCCAGTTCCGCGAAGGCGCGGCCCGGGCGCCGGACGTCACCCAGGTGAAGCGACGCGTCGGGAGCGATTCGCTCGAGGATCGCATCCACCCTCCCCGACTCCGCATCCTCGACCAGCCCGCGCACCAACTGCTGGCCCCGCTCCGCGGGGGTCACGACCACGGCGTCCACCAGGAACACCCCCGCGAGGCAGACCAGGCAGACGATGCCCAGCACCAGCATCCTGGACTCGCCGTCCCGCATGAAGAGGATGGCGAAAATCAAAAGGAACACCGCTGAAACGAGTCCGACCGGCCATGGATTCTCGGTAATGTAGGTCAGCACCGTCTGATTCCCGTGTCCGCCGATCGTGGTGTCCCGGCCGGTCCCGATGACGACCGTTCCTGTGCGGCGGGGAACACCGCCGCGCCCATCCGGCCGGACCCGGAGAGACTGTGAGGCCGCCCGAACCATGCCGCCAAGCGATTCAGGAACGGCCGACGAACATGGTAGCCTCGCCGAGGATCGGGGTGACCCCGGGACGCTCGAACGGAATCTATCCGCCCTGGGTCCGCCCGGGGCGAGGGTGGCCGACCGCATCCGCGGCGCCGAACCGACCCACGTCGAGTTCACCACCGCCGAGGACGGCAGCGTGGTGGGGGTGCTCGGGGACGGACTCCGCCTGGCCAGCATGCACCAGCCCCGTGGCGAGGCCTCGCGGTTCGCGGACCAGCTCGACGTGGCCGAAACCGCGTTCGCCGCGATCCTCGGCTTCGGGCTCGGCTACCACGTGCAGGCCGTGGTCGAGCGGCTGAGGGGAACCGGCGTGGTGACGGTGTTCGAACCGGACCCCGGACTGCTCCGGACGGTCCTCTCGCGGATCGACTGCACGGGCTGGTTGGATCCCGCACGGGTCAGGATCGTCTGCGACGAGGCCGATGGCCGGCAGCTTGGTGCCGCCTGGTCGGATCTCGAGTCGCAGATGGTCGCCGGCACCAGGATCCTCGAGCATCCCGCCTCCGCCGGTCGCCTCGCGGGCCGGACGCAGGCATTCTCCTCTCGGCTCGCCGACGCGATCGGCCGGGCGCGGATGACCGTCTCCACCGAGCTGATGCGAAGCGTCGGCACCGTGCGCAACGAGCTGGGGAACCTCGGCCGCTACGCGAGCGGGTCGGGGATCGGTGACCTCGCCGGGGTGGCCCGCGGCCGGCTCGGGGTGGTGGTGAGTGCGGGGCCGAGTCTCCAGAAGAACCTCCACCTCCTCGCGGACGAGGGGATCCGCTCCCGATGCGTGGTCATCTCCGCGCAGACCACCCTGCGTCCCCTGCTCGAAGCCGGGGTCCGTCCGCATTTCGTGACCGCCCTCGACTACCACCAGATCTCCCGACGCTTCTACGAGGGGATCACCGCATCCGACGTCGAGGGGGTCACCCTCGTCGCCCTCCCCCAGGCGCATCCGGTGATCGCGGATTGCTGGCCGGGCACGGTACGGTGGTGCCGGGCCCTGGTGCTCGAGGAAGTCCTCGGGGAGGACGCCCCCGGCCTCGCCGCGCTTCCCGCGGCCAGCACCGTCGCCCACCTCTCCTACCACCTTGCCCGCCACCTCGGATGCGATCCCGTCGCGCTGGTGGGTCAGGACCTGGGCTTCACCGACGGCGTCTACTACTCCCGGGGGACCGCGATCGACGACGTCTGGTCGACCGAGCTGAATCCCTTCAACACCCTTGCGATGATGGAGTGGCAGCGCATCGTCCGCCACAAGGGAATGCTTCACCGGCTCCGGGACGTCCACGACCGCCCGATCCTGACCGATGACCAGATGCTCTCCTACCTGAGGCAGTTCGAGGCATTCTTCACCCGCGACCGACAACGTGGCCTGACCACCCTCGACGCCACCGAGGGTGGCGTTCGCAAGGCGGGCACCGAGTCCTGCACCCTCCGGGAGGCCCTGGATGCACATGCCGACCGCGGCCGCGGCCTGCTGTCCCTGCCCGCGGTGGTTCCTCGCCCCGGACCCCCTCGATCCGCGCTGGTGCGACGCATCGAGGCGTTCTCGGCCCAGGTCGCTCGGCTGGGGGTCGTCTCCGCCGAGACCGAGCAGCTGCTCAGCCAGCTCGCGGACCAGCTCGAGGACCCGGTCCGGTCCGGGAAGACCTTCCGCGAGATCGAGGGCAGGCGGCGGGCGGTCGCCGAGCTCCCGGCGGCCTTCTCGTTCGTCGATCGGGTGAACCGGATCGGGGCCTTCAAGCGGTACCTCGCCGATCGCAGGATCGCGGTCCGTGATTCGTCCGATCCAAGGGCCCGGCAATCCGAGCAGATCGAGCGGGACCTGGTGAACGTCGGGTTCTTCCGGGAAGCCTCCGGCGAATCCGAGCGCCTGCTCGCGGGCGTCATCGATGCCCTGCAGTCGGATGGTGGAACCGACCGACCGGATCCCGCGTCCTCCCCGCGCGTATCCGACTCGATCGGCGTCGTCACCGGCGACGCGGGATCACCCACCGACTCCGTGGTCGCATTCGTCCCCCTCGACCCGTTCCGCGGGGGGGCGGGCTCGCGTCGTCGACTCGACCACATGATCGGCGAACGAACCGGGCTCGAGCTCACCCTGCAGAGGCTCGCGAGCTCCCGGAGACTGCAGGGAATCATCATCCTGGCCCCCGAGGACTACGAGCTGGGGCCGCGCGTGACCGGGCTCCAGCTCGACGTCCCCCTCAGCATCGAGTCCTGCGGGACCTCCCCCTTCGGGCCGGAGCACGACGCGATCGTCGCCGCCCGCATGTTCGCTGATCGGTGCTGGCGAGGTGGGATCGCCGGCATGACCGCCTTCGACGAGGTGCTGGCTCCGCAGTCGATGCACGCCGTGATGGAGCGCGACGACCTGGACGGCGCGATCCTGGTCGGGCCGGACTGGCCCCTGGTCGAGATCAGCGGCCATGGGGGCATCGACCCGATGATCGACCGATGGCGCGCCTCCGGAGGCCGTCACCAGCTCCTGTTCTCCCAGTCCCCGCCCGGGCTCGGTGCCTGCCTGGTCTCCCGTCGACTCATGCGGACCTTCTCGCGCCGTAATCGGCTTGCCACCATCGGGGCGATGCTCGGGTACCGCCCCGGCCGGGCGGAACACGACCCCATCGTCGGCGAGGCGAACCTCCCCCTGGACCCGCAGGTGCGTCGATCCCTGCTCCGCGCGGTCTTCGACGCGCCTCGCACCCGATACCGGATACGGTGCGCCATGGAACCGATCCTCACGAACCAGCGGCCCTCGCGTGATGGATTCTCCAGCCGCGACATCATCGACCAGCTCGAGTACCAGAGGCGCGGAGGGCTCCCGCAGTTCACGCCCCGGCACGTGGTCGTCGAGCTGTGCACCGGTCGTCTCGGCTGCGGATCCTGCAGTCCGCATCGCGCCGGCACCATCCAGCGGGAGGCGATGAACGACCAGCGGTTCAACCGCATCATCTCCGACCTCGCCGATTCCCGGGACGCCATGATCACCCTCGCGGGGGTGGGGGATCCGCTGCAGCATCCCCGCTGCATCGACTACATCCGGACCGCGCTCGACGCGGGGATTCGCGGGGTGCACGTCCGGACCGAGCTGCAGTGTTCGGAGGAGCGGGTCCGCGAGCTCGCGCATTCCGGCGTGCAGGTGGTCTCCGTCGACCTGAACGCCGACTCGCCGGAGTCCTACCGAGTCGCCATGGGCCACGACGGGTACCGGACCGCCATCGACCGCATCCGGCTGCTCATCGAGTGCCGGCGTTGCCTGGCCGGGGAGGGGCCCGGCGCCCTCGCACTCCCGTGGGTGGTGCCCCGGATCCAGAGGACCCCGGTGACCTGCTCGGACATCGAGTCCTTCTTCGAACGATGGCAGGAGGTCCTCGGCACCGCGGTGATCGACCAGGAATCGATCGCGCTGGGGCAGGGGGGATCCAACGGTCCCGCCATCGCCGACGCCAGCAACCCCGAACGCACCCAGGTCGCCGAGAGCTTCCGGCGGATGGTGATCTACAGCGACGGGACCGTCCCCTTCGCGGAGGGCGACCTGGAAGCCAGGGCTTCCGCCGGCAACGTCGACCGTGAAGGCGTGCTCGAACTCTGGCGGAGGGTGGTGGCCGGCCGCCGGCGGGCCCTGCGGGAGCAGGGGCCTCGATCGCCCCTGGTGAGGACCTACCAGTCATGAGCAGCGATCCTCCAGCACCGGCGCTCGCCGTGATCGTGGGGCGAGCCGGCAGCAAGGGCCTCCCCGGCAAGAATGCACGACTGCTCGCCGGACGCCCGATGATCGCGTACTCGATCGAGCACGCCGCTCGCTCCCGTCACGTCGATCGCGTCGTGGTCTCGACCGACGGCGAGGACATCGCGCGAGCGGCGCGGGCCGAGGGTGCGGAAGTGGTCATGCGACCGGCTTCCATGGCCGGCGACGACGCCACCATCGACGAGGCGGTGCGTCACGCCGTCACCTCCACCGATTCGGGACACCAGCGGGTGGTCATCCTCTACGCGAACGTACCCGTACGTCCCCCGGACCTGGTGGACCGGGCGATCGGCCACCTGGTCGAGACCGGGGCCGACAGCGTCCAGAGCTACGCGCCCGTGGGCAAGCACCACCCCTGGTGGATGGTCAACCTCACCGACGGCGACCGGGTCTCGCCCTGGCACCCGAACACCGTCTATCGCCGGCAGGACCTTCCCGACGCCCACTTCCCCGACGGGGGGGTGATCGCCCTGCGGAGGGAGGCCCTGTTCACGGTCCGGCCGGATCACCCGCACGCCTTCCTCGGGGAGGATCGTCGGGGGATCCGCACCCGGCCCGGCGAGGTGGTGGACATCGACGATGAACTGGACCTGGTGGTCGCCGACTCGATCATCCGCGGCGGCCCCTCCCCCGGAATCACTCCATGAACCACCCCGCGAACCACGCATCCCGGGTCCCGTGGTCGATCTCCGCGACCGACCCCCTCGTGATCGCCGAGATCGGCGTCAACCACGATGGCGACCTCACCCGATGCCTCGAGCTCGTCCATGCCGCGGGGTCCTCGGGCGCCGATGCGGTGAAGTTCCAGTGGTTCGATCCGGACCAGCTGCTCTCCACGTCCTCCTCGGTGGTCACGTACCAGAAGGAAGCCGGTGAGTTCGACCCGCGCGCGATGCTCGGGCGCCTGAGCCTCTCGATCGACCAGTTCGCCGAGGCCGCGGCCCTCGCGGACTCGCTCGGACTGCTGGCCGGCGTCACGGTCTTCACCCCCGCACTGGTCGAGGCGGCCGCGCGGCTGCCGTGGTCGTTCCTGAAGACCGCCTCCCCGGACCTCGGGAACCGCCCCCTGCTCGACGCCCTCCGCGGGACGGGGCGTCCCCTGATCCTCAGTACCGGTGGCCACGGGATGCAGGAGGTCGTTCGTGCGGTCTCCTGGGTCGGCCCCCGCGATCTCGCGCTGCTCCAGTGCGTCAGCAGCTACCCCACCCAGCTCGACGACGCCGCCCTTGCCGGCATCCGGCTGATCGCCGGGACCACGGGGCTGCCGGTGGGCTACAGCGACCACACCAAATCGATCCAGGCCGGCGGGCTCGCGGTCGCGGCCGGGGCCACGATCCTCGAGAAGCACCTGACCCTCGACCGCTCCCGGTCCGGACCCGACCACGCCCTCTCGCTCGAGCCCGCCGCGTTCCAGGAGTACGTCCGCTTCGCACGCGAGGCGCGACGCATGCTTGGCGGTCCGGACAAGGCCGTCCAGGACTGCGAGGTCGAGGTGCGCCTCGCCTCGGCCCAGTCCGTGGCGGTTCGCGAGCCGGTGCCCGCCGGTGCCCCGATCCCGAGGGGCGCCCTCACCACCATGCGTCCCGGAGGCGGCATTTCCCCGGATCGCCTCGACTCGCTGGTCGGCCGGCGCGCCGCCCGCGACCTCGTGCCGGGCAGCCTCCTCGGCGAGGACGACCTTCGAGACGAGGTGGGGACATGACTCGACGCAAGATCACGGTCTTCACCGGGAGTCGTGCTGACTACGGGCTGCTGGGCTCGCTCCTCGATGCCCTGGAACAGGACCCCACCGTGGACGATCGACTGGTGGCGGGGGGGGCGCACCTCCTGGGCACCCCGCCGACCATCGAACAGGTCGCCCGCGAGCGCACCATCCAGTCGGTGGTCGAGATGCAGGCGGATTGCTCGCGCACCCGTCGATCCGACGCGGAGTCGATCGGTCGGGGCATCCTCTCGATGACCGAGGTGCTCGCCCCCGACCCCCCGGACTTCCTGGTGGTCCTGGGCGACCGGATCGAGGTCCTTGCCGCCGCGACCGCCGCGGCGGTCCTCGGGATCCGGGTCGCCCACGTCCATGGAGGCGACATCGCCTCCGGCATCTGCGACGAGGGCATCCGCCATGCCGTGACCAAGCTCGCGCACCTCCACTTCCCCGCGACCACCTCCAGTGCCTCGCGCATCGAGTCGATGGGCGAGCCATCGGACGTGATCCACATGGTCGGCTCCCCCGCGGTCGACGACCTCTCGACGTTCCCGGTCCTCGACGAGGTCCGCTGGCGGGAACTGGGGGCGCCTCGGTTCCTGGTCCTCCACCATCCGGTGGGGGATCCCGACCACGTCGAGCAGCGACGGATGGAACTCATCGTGAAGACCGTCGCCGCCCGCGGGCCCTCCCTGGTCATGGCCCCGAACCACGATCCCGGATGCACCGGGATCCGCATCGCGCTGGACTCCGCACCGCTGCCTGTCCTCGAGCACCTGCCGCGGGCGGAGTTCATCGGACTGCTCCGTCGGATCGAGGTGCTCGTCGGCAACAGCAGTGCCGGGCTCATCGAATGCGCCGCGGTCGGTCGTCCGGCGGTGGACATCGGCACCCGGCAGTCGGGACGCGAACGCCCGCGGACCGTGGTCCACGTCGATCCGCTTACCGGACCCGCGCTGGACGCCGCGCTGATCGAGGCGGAATCCCTCCGGTCGGTCGGACCCGACGACCGGTTCGGTTCCGGCGATGCCGGGGCGCGAATCGCCCGGATCCTCGCGGACGTGCCCCTGGAGGTCGTCCCCCTCCGCAAGCGCTGGGCGGACCCCGCTCCGAACCCCGAGGATATTCACCGCGACTGAGCGGTCCGTGCTCAAGCGGGGCCCGTCGACGACCGACATGCTGGTAGCAGGATGAGACACCGAACGGCCACTTCGGACGGGGGACGCATGTCAGCTTCCGAATCAAGGGAAACCCGGCATTCCATCGCTTCCGCGATGATCGACGGGATCAGCCACATGTCGACCCTCCCCGAGGTGACCCTTCGGATCGTCGACGTGATCGACGACCCGACCAGCTCCGCACGGGACCTCCACCAGATCATCGTGTCCGACCCGGCGCTGTCGGCGAGGATACTCAAGGTCGTGAACTCCTCGTTCTACGGCATGCCCCGGCAGATCGGGTCCATGAATCGCGCGATCTCGCTGCTGGGCCTGAATGCGATCAAGAACATCGCGGTGGCGGCCAGTCTCGGCCGCATGTTCCGCGGTGCCTCGCGCATCCCGGGACTCGATCCCAGGCACCTCTGGGACCACAGCCTCGATGCCGCCGTGGCCACCTGCATGATCGCCCGGGCCTCCGGGTCCGACTGCACCGAGGAGGCGTTCCTGGCCGGCCTGCTCCACGACATCGGCCTGATGGTCGAGTTCCAGCACGACCCGGCACTCTTCGCCGACATGATCGGGACCCTGGACCTCGGACCCGACGGCACCCCTGACTCGGACCTGCGAGCCCTCGAGGTGGAGCGCTTCGGGGTCGAACACCAGGAGCTCGGTGCGCTGCTGTGCCAGCGTTGGAAGTTCCCGAAGTCCCTGGTCTCCTCCACCGGGAACCACCACGACCCGGGCGTCCTCCGGGGGGACGACGCGATGATGTCCTGGTTCGTGCACGTCGGGGACCGGATCGCGGCTCGGTCCGAGCCGGGCTTCCGAATGGACCTCCCCGACCTCGAAATCTCCCTCGAGGCCTGCGATGCCATCGGGGTGGGCCCCACCGGGATCCGCCGGGTGCTGGAGGCCCTCGCCGCCGAGGGCCGCGAGATTCGAGGTTCGCTCGCGGCCTGATCCATCGCCGCTCGCCCCGAAGGCCTACCATGATTCCATGACCGGGTCCTTCCTCGTCGATTTCGACCAACCGATCCCGCTGTTCCCCCTGGTCAGCGTGGCCCTGTTCCCGCAGACGGTGCAGCCGCTGCACATCTTCGAGCCCCGCTACCGCCAGATGATCTCGGACTGCATCGACCGCAGCCCCGACGGCGACCTCTCCCGGTCCACGCCCATCGCGCTGGCGATCCTCGAGCGGGGGGTGGTGGGGGCCGAATCACTGGGCACGCCCCCCCTGAAGCCGGTGGTGTGCGTCGGTCGAATCCTCAAGAACCATCGACTGCCGGACGGCCGGCGGAACATCCTGGTCCACGGCATCTGCCGGGCACTCATCCGCGACATCGACGAGCCGGACGAGGAACGCCTGTACCGCCTGGGCCGTCTGCGGCCCATCGAGTCGCCCCTCGCCGACGCACCTTCACCGGTGGTCCGCCAGGCGCTCAAGCGGTTGCTCGAGGGCGACCGCCTTTCACGGATGCACGCCGCGGAGGCGGTGCGCGACTGGGTCGACCAGGACGAGGTGCCCATCGAGACCCTCATCGAGATGGCGTCCTTCGTGCTGGTCAAGGACGACCAGATCCGCTACCGACTTCTCCAGGAACCCGATCCCAGCGAACGAGCCCGCATCGTCTACGGCGAGCTGCACCGGATCGACCAGCTGGTGGCGCGTTGCGACCTCCAGGGCTGGCGGGAGTGGCCCAAGGGCCTCAGTTGGAACTGACGCCCGGTCCGGTGGCGGAAGGCAGGCTTCCCATCGATTCATCCGGTGCGAGGTGACCCGAACCCCTCAGGGCCCGGTTCCACGACGTGATGGCCTCCTCATGCGCCGCGAGGAAGGCCGCCCAGTCGCCCTTGAGCCTGATCGACCGTATCCAGTCACCGGGCCGGGCCTCGGCCACGACCTCCTGGTTCGCCACGACCTCACCAAATGGATTGAACGAGAAGTTCCACGCCTGGTTGGGGGCCTTGCTCACGAAGAAGCGCGTGGGGTGCGCGATCTGGTTGCTGGTCGCCTCCCGAGTGTCGAGGAAGGTCCAGGCCACGATCCCCGGTCGGTCGAAAAGCAGGTCCGGTGAGTACTCGTTGGCGACCTGGTAGGCGGGCAGCCGGTCCGGTCGACCGAAGCTTGCACTCGATCCGTTGGCGGCGATCACCTCCCGGCCGTGGTAGAACCCCCTGCGGACCAGGTTCCCGAAGTTGGCCACCGACCGCGGGGCCACGTCGGGCCGCAAACGGATGGTGAAGACCCCCGTGCCCAGCTCCACTTCGGCGAGCAGCTCGCTTCCGGACCCGGCACCCGGCTCCCCGCTGCTCGTCGGCTCCCGATCCCCCGTGCAGGCCGTGGATCCAAGGCAGATGACGAAGGACAGCAGATACAGGACTGGCGTGGGGATCGATCGCATGATCCATGTACCATACTCGAATGAACATGATCCCCAGTCATGCCCGATCGAACATCGCATTCCCGCTCCTGGCGCTGGTCGGCCTGGGACTGCTCGCACCCTGTGGCTTCGGGGACGACGAGGGACTGGAGGCGGTGCTCCGGACCTTCGGTCCCGGGGTGGTGGTCCCCCGGGAAGGAGCGGTGTCGATCCCCGAGATCGCGAGCTTCTTCGACGGGGAGCTCGGCACGCGCACCTTCACCGTCGTCGAGGGCAACGACCGGGGGACCGACATCGACATCACGGTCCAGGAGGACGGAAAGGCCGCCGACATCCACGTGCTCCGGATCGGTGACCTCAGGACGACCACCGTCCTGGTCCGCCCCGATGGACTGTACCGCTCCATCGAGGTCGACCATTCCACCAAGTCGATCGCGACCTTCAAGCCGGATGAACCCGTCTGCCTGGTGCATGCAGTCCCCGGCGAGCCGGTCCGGGCCAGCATCCAGGTTTCGGTCAGTTCCGTCGACGACCCCGACAAGACCACCCACCAGGGCACCCTGGAGTGCGTCTACGAGGTGCTCGGTGCCTTCACCGTGAACTCCCCCGCGGGGAAGTTCCAGACGACATGCATCCGGACCAGCTACCGGGGGTCGGTGGGACCGGCCGAGATCGACGACGCGCAGTACGTCTTCTTCGCCCCCCGGCTCGGGCCGGTCGCGATCAGGAGCTTCGATCACGTCAAGGCGATGATCGTGTACGACAAGACCCAGAAGGCATCCCTCCTGCTCAAGCAATACCGGGGGCAGGCGGCCCCCGATCCCGGGAGTGGTCCCGGGGCGTCCAAGTGACCTCGTTCAGGCCCCGACCGGTCCCGCGCCCGCCGCGGCGGCGGAACGGATCGAGCGTGGCGTCCTGCCGAACCGGTGCCTGAAGGCCTCGTCGACCGCGTCCAGGAAGTCGGTCTCCCGGCCCGGGTCGCAGAGGGTGACCGTGCAGCCCCCGAATCCACCCCCCGTCATCCTCGAGCCGTGGATGCTCCCGGTCATCGACCTGGCGGTTTCCACCACCAGGTCGAGTTCGGGACACGAGACCTCGAAGTCGTCACGCAGGGAGTCGTGGCTCTCGAACATCAGGTTCCCGGCCGCCTCGAGATCACCTCCCTCGACCGCCTCCGCGAATGCACCAACGCGACGGATCTCGCTCGTCACGTGCCGGGCCCGGCGGTTCATCGGCTCGGGCAGCCCGGCCCGTTCCACCCGCGCCTCGTCCGCTTCCCCCAGCAGTCCGATCCCCAGCAGGCTCGCGGCCTGCTCGCATTCCGCACGGCGCTGCGCGTAGCCGCCATCGCGAAGGTCGTGTCGGACCCCGGTGTCGGTGATGATGAACACCGCGTCCCGCGACGCGGGAAGGGGCACCTGTCGAAGTCCGTTGGTGCTGCAGTCGATCAGGCAGGCGTGGTCGGGGCGCGCCGCCGCGCTCACGTACATGTCCATCAGCCCGCACGGCGTCCCGATCGCGTGTTCGGAGCGTTGCGCCTCCAGGGCCACCTCAAGGGGATCGGTCCCCGCCCCGAGGAGCCTCCGTACCCCGATCAGGACCGCGACCTGCAGCGCGGCGCTGGAGGAGAGACCCGCTCCGATCGGGATGTCGCTCGCCACCACCAGCCGCAGCCCGGGAGGGGTGAGGCCCGATCGATGAAGTTGCTGGAGCGGCCCCCTGATGTAGTCGAGTTCCGTCCCGTCCATGGTCTCGAGGGCGTCCCGATCGAGGTGGAGTGAACGATCGAGATCGAGCAGCTCCACCAGGAACCCGTCCTCGTCGGGGTTGGTCCCGATCGCCACGGTGGTCGCGCGTTCGATCGCGATCGGGAGGACCAGCCCGCCGGCGTAGTCGACGTGGTCCCCGATCAGGTTGACCCGACCCGGTGCCCGGGTGACGCACTGGGGGGGACGGCCCTCGAGCTCCCGGAAGGTATGATTCACCCGCGTTTCCGGATCGTTCTTCATGGCCTGGCCTCGCTTCGGCCGGTCGCGCGGGCCCCGCGCCGGTCCCGACCCGTTCGTGCATGGATCTCAAGCATGCTGCTCACTGTATTCGACATCGACGGGACGCTCTGCCGGACCTCCGGAATCGATGATTCCTGCTGGATCCGCACGGCCCGGGAGCTCTTCGGCGTGGAGAAGCTGTCCACGGACTGGTCGGACTATCCGCACTCGACCGATGAATCGATCGCCGCGACCCTTCTCGGCGACCACCTGCGCGCCGAGCCCACCCGGGAAGATCTCGATCGCGTCCGGGACCATTTCGTCGAGCTGGTCCGCCGCACCCACCGGCAGGATCCCGCCACCATCCAGCCCACGCCGGGAGCCGTCGCCCTGCTCGGCCACCTGCGGCGGCAGGGACACGCCGTCTCCATCGCCACCGGCGGCTGGACCGGCAGTGCAACGATCAAGCTCGAGCACTCCGGTTTCGACTGGCGTGGCATCCCCGCGGCCTTCGCCTGCGACGCCCGGCCCCGCGAGGAGATCATCGCCACCTCGATGCAGCGCTCCGCCGAGGCGCACGACCGCCCGGTCGATTCCTTCGCGGGCGCGGTCTACTTCGGCGACGGTTCCTGGGACCTTGCCGCATCCCGTTGCCTGGGGGTCGGTTTCATCGGAGTGGCCGAAGGCCCCCGAGCCGAGCGACTCCGCGAGGGTGGCGCCCGGTTCGTGGTCCCGGACCTCCGCGACCATTCGGGGATCCTCTCCATCCTGAATCGACACGGGAGTGATCCCGACTCGTTTTTCCGCCCCGTCGGTTGAATTGGAGTAGCCTGTAGGCTCGCAGAACCGGGCACCGCCCGGGCGGAAAGGAATCATCATGGGAACTGCCCTCATCATCCTGTTGATCGCCATCGGCCTCCTGGTCGTGGCCGTCCTCGTCTTCTTCGGAATCTACAACGGACTGGTCCGGGCACGAATCGGTTCCGAGACCGCCTGGTCCGACATCGACGTGCAGCTCAAGCGACGTCACGACCTCATTCCCAACCTGGTGAACTCGGTCAAGGGCTACGCGAGCCACGAGAAGGAGACCCTGGAGAACGTGGTCAAGGCCCGGGAATCCGCGGTGGGCGCCTCCGGCGTCGCGGCGTCCGGCCAGGCCGAAGGCATGCTGTCCGCCGCGCTCGGCAGGCTCATGGCGGTCGCCGAGGCCTACCCGGACCTCAAGGCGAACCAGAACTTCCTGCAGCTCCAGGAGGAGCTCACCAGCACCGAGAACAAGATCGGCTTCGCGCGGACCAACTACAACCGCATGACCGCGAACTACAACGAGCGGTTGCAGGCGATCCCCTCGAACGTCGTGGCCAGCATGTTCAACTTCCAGAAGCGAGATCTCTTCGAGATCGAGGACCCTGCCGCCAGGGAGGTTCCCGAGGTCAGCTTCTGACCAGCAACGTCCCGACGCACGACCACGGAACCCCATGGCCCCTCCACCACCAGACCAGACCAGCACCACGAGCGACGCCTCGGGAGGATCGGAGGCGATCCACTCCGACGAGCCGCCCCTCAAGGGGCTTCCCTCGAACGTCACCTACTCGGACCTGATCGCCCGCAACAAGCGCAACAGCGTGTTCCTCATCCTGCTGATGAACGTGCTGATCACGAGCTTCTGCGGAGCCCTGGGCGTGATTCTCGTCGCCCTCGGGGAATCCTCCGCCGGGCAGGACCCCCAGGCCCAGAGCCAGGGGCTCCAGGTCGCGCCCCTGCTCGGCGGCTTCGTGGTCGGTGCGGTCATCGGACTGGTGATCGCCATCCTGGCCACCATCTGGAGCTGGTTCAGCGGTTCCAACGCGATCCTGAGGATGACCGGCTCCCGCGAGATCGCCAAGCCCGACGATCCCCAGCTCTTCAACGTCGTGGAGGAGCTCTCCATCGCGGCCGGGATCCCCATGCCCAAGGTCTACCTGATCGACGATCCCGCCATGAACGCCTTCGCGACCGGTCGCGACCCCGAGCACGGGGTGGTGGCGATCACCACCGGACTCCGCAAGATGCTCACCCGCGACGAGCTTGCCGCGGTCATCGCGCACGAGATCAGCCACATCCGCCACTTCGACATCCGCCTGGGAATGCTGATGGCCACCCTCGCCGGGATCATCATCTTCGCCGCGGACGCCGGCACCCGGGTCGCCTTCTACAGCGCGATGTTCGGGGGCGGCAGCCGGGGCGGTCGGGGCGGGGGGGGAGGCGGCAACCCCCTGGCCATCATCATCGTGGTGGTGGCGGTGATCTTCGCGATCCTCGCCCCACTGTGTGCCATGGTGGTCCGGTTCGCGATGAGTCGCCAGCGTGAATACCTGGCGGACGCCGGGGCGGTGGAACTCACCCGGTATCCCGACGGCCTGATCGGTGCCCTGCGCAAGCTCGGGGGCTGCCGGCAGCCCCTGCGTCACGTCGGCCAGTCCACCGCACCCCTCTTCATGGTCAATCCCCTCAAGCGCAAGGTCCGGACCGGTCGCCACGACGCCTCCACGGTCTTCTCGACCCACCCCCCCCTGACCGACCGCATCCGCCGGATCCAGGCCCTCAAGTGAACTGCCGTGGGTCCTTTTCGCCCCGAAATCCCCGACTGGTCGGGTGGCGGCGGTTGATGAATCCCGCTCGCCGGCGATGATGAATCCATGTCCAGAGACCGAGTTGTGACCTCCGATCGACGCCACGAGGACCAGGAGCCGCCCGAGACCTCGACCTCGGCGGATCCGCCCTCCGGTGGTCCCGCGCTGCGACCGGTCAGGATGGACGAGTACGTCGGGCAGGCGGAGCTGGTCGAGCGGCTTTCGATCGCGCTGGAGGCGGTCCGCCAGCGTGGAGAGTCGATGGAGCACGTGCTGCTCCATGGGCCGCCCGGACTCGGCAAGACGACCCTCGCCCACGTCATCGCCACCGAGATGGGGACCCGCCTCTACACCACCAGCGGCCCCGCCCTCTCCAAGGCCGGTGACCTCATCGGCACGCTCACCAAGATGGGGGAGGGCGACGTCCTCTTCATCGACGAGATCCACCGGCTGCCGGCTGCGGTCGAGGAGTACATCTATCCCGCCATGGAGGACTTCAAGGTCGATTTCACCGTCGACAGCGGGATGCATGCGAAGGTGATCACCGTCGGTCTCAAGCCGTTCACCCTCATCGGCGCCACGACCCGCGCCGGCCTGCTCACCCAGCCGTTGCGCAGTCGATTCGGGATCGCGCACCACCTGGACTACTACGACAACGCCGAGTTGCGGCGGATTCTCGTGCGAGCGGTCGAGCGGCTATCGATGTCGGATGTTTCCGAAGCGGCTCTGGATTCGATCGCATCACGGAGCCGCGGCACACCCCGAGTGGCGCTCAGGCTCCTGCGCAGGGTTCGCGACTTCGCCCAGGTCCGTTCGCACGGGGCGCCGACCCCGGACGTGGTCGAGGAAGCCCTCGCCCTCGAGGGAGTCGATGGAGAGGGGCTGGATGAGCTCGATCGGAAGTACCTGAGCACGATCTTCGAGACCTACGGGGGCGGCCCGGTCGGACTGGAGGCGATCGCCGCGACGATGGGCGATGATGCGACCACCCTCGAGGACGTCGTCGAACCCTACCTGCTGCAGAAGGGATTCCTCGCGCGCACCAGGCAGGGCCGCTGCCTCACGCAGCGTGCCGGGGAGCACCTCGGTCTCCAGGTCCCCGGGGACCTCTTCTAGACCGCGTCGGTCGGCATGGACTCGCCCTCTTCGGGCTTCGGCTCCGCCCTCAGCAGCCAGCATATCCTCAGCGAACCGACGCCCAGCAGCAGTGCGCTGGCTGCGTGCGATCCCCAGACCAGAAGCCACTCGCTGTTGAGATGTCCGATCACGCTCTTGCCGTTGAGACTGCACAGCAGGATGGATCCGATCACCACCGCGAGTCCGAACCAGTCGTTCCGCGATCCGATCATGTGGAGGACGACCGCGGTCACCGGTATCAGCAGGATCACGAAGTGGGACTTGCTGCTCATCGGCGAGAGCAGCAGCATCATGCAGGCGACGACCCCGACCGCCGCCAGTTCACGCAGGCCACTCTCGCGAGGTCCCGCGGAGGGTCCCCTGGTCCACCAGCCCGCCATGGCCACCAGCACCACCAGGCCTCCCTGGAGCAGCAGCGTGAGCACCTTCCGACCGGATTCGCCCATCGGCAGTACGGGGAACCACTGGCTGAACTCCTCGTGGTACCGGTGGTTCGCCTTCATCGGAGCGGTGAGTCGGTAGATGGTTCCCGAAAGGTTCTGGTTGAGCGGATTCCACTGGTTCCACTGGCCCTCCCCTCCACTGGTCCCCGGTCGAGCCGCGGTGTCGATCACCTCGTAGTACTGCTCGAGGTGGGTTTGCCCGGTGAGGTTGGGATTCACCACGTCCGGCGTGATGCTGATCAATGCGAAGGCCCCGATCATCACCGCCAGGGTCCGGAATCGCCCCTGGACGACGAGCAGGGGGAGAAGCAGCAGGGGAGTGAGCTTGAGTGCGGCGGCGGCACCCCAGGCACATCCAGTGATCCAGACCGCGCGACGGATGCTTGCACAGGCACCGATGGCCATCAGCGCGAGGATGATGAGGTCGTGTGACTGGTTCTCCAGGGGGGAGAGGACATGGCGCAGCATGACGAGACCGACCACGAACCAGAGGATCCCCACCATCGTCCCGAACTTCACAGCACGTCGCACCGCGATCTCCTTCAGCATCGGCACCGC
Organism: Phycisphaerae bacterium; assembly: GCA_002862305.1. Lineage (GTDB taxonomy): Bacteria > Planctomycetota > Phycisphaerae > Phycisphaerales > SM1A02 > UBA8087. Next base: position 31,659 of record PKCS01000092.1, on the reverse strand, counting down.
GGCCCTGTGCAGGAGGCATATGGACAGAACGAGCAGGCCGGAGTTGAATCCGCACCAGGCGATGCGCTGGAGGAGATCCGGGAGCGGAATCATCGGGACCGCGAGCGTCGCCATCGAGGGTGGATACGTGAAGCGGTCGTATGCCGACTCGATTCCCGGCAGGAGGTACATCTTCCGGCCGTTCAGGTAGTTCTCCGCGACCTCCAGGTACAGCGGAAGCCCGGTGTGCTCCCGGAGGCCAAAGCCGACCAGGTTGACGATCGTGACCACTCCCCATGCCACGATCCACCCGTTGGGGATCCACCTCATCCATCGGATTGAACCCGTTCCTGCCATTTAGTTCGCCTGGGCTGGCAGCGCGAATCGTACACTGAAGGTTGGTGAGTCCCTGATCACGTCGAATCCGCCCTGCAGGGTCAGTTCGAAATCCGAGAACGTCCGTGTCAGCACGCCGTTGATCGATCGAAGGTCGTTGGCCTTGAGGTCGTACTGCGGAGTGATCCCGATCTGGTACCGCTTGCCAAGCTCGTAGGCCACTCCGCCCTGGATCAGCTCGGTCTCCCCGGGCTGGATGTACCGGTATTCGAGATAGGTGCTCATCGCTGGCGAGTGCTCCACCTCGAAACCGACCGAACCCGTCATCAATCCGTCGTAGTCCTTGCGGGTCTGGGTCCCGTCCGACTGGATCTCCACCCCGGTGACCGTGTCGACCAGGTAGGTGGTCGACCCCCCGATCGAGAACGTATCGCTGAGCTCCCAGTTGAGGTTGCCGTACAGGTGGCTTCCCCACTGCGAGAGTTCGGGACGCCAGTCGACCCACAATGGGGTGGGGCTCTGGGCGTAGTTCCAGGGGGTCCTGGCATCGGCGGCGGTGAATACGTTCGTGGAGTCGTTGAGCTGCGCACCGACATCGAGGTCGATCCAGTCCACCGACTGTCTCCTGGAGCCGCCCCCACGCTTGGTCTGGAAGGTCTGGCGCACCCCCGCGCGCACCGCGCTGCCCCCGCTGATCGCCTCGATCTCCTGGTCGAAGACAGGCAGGCCGTCCTGGTTGACGCTGTCCGCGCCCGCCCAGAGGTGGGCGTAGGGCCGGGTGATGCTTCGCACCCGGTCGATGTCGAAGATCGAGCTCCGGACCTGGTTGAAGGTCTCCACGAAGGTGGTGTTGGCCTTGAATCCGATCGCCCCGAAGAAGCGTATGTGCTTGGCGTCGGGGTTGTAGGAGTCGAATCGTTCCGAGATGTACCCGGTGGCCTGGGCGGACAGGTACGGCACGAGGTTCGTCGCACCGTAGGTCAGGGGGACGCTGACCTCCTGCCGCGTGTTGAGTCGGGTCACGAAGTCGTTGTTGTAGCCGGCCGCCCCGTAGTAGTTGTCCGCCACCCTCTGGTTCGGATCCGTCATCGCGAACGCCGCGCTGGGCACCCCGAGGTCGTCCGGGGTCCCGTTGGTGACGTCGATCCGCATGTAGGAGGCGGAATAGTTGCTCGAGTAGCTGACCGAGTCACCGAACAGGGTGTCCGCATGCCGCCGGTAGACGAGCTCCGGGGCCTTGTCCACGTAGTAGGGCCGACTCGCCATCTTGTAGTTGTTGGCCACGAACGGGATCGCGGAGTAGTTGGCGGCCAGTTCCAGCTGGGTGTTCTTGATCCGGAAGTCGAGCGAGGCCCCGGTCATGTACTCGAGCCGGGTGTCGAACTCGCCCAGCCTCCAGGCGCTGGCCCAGGTGGGATCGCTCAGCCATGCGAGGTCCGCCCGGAAGGTGAGGTTCTCGGCGAGCGCGTAGGTGAAGAACCCCTCCAGCTCGCCCCGGAAGGATTCGGAGACCGGGACCGACACGCCCGCGCTGGTTCGATCGGTGCCGCCTCCGTCGTAGAGCCCGTAGGCACTCAGGCGCGTCCGGTAGTCGACACCGTCGCTCGCGAAGTCCACGCCCGCGGCCGGGCCGCGCTTGGTGAATCCGTCCAGCAGCAGGTCCACCCGGGTGTCCGGGGGGGACTTGATGCCGAGCAGGGCCAGCAGGTTCCAGGTGGTCTCGATCTCCGACCCGAATTCCTCGTCGTAGCCCACCCTCAGCGACTTGAAGGGCAGTGCGTCCAATTCCCCGGAGAACGACGGCCAGTAGAAGAACGGCACGCCCCCGGCCCGCATGGTGAGGTTCTCCCCCTCGATCCTGGTCGCCCCCGCGCCCTCCCCGTTCCCCGTCCCCGGTCCCATCCCCGGTCCGCCTCCACCCTGCCCGGTGTCCGCCACCCCCGGCTGCTTGGTGATCTTGACCCGGTCCAGTCCGATCGAAAGCTGCGGCACGAAGAAGCTGCTCGTGGAGATCATCGCCCGCTCCGCCTGCCACTCCTCCGAGGAGAGCTGCCTCATCTCCTTCGCTCGCGCGAACAGGGGCCGGTCGCGTCGGTCCCGGTCGTAGGTGCGCAGCACGGCGTCCACCATCAGGGCCTGGTTGGTGCGCGTGTCGTAGTAGATCGCCTGGGCGCGCACGGCATACCGGCCGTCCGTCGCGCTCACGTCCTGTTCCAGGTAGATGCCGCGCACGTCCTCGATGGAGACCTGGCTCTCGCCCCCCCGGAGCGACGCGACCGTCCCCTCCTCGAGGAAGATGACCCCGCCGTTGGCGTTCATCTGCAGGGGGGTGAAGGCGTCATTGGAACCCATGGGGTTGTAGTCGACCAGGAAGCGCCCGTCGGCCACGATGGTGTCGGTGTCCTCCCGGATCTCTATCTCGTTGGCGGTGAAGGAGACCAGCCCGCTGGGCTGGAAGATCGGAACCGACTCGATGACCTCGGTGGGGAGGGGGACCGCGCGGGGGAGTCGCGCCAGTTCCTCCGCCTCCGGATCCGGGATCACGGGGGATCCTCCCGGGACCGGGGTGGGCAGGGGCGGACGCCTGGGGGTGAAGGCCTGCGGCCGCGTCTTCAGTGGGGGGGGGTCGCCGGTGATCTGTCGGAGGTAGACCGCGAGGCGTCGTTCGCCTGCTCGCAGCAGTTCGCTGATGGGTGCGGGACCCTCCACCCGGATCGAGGTCCTGAGGGTGACCTTGCCGAGGGCCGAGCCCACCACCAGGACGTCCTCGCCGGTGACCCCGAGCCCCGCCCGGCGGGTGGGTTCCTCGACCTCGGGGAAGTAGACCGCCAGCTGGTTGACCAGCCCGAGCTCGGAGGGAATGCGGTCGATCCAGACCAGTGCGTTCGACGCCGAGAACGCGTATCCCCCCACGTCGATCCGGACGTCACCCTCCAGCAGCATCCGGGTGGTGTCGGCGACGTTCCAGCTGCGCGCCCGCTGCGCCTCGAGGATGATCTCGCTCTCCACCGGCAGCATCGGGATGACGAACCCCCCCAGTCGGTCGCCGGTGATCTCCATCGATCCGGGTGGCGTCCCCTGCCCGCTCGCCGCGGCGGCGAGCAGCGTGGCGATGAGCGCGGACAGCAGTCCTGGCCCGAGCCCGCCGGGAGTGGTCACCTGCTTGTCCTCGGGGCTTCCATGCACGCCCCCATCCTACCAGCCCGGTGGTTTCCGGGCTCAGAGCTGGTACTTCGGCGGGCTGGTGATGAGGCCCCCGAACTCCTTCATCGCGGTCATCAGCCCGAATCCGACCACCGCCAGGGAGAAGAGCAGGATCGCCCCGGAGTACATCCCCACCGCCAGCAGCCAGCTTCCCGCGTAGAGGCTCTGCCACATCGCCCCGTAGCGAGCGAGCTTCTCCGCCGCGGAACGGTTGTCCGACCGCCGGGTCTTGAGCCTGATCGTGACGATGAACCCCACGATGGCCAGGAGCGGCCAGAGCACCCCGAGGGAGGAGGCGTCCTTGGGCCACCAGCCGGGTTCGGGACCCTGCTGCCAGCCGGCGACCAGGATGATCGCGGACCAGGCGACGTAGCCCGTCGCGATCACCACGTAGGATCGCCGACTCAGGTAGGGGCGCTTTCGCACCAGCATGTAGATCGTCAGGGTGATCACCATCGAGTGGGTCATGGTGAGCCAGATCGGGAGCGTGAAGGTCATCTCGTAGTTGGGGATCAGCATGTGCAGGGCGGTGATCACTCCCACGGTGATGACGCCCACCGCGGGGACGTACTTGCCCACCACGTTGTAGAACAGGATCGCGGCCGCCACGATCAGGGTGAGGGTCAGGGACCCGGTCCCGAAGACCAGCGCCCCCAGCAGGGAGGTGATGAGGGTGACCGCGATCACGATGCCGACGGTGGAGGGGAGCACGCTTCCCGACGGCAGCGGCCGCCGGGGCGAGAACTCCCGGTCGTGGCGCTGGTCGATCAGGTCGTTCAGCGATGCGCCGAAGGTGAACAGGCACATGGTCACCACCGCCACCACCACCAGCGCGAAGGTCAGGGACATGTCGCTGACCTTGAGGAAGTCGTAGTCCCCGCTGCCCCGGGTGAAGAGCACCGTGAACCACACGTCCCCGACCGCCCCGAACGCCATCGCGAGCCTGGTCAGCTGCGCGGTTCCCAGCAGGCGTACGTACAGGGGGCGGGTCATGGCCCTAGGGTACCTCCTCCCCGACGCCTCGTAAGTTCCCAGCGACCGCTTCTTGGCGTACGATGCCTCGCGCCGAAAGGAGCCGCCCCATGCACGATGCACCCAACCTCGTCCTCGATGCGACCGGCCTGCGCATAGGCCTGGTCACCAGCCTCTACCACGAGGACGTGACCAACCGCCTCCGGGAAGGTGCGGTGGCCGCCTTCGTCGAGTCCGGCGGGGATCCCGAGAACCTCTACCAGGTGGTCGCCGCCGGCGCCTTCGAACTCATCGCCATCGCCGACGCCCTGGCCCGCAAGGACCTCGATGCGGTGGTGGTCCTCGGCTGCGTGGTCCGCGGGGAGACCCGCCACGACGAGTACATCTGCTCCACCGTCACCCGGATGATCGCCCAGATCTCCTTCGAGCACGAGATCCCGATCGCGCTCGGGCTCCTCACCGTGCTCGCGCTGGAACAGGGCTACGAACGGTCCGGAGGCGAGAAGGGCAACAAGGGCGAGGAGGCGATGTCCGCGGCCATCTCCAGCGCGCTGTCCATCCGGATGATCGAGGAGGACCTCGACGACGGCATGGGTGACGTCGAGGAGGAGGAACTCGAGGGCGACGAGGAGGTCGAGGAGTACGAGTACGTCGAGGAGGACGGGGAAGGGGACGATGGAGTCGAGTACGAGTACGAGGAGGAGGAGTGACCGACATCTCCCGCGACGACCGGCGGTGTGCACTGCAGGTGCTCTACCAGCTCGACCTGCTCGACGACCCCGACGTCGACTCCGTGATCCGATCGCTCGAGGACGGTCCCTTCCCGGCCGAGGTGCGGGCCCGGGGTGCCGAACTCGCGGTGCAGGCCTGGTCGGGACGCGAGGAGCTGGACCGGCTGGTCTCCCCCTGCTCCCCGGACTGGCCGACCCACCGCCAGCCGGTCATCGATCGCAACATCCTGCGCATATCCCTCCACGAGATCACGAAGGTCGGGACCCCCGGGAACCGCTCGATCAACGGGGCGGTCGAGCTGGCCAAGGAGTACGGCACCGAGAAGAGCCCGGCCTTCATCAACGCGGTGCTCGATCGGATCTGGAAGACCACGCTCGAGGAGGGCCCCCCCGGTGACCATGCCTGATCGAGCATCGGAGGGCGCAGGGACCCGGTTCCCGCCGATCGAGCCGGAAGGAGCCCGTCATGGGCCTCTTTAGGTCGACCATCGACCGAGTGCGCCGCGGGCTCGCCCGGACCGCCGGAAGCCTGGGTGGCGGCCTTCGCTCCGTGCTGGCCGGTCGTTCGCTCGACGAGGACCTCATCGAGGAGATCGAGGCCATGCTGATCGGCGCGGACGTGGGGGTGGAGGCGACCGCCGCCATCGTCGATGACCTCCGTGCGGACTGGAAGGCAGGTCGGATCTCGACCGGCGAGGAGGTCCTCGACCACCTGAAGTCCAGCCTGAAGAACCGTTGGGAGGACGTCGATCGTCGCATCGCCGTCGCCCCGGAGGCCCCGACCGTCATCCTGGTGGTCGGCGTCAACGGCGTGGGCAAGACCACCAGCGTCGCCAAGATCGCACACAGCCTCCGGGAGGAGGGGCGATCGGTGCTGCTGGCCGCCGCCGACACCTTCCGGGCCGGTGCCGTCGCCCAGCTGTCGATCTGGTCCGAACGGCTCGGGGTGTCGATCGTGAAGGGGGCCCAGGGGTCCGATCCCGCTTCGGTCGCCTACGACGCCGCGGATGCCGCCCTGGCGAGGAAGGTCGACGTCCTGCTGGTGGACACCGCGGGTCGCCTGCACAACCAGGGCGACCTGATGCGGCAGCTGGTCAAGATCCGGGACGTCATCCGGAAGAAGATCCCCGGCGCACCCCACGAGGTCCTGCTCGTGCTGGATGCGACCAGCGGGCAGAACGGGCTGGTCCAGGCCCGCAGTTTCGAGGAAGCGGTCGACATCACCGGGGTGTTCCTCTCCAAGCTGGACGGGACCGCGCGTGGGGGGATCGTGGTGGCGATCCGCGACCAGCTCTCGGTCCCCGTGAAGCTGGTGGGCGTGGGGGAACGACCCGAGGACGTGGAACCGTTCGATCCCGCCACCTTCATCGACGCGATCTTCGAATAGTCCCGGGAATCCACCCTGCCAACCCCGCAAGCCGGGTGCTATAGTCAGGACGGCCCCGATCCCGGGCAGGAGCCATTCGACATGACCAGGACCACGAGACAATCACGATCACGCCGGTCGGGCTTCACGGTGGTGGAGCTCATGGTGGTGATCGGCATCATCTCGGTGCTGCTCGGACTGGCCTTCCCCGCCCTTCGCACCTTCCGGCAGGAGGCGCAGAACGTCCAGTGCCAGAGCAACCTCCGCCAGATCGGCACGATCATCCAGTCCTACATGAACCAGCACATGGACACCCCGCCGATGACCGACTTCATCCCCGCGGCCTCCGACAACGGTCCGCAGGGTGGACTGCCCTGGGCCCTCCGGGGATACATCGACCGCGAGAACACCTGCTGGTGCTGTCCCGCGGACAACGATGAAGCGGGATCGCTCTCCACCGGCACCAGCTACTTCTACATCCCGGGACTGCTTCGCTATTCGCCGAACGTGCAGATCCAGGTCCAGCAGGCCCTGATTCCCTACTACCTCAATCCGAACATGGATGAGGACGACATCGAGCGCCGCCGCATCGGCATGGAGTCGAGGATCGTGACCGCCTTCTACCGGCAGGACGGGCGGCGCATGCCGGTCCTGACCGACAGCGTCGACCGGCACCCCGGCACCCGGATCCCCCGCAACGCGCTGTTCTTCGACGGCTCGGTCGGGGTCAGCACCGATCTCTCCCAGATCCTTGAAAATGCCGAGCAGTCCGGGGAGGATGGACCCGGCTTCGGCGCACCCTGAGGCATCCGAAGCGGCGAGGTACCCCATGTCCAAGACCGTCTCCGAGGCCCTCGAGGACCTCAACGAGCTCATCCAGGATCGACGCCGGGAAGTCCTCGTCTCGGTGGCTGCCCTCCTCCTGTGCGCGGCGATCGGCGTGTTCATGTGGTGGTGGCACGTGGTCAGGTGGCAGCCGCCCCCGAGCATCTTCGATTCCCCGGTCGGCAACGTGCTCGGGTACCTCGCCATGGACGACTTCAGCCAACTGCCCCTCGAGGAGCGCGTCGAGTTCCTGCTGGAGTTCTCCGATCGCTTCCGGAACATGGAGCAGTCGGAGTCGGCCACCATGGCCGCCTTCCTCGCCGGGGTCTCGGGGCCGGTCCGCGAGACCGCCACCCAGAACGTGCGTCGCCTGGCCAAGGACATCATGATGGAAGGCGCCGCGGACTACGTGAACCTTCCCTTCTCCGAGCGTGCCGACTACCTCGACGCCTGGGTCATCCGCTGGACCAAGGTCGGGGAGCGCATGGTCACCGGCGGGGAGAGCGGCAAGAGCGACGAGGAGCGGATCGAGGACGTCCGATCCGACGTCGAGCGGGACACCACCCGTGAGCTCGACGAGCGACGCATTCCCGACCTGACCGCCGTCAGTGCCGTCCGCTTCATGGACTTCTGGGCATCGGACGTCGAGGCGGCGGCCTCGCCCCGTGAACAGGGCCAGATCGTGGTCTTCATGACCGACCTCCGCAAGCACCTGACCCGGGACTAGGACCGCGTCCTTCACCGCGCTGCCGCCGCCGGCGGTCCCGTCGAGGCCGGGGATCCGTATCGTTCCACCAGCCATGCCCGCCCCGGTTCCGGCACACCGTCCGCGTCGTCGATGCGTCCCACCAGGACCCGTGGTCCATGCGCCTCCACCGACCAGCCGAACTGGCTCGGTTGTTCGAAGCCGTCTCGCCCCGCACCCAGTGACGCCCGCCACCGCCATGCCTCCTGGTCCAGCACGAAGAGCTCGATCCCGCCCTCCATGCGGCCCTCCGTGGTCCTCCCGGGCGCCCCGGCCACCACGCATCCCTGATCCGCGCCCAGGGCGAAGCCCAGCCAGTCACCCGGTGCTCCGTCCCTCGACGACAGCCTCGATCGAGCGACCCAGCGGTCGTCCTCAAGGCGGAAGGCGTAGATCGCACCCTGGTCGTCGTTCCATCCCGTCGACCCCACGACCAGCCACTCCCCGGTGAACGCCACCGTCCACCCGAACCGGGCCCGGGCGCCGGCCTCCTCCGGCACGAGCTTCTGGACCGATCGCCAGGCGCCGTCCCGGTATCGGAAGATCCACACCGATCCGGTCTTCTCCCCCCGGTCGTCGTCCGCCCACGCGCCGACCGCAAGCCATGATCCCTGCAGCGCGACCGCATCTCCGAAGAAATCCGACCCCGCCCCGTCCGGTGCGACCACCACGGCCTCTTCCACCCACCTCGACCCGTCCTGTTCGAACAGGTGCACGGCGCCGGAATCGACCCCTCGTCGATCGGACCTCGGCGCGCCCACCGCGATCCACGATCCGTCGATCGCCACCGAATCACCGAAGCGATCCCCCGGCCCGGTCCCGGATGGCTTCAACGCCATCCCGGGACCCCAGCTGCCGGTGTCCCGGAAGATCCATGCGGCACCCCGGTCCCAGCCGAGTTCCGAGTCCCCCGGAGCGCCGACCAGCAACCTCCTCCCGCAGAACTCCATGGCGGACCCGAATTCATCTGGCCAGTCACGATCCGGGGCGGTGATGCGAACCGGTCGGCCGATCCAGTCGACGCCCACTCCGTAGAGGAGCACCGACCCCGGATCGAGGACCCCGTCCTCCCCGCGGTCGCTGGCGATCGCGAGCCATCGGTCGGAGATCGCCACCGCCTTCCCGAACTGGCGTTCCGCCGATCCCCCCGGTGCGATCAATCGACCGGTGACCCGGTAGCGGGAATCCTCGTCCTGGACGACGGGGGCCCCCAGGGTGCCGGTCAGGATCACCGCCAGCCAGCAGGTCGTTGGTGCCATGGTCCTACCTCGCCTTCCCCCCGAGCCTAGGCGGTCGGTCACCTTGTCCCCGCGAGGGCCGCGATTCCGCCCGGGTTTCCCGCGCGGGTATTTCGGGAATTTCCCGGTGAATGCTGCGAGATTCCGGGGCCCCGTCCGGAATCTGGGTGAACCCCGACACCTGACCGCTTCCAGCACCGACCGACAAGGAGAACCCGAGATGAGCGACGGACCCACCAGCATCAGCCTTGCCATCAGGAACATCAAGTCCTGCCTCGAATCGAACGACGTCGCCGCGGCGACCTTCCTTCGGGACGGACTCATCGAATCCATCGCGAGCAACCAGACCTGGCTGACCCAGGAGGAGGAGGAGTTCCTTGCATCCTATTAGGGCGGGGCCGGTACCACGTCAGGACCCGAACGTGGCCCCCGGAAACTCGACGACAATCGGTCGGCCCCGATTCTCCAGTCGTCGCCGAGGGCAGACGCGGAACCCGTTCCTGATCGGACGGGTTTCGCTTCATGATCCGGTTCCCGCGGCGCCGCTTCAGCTGCTCCGCCGACCCCGACGCCCCATCTTGTATCCCTTTCGCTTCCCCTTGCGGGGCTTGCCGCCGCGGTCTCGCCGGCCCGGACGGTCCGCGGTCCGCCACGATCGCTTCCGCTCGTCCTCCTGCTGGTCGGGACCGGTCACCGGGTCGAACGAGACCGGGACCAGGTCCATCTCCCTCGCATGCAGGTCGATCAGCCCGATCTGGACCTCCGCCCGATCCCCGATTCCGATCGAGGCCCCGCTGCCCGGCGCGAACAACCGACCACTCAATCGGTCCTGCTTCCAGGCGCCCGCCCCGCGGCCCTGGCCGGGCATGTCGTCGGGCCGCACCATTCCGTCCACGAGGTACTTGTCGAGGGTCACGAAGACCCCGCCGCCGGAGGTCGTTCCGGTGATGGTCCCGGTGTAGGTCTCACCGGGATCCCCCGCCTTCAGGAACTGGAGGACCAGGAACTCCCGCAGGCTCCGTTCCGCCTCCTCGGAGTTCCGCTCCGTCTCCGAGCATTGCTCGCCGGTGCGCACCAGCTCCTCCTCGGTCGGGCAGTTCACGTCGTGGCCGATCGCCTCGCCCAGCCGGGCCCGGGCCTTCCCGCCGGTGACCCGGGTCCCGTTCTCGGTCTGGTCCAGGTAGGCATCGAGTGCGCGGTGCACGGTCAGGTCCGGGTACCTCCGGATGGGGCTCGTGAAGTGGGCGTAGTGGTCCGAGGCCAGTGCGAAGTGCCCGATCAAGAGCGGGCTGTAGGTCGCGCGGGTCATGGTCTTGAGCAGCGCGAAGTGGATGGCCCGCTCGTAGGGCGTCCCCTCGGAGATCCTGGAGAGCTCCTGCAGGTCGCGACGGTCCGGGTGCTCCTTCATCTTGAACCGGACCAGCCGCGCGTAGTTCCGAAGCTCGCTCATCTCCTCGTAGTCGGGTTCCGGGTGGACCCGGCGCACCAGCGGTACCCCCAGGTCCGCGAACAGGGCGGCCACCGCCTCGTTCGCCGCCACCATGAACATCTCGATGACCGTGTGGGTGTACGCGTCGTCCTCCGGGACCGCATCCACCACGGAGCCGGATTCGTCGAACACGATCTCGGACTCGGGCAGGCTGAGGCTGAGCATGCCCCGGCCGAAGCGGCGCTTCCGTATGGAGCGCGCCAGCTTCTGCGCGTTGCGGAGGGCCTCGACCAGCTCGTCCGGGTAGTCGGGTTCGGTGCGGCTGTTGATCACCGCCTTCTTCTGGTCGCCGTCGATGAGCGCCTGGGCCTCGAGGTACGTCAGTCGCTTGCGGGAACGGATCACCGAGCGGTGGAATCGTCGCCCCGAGATCCGCCCCTTGTCGTCGTAGGTGATGAAGACGCTCTTCACGAACCGATCCACGCCTTCCTGCAGCGAGCACACCCCGTTGGAAAGCAGTTCCGGGAGCATCGGGAGCACCCGGCGGGGCAGGTAGGTGGAGTTGCCCCTCGCGAGCGCCTCCCGGTCCAGCTCGCCGTCCTGCCGGACGAAGTGCGCCACGTCCGCGATGTGCACCCCGAGTTCGAACTCCCCGCTCCCCGGGTCGAACTCGATCGAGATCGCGTCGTCGAAGTCCTTGGCGTCCGGGGGATCGATGGTGAAGGTGAGCAGGTCCGTGAGGTCCATCCGATCGACCATGGCTCCGGGATCCTCGCTCCCCGAGAAACCACCGGCCACCCGGCGCGCCTCCTCGACCACCACCTCCGGGAAGTCCGTGCGCAGCCCGAAGTCCGCGATGACCGCCTCGGTCTCCACGTCCGGCTGCCCGGCATCGCCCAGCACCCGGGTGATCACCCCTTCCGCCTGCTCGTACTCGCTGGGGAAGTGGACGATCTCGACCACCACCTTGACCCCTTCCGCCACGCTCTTGGCCTCCGCGTCGCGGGCGAGGATCGGGGTCCGCATCCGCTTCCCGTCGGGCAGCGCGTACCAGACCCCGTTCTGCCGGGCCATGGTCGCGGTGAAGGAGGTCTTGTTGCGCTGCAGCACCTCCACGACCCGACCGCGGGTCCGCCATCCCCCCCGGTCGGAACCCCGACCGGCGCGCGCGACCGAGACCCGAACCAGGTCGCCGCTGATCGCGTCCATCATCCCGTGCTCGGGGATGTACAGGTCGCCCTCGCGGTAGGGGGTCTCAGGCTTGACGAAGCCGAAGCCCCGCGAGGTGATCTTGAGGATCCCCTGGAACTCCGAAGGCATCCCCGGGAGCTGGATCACGTCGTGCTTGCCGATCACCACCCGATCGGACTGGAGGAGTTCCCCGATCGTCGAGCGGAGCTGGTCACCCTCCTCCGGCGGGACCCTCAGGTACCTCGCGAGGTCGTCCACCGACTTCGGCACGTACTTCGGGCTGGCGAGCAGGTCGAGGATTCGCTGGGTGTACTTGCCGGTCATTCAGGCACCCCGACCCATCCAGCCGGAGGGCGTCGATCGCGCTTCACCGACCGTCGACTCAGCTTGCATCCGAGGCACCCGTCTTCCCGGGCCTGGATGCCTGCTTCGCCTCCGGCTTGGCCGGCTTCTTGGCGGCTTCCTTGGTCGGTTCCTTGGCCGGTTCCTTGGCGTCGGACTTCTTGGAGGACCCGGAGCCGGCCTTCTTGTCCGCCTCCGCGTCCTTTCGGTAGGAATCACTCCGGTAGTCGGTCTCGTAGAACCCGCCGCCCTTGAAGATGATCCCCGCACCGGTGCCGATCAGCCGCTTGAGCCGGTACTTCCCGCACTCGGGGCACTTCCGCTTGGTCGGCGCGCTCATCTGCTGGAACAGCTCGAATTCGTATCCGCAGGCATCGCATCGATACTCGTAGGTCGGCAACTCAGGCCCCCTCCCCGGCTCCCGGCTCATCGTCGCTCGGGGCCACCGCGACCTTGGCGGGGCGGATGATGATCCCATCGAGTTCCCACCCGGTCTGGGCCACCATGCTCACGTGCCCGGGGGCGACCCCCTCCGCGCCCTGCCTCATCATCGCCTCGTGGCGGGTGGGATCGAACTCCGCGCCCACCTCGGGGTCGATCTGGCGCACCCCGTTGCGTTCGAGGGCCTGGAGGAAGCCGTCCTTCACCAGTCGAAGCCCCTCGACCAGGCCGTCCGCATCGCCGCCCGCGGTCGACTGGCCCAGCGCCATCTCGAACTGGTCGAGGGCCGGGACGAGGTTCCGGACCACCTCCGCCATGCCCTGGACCCTGGCCCGGGCCTCGTTCTCCGCCGACCGCCTCTGGAAGTTCGAGAAGTCGGCCATCGCCCGCTGGCGAGCGGCGAGCGCCTCGTCCCGTTCCGTGCGGAGCGACTCGAGTGATTCGGTCTCCGGGGAATCCCGGTCCACGGACTCGTCCGTGCGGTCCGGGGCCGCTTCCTGTTCTGGTCCTGTCTCTGCCGTCATGTGCTCACCCTGCTTCAACGGTCGCGTCGGCTCAGCCGCCGATGACCTTGTCCCGCAACTTGCCCCAGAAGCTCTGGCCTGGTTCGCTGACCGGGATCTCCTCCAGTTCAGCATACTCTTCCAGGAGCTTCCGCTGTTCATCATCGAGTTTCGTCGGCACCACCAGCTGGACGATCACCACCAGGTCCCCCCGGTTCCTCGATCGGAGGTTGGGCAGTCCGGCTCCCGGCACCTTGAAGATCTCCCCGTGCTGGGTCCCGGGCGGGACGTCGAGGGTGACCACGTCGTCCAGGGTCTTGATCTCGACCCGCGCCCCCAGGGCGGCCTGGGCGAACGCGATCGGCTGGACCCAGATCAGCTGGTCGCCGTCCCGCTCGAAGAGGTCGTGTGGCCGGACCCTGACCACCACGTGGAGGTCACCTCGGATGCCGCTGCCGTCGACGCTCTTCTCCGGCGGGGGTGGCTCGCCCTCGCCCTGCACCCGGATCACCTGTCCCTCGCTGATGCCTCGCGGGATCTGGACCTCCAGCGTCCGCGACAACGAGACCCGCCCGACCCCCCGGCAATCGTCGCACTTCTCGAGGATGACCGTGCCTCGCCCCCGGCAGTTCGGGCAGGCGGTCACCATCCGGAACATCCCCCCGAAGCCGGCCTGCTGGACCTGGCCGGCCCCGCCGCAGGTCGGGCAGGTCGAGGGTTCCACTCCTGGCTTGCCCCCGGTGCCCTCGCAGGTCCGGCAGACGTCCAGGCGCTTGAACTGCACGTCGCGACTGGTCCCCTCGAGCACCTCCAGGAGGTCCACCTCGACCTCGGTCTCGAGGTCGTACCCACGGGCGACGCCCTGGCGTCCCCCGGCGCTCCGGCCCGGACCGCCCATCCCCCCGAAGATGTCGTTGAACATCGAGAAGATGTCCTCGACGTTCATCCGGTTGAAGTCGTGTCCGGGGGTGCCACGGAGCCCGGCGTGCCCGTACTGGTCGTAGCGCTTGCGCTTCTCGGGATCCGAGAGGACCTCGTAGGCGGCGGTCGCCTCCTTGAAGCGTCCCTCGGCCTCGGGGTCGTCGGGGTTGCGGTCCGGGTGGTACTTCATCGCCAGTCGGCGATAGGACCGCTTGATCTCATCCTGGGAGGCGGTGCGCTCGATGGACAGCGTCTCGTAGTAGCACCGAACCGTCGCCATGTGAGCGGCCTTCCTCGGATACCGGTGGGCCCCCGCCCGGATTCGCATCCGGGGAAGGGGGGGACACGCGCCTGGGGGCGATCAGCTGACGGCGCCCTCCACGGGCTCGTCCTTGTCCTCGAGCTCGGTGATCACCACGTTGGTGGTCAGCATCAGGCCCGCCACGCTCGCCGCGTTGGAGAGTGCGGTGGTCGAGACCAGCGCGGGGTCGATGATCCCACGCTTGGCCAGGTCCTCGTATTCACCGCTGGCCGCGTTGAATCCGAACCCGCCCGTGCCTTCCATCACCTTCTCGAAGACCAGGTCCCCGTCGACCCCGGCGTTGCTCGCGATCTGGCAGATCGGTCGCCTCATCGCCTCCGCGATGACGTCGTAGCCGATCTTCTCGTCGCCCTTGCCCTTGCGACGGGCTTCCTCGACCGCCTCGATGGCCCTGACGAAGGCGACGCCCCCGCCCGGCACGTAGCCCTCCTGGGCCGCCGCCCGGGTGGCGTGAAGCGCATCGTCGACCCGGTCCTTGCGTTCCTTCATCTCGAGTTCGGTCTGGGCCCCGACGGAGATGATCGCGACACCGCCGGTCAGCTTGGCCAGTCGTTCCTGGAGCTTCTCGCGGTCGTAGTCCGAGTTGGAGTTGTCGTAGAGCGTCTGGATCTGGCGGGCCCGGGAGGCGATGTCCTTCTTCTTGCCGGCTCCCTCGACCAGGGTGGTGTCGTCCTTGGTGATCACGACCTTGCGGGCGGTGCCGAGTTCCTTGAGCTCGACGTCCTCCAGGTTGCGACCGAGGTCCTCGGACAGGAAGCTGCCGCCGGTGAGCACCGCGATGTCCTCGAGGATGGCCTTGCGGCGATCCCCGAACCCGGGGGCCTTCACCGCGCACACCTCGAGCACCCCGCGGAGTCGGTTGACCACCAGCGCGGCGAGCGCCTCGTTCTCGATGTCCTCCGCGATCAGGAGCAGGGGCTTCCCGGCGGTCGCGACCTTGTTCAACAGGGGCAGGAGGTCCGCGAGGTTCGAGATCTTCTTCTCGTGGATGAGGATCATCGGGTTCTCGAGCACGCACTCGGCCTTCTTGGGGTCGGTCATGAAGTACGGGGAGAGGTAGCCCTTGTCGAAGGCCATGCCCTCCACGTAGTCGAGCGTGGTCTCCGCGGTCTTGCTCTCCTCGACCTCCACCACGCCCTCGGCCCCGACCTGGTCGATCGCCTCGGCGATGATCGAGCCGATCTCACGGTCCTGGTTGGCGGAGACCGTCGCGATCTTCTCGAGGTCGGCACGGCCCTTGCACTTGACCGCGGAGCCCCGGATCGCCTCGCTCGCGACCGCGGCGGCCGCATTGACCCCGCGCTGGATCGCGACGGCGTTGGCTCCCGTGGAGAGGTAGCGGAGTCCGTCCTCGAGGATGCTCGCCGCCAGCACCGTGGCCGCGGTGGTCCCGTCGCCCGCCACGTCCGCGGTCTTCTTGGCGACCTGCTGGACCATCTTGGCCCCCATGTTCTCGAACTTCCCGGGCAGGTCGACCTCCTTGGCGACGCTCACTCCGTCGCGGGTCACCGCCGGGCCGCCGTAGGACTTGTCCATCACCACGTTGTGGCCCGAGGGGCCCATGGTCACGGAGACCGCATCCGCCAGCTTCCGGACACCGTTGAACAGCTCGGTGTGCGCATTCGTCTCGAACTTCATCTGCTTCGTGGTCATCTGTGTGCTCCGATCCCGGGGGTCAGCCCTCGATCACTCCCAGGAGTTCGCTCTCGCGAACGATGAGGTGGGTGGTGTTCTTGATCTCGATCTCCGAGCCCGCGTACTTGCCGTAGACGACGACGTCGCCCTTCTTGACGCCGGGCTTCACGCGCTCGCCGTTGTCCATGAGCTTGCCGGGACCGACCGCGACCACCTTGCCGTGCATCGGCTTCTCCTTGGCGGACTCGGGGAGGAAGATTCCCGATGCCGTCTGGGTCTCCGCTTCGGTGGGCTTGACGAGGATCCTGTCTTCGAGGGGTCGAACTGACATTGGTGTGTACTCCTGTTGTCTGGTTTGCTGGGTCTTGCTTGATGTTCGTTTCGTCGTCGTACGCGAGGTGGGGGTGGTCAGAAGCCCATGCCCGGCATGCCGCCCATGCCGCCCATGCCGCCCATGCCGCCCATGCCGCCCATGCCACCCATGCCACCCATGCCGCCCATGCCGCCATGGTCGTGGTCGTCGTGGCCGCCACCCTCGTCCTCCTGGGGGACTTCGGTGATGGTGCAATCGGTGGTCAGCAGCAGCGCCGAGACCGACGCCGCGTTCTGGAGCGCGGAGCGGTCGACCTTGGCCGGGGTGATCACCCCGGCATCGACCAGGTTCCCGTATTCGAGGGTGAGCGCGTTGAAGCCGTCGTGGCCGGTCATCTCGGCGACCTTCGCCACCACCACGGTGCCCCGCTCGCCGGCGTTGTCCGCGATCGAGCGAAGGGGGACCTGGAGTGCCTCGACCAGGAGGTCCATCCCGAACTTCTCGTCACCCCGCACGTTCTTCCGGACCTTGTCCAGCGCGGGCATGGCACGGATGAAGCTCACCCCGCCCCCGGGGACCACGCCCTCGGCGACCGCGGCCCGGGTGGCGTGCAGGGCATCCTCCACGCGCGCCTTCTTCTCCTTGAGCTCGGCCTCCGAACCGGCGCCGACGTTGATCTGGGCCACGCCGCCCGCGAGCTTCGCGAGCCGCTCCTGGAGCTTCTCGCGGTCGTAGTCGCTGTCGGTGCGGCCGATCTCCGCGCGGATCTGCCCGATCCGGGCCTGGAGGTCCTTGGTCGAACCCGCGCCCTCGATGATGGTCGTCGAGTCCGAGGTGATCTCGAGCTTCTTGGCCTGTCCGAGCTGGGCGATCTGGATCTGGTCCAGCTCGATGCCGAGGTCCTTCATGATCGCCTCGCCCCCGGTGAGGGTCGCGATGTCCTCGAGCATGGCCTTCCGACGGTCCCCGTAGCCAGGGGCCTTCACCGCGCAGACGTTCAGGACGCCTCGAAGCTTGTTGATCACCAGGGTCGACAACGCCTCGCCGGTGATGTCCTCGGCGATGATCAGCAGCGGCTTCTTGGTCTCCATCACCTTCTCGAGGAAGGGCACCAGCTTGGTGATCCCGTCGATCTTGTCCTCGTGGACCAGGACCAGCGCCTTCTCGAGCTCGGTACGCATGTTCTCGGTGTCGGTCACGAAGTTCGGACTGAGGAAGCCGCGGTCGAACTGCATGCCTTCCACCACGTCGATCTCGGTCTCGAGGCCCTTGCCCTCCTCGACGGTGATGACCCCGTCCTTGCCGACCTTGTTGAAGGCCTCGGCCATGATCTTCCCGATCTCACGATCGTTGTTGGCGGAGATCGAGGCGACGGAGGCGATGCCGCCCTTGACCTCGGACACCGGGCAGGCCATCGATTCGATCTCGTCGACGACCGCGGCCACGCCCTTGCGGAGCCCGCGCACCAGCGCGTTGGGGTCCGCACCGGAGGCGACCTGTCGCAGTCCGGCCTTGAAGATCGCCTCCGCGAGCACCGTCGCGGTGGTGGTTCCGTCGCCTGCGTCGTCCGACGTCTTGGAGGCCGCTTCGCGCACCAGGCGGGCGCCGAGGTTCTCGACCTTGTCGCGAAGCTCGATCTCCTCCGCCACGGACACCCCGTCCTTGGTGACGGTCGGGCCGCCCCAGCTCTTGTCCAGAACCGCGTTGCGTCCCCGGGGACCGAGGGTGCTCTTGACCGCCGAAGCGAGCTTCTCCACGCCGGCCAGCAGGGCCTTGCGGGCGTCGTTGTCGAAGGACAGTTCCTTCACTGCCATGGCTGCTCTTCTCCTATTCATCGTGCCCCACCTGGAATGGGACGCAGGTCGTCGTGGTGCATCGCCCAACGGGCGACGTCCCGGGTCAGGATCAAAGCCCATGCCGAACCGGGGGCCGTGGCCGGATGGGTCCTGCTTCCCCGAAAAACGCGTTCTGAGGCCCTCAGTGCCGTTCGGGGGGCGGTCCTTCGCCTCCCGGAGACCGGGTCGGGTGACCGATGGGGGGGTCCGGGATGTTTCGCCTGCCATCGTGGCAGAGTCCCCGGAGGCAGGGTCCCCGGACTCAGTCGGCGGGCGAGGGCCTCAGCCGCATCGAACGCCAGAGGCGGCCCAGCAGCCAGAGGCGATTGAAGAAGAGGTAGATCCCCCCCACGATCAGCAGGGCCTCCAGCCCGAGCTTGACGAAATTCAGCCAGACCGTCGTCCACGCGAACATCAGCCCCGTGCCTCCCGTCAGGGCCCCCAGCAGGTACAGCCGGACGAGGGCGACCAGGACGATCGCGGTCAGGAGCGGGCCGCGTCGCTGTCGTGCGGGCCCGAGTCGCTGCCACGCCGGGACCACGAGCCCCACCGTCCGGTTCGCGCGCGTCAGGTTGAGCACCACCGCCGCCGCCCCGAGCGCGGCCCCGACGACGAACAGCGCGGAACCGGGCAGGTTGACCAGGACCATGCCCACCACGCCGACCACCCCCCAGACGACGGTGCGGGCGATTCCCCCGCTTCGGTGGAGTCGACGGGGCAGGCAGGACATGGTCAGCACCGGGAGCCAGCACCCCAGCATCACCAGGACCTGGAATCCCCGGGACGTCCAGCCCGAGGACGTCCCGGCGATCCCGAACAGGTTCATGACCGGCAGGGCGTAGGCGATGATCGCGGGTATCCCGGCCAGGGTGCTGCACAGCAGCAGGAACATCGCGAGCTCGATGCGGGGGAGTTCCTCGCCGGCCTTGCGACGATCCACCGCGGTCGAGCTCGACTGGGCGATGCTGAATCCGCATTCCGGGCAGGCCGAGGCCGCATCGAGTCCCTGCAGGGGATAGTCGCAGGACTCGCAGCGGACATCATCGGGGAGTTCATTGCCGTCATTGTGCTCTGGCATGGGGTGCCTCCGGAAGGACCACCCACTAGGATAGACCAGAACATGTCCGCCATCGACCAGCTCAGGCACAACATCACCGAGGTCTTCATGGGCAACGCCCAGGCGGTCGATCGCCTGATCACCTGCCTGCTCGCGCGCGGGCATGTCCTGATCGAGGACGTGCCCGGGGTGGGCAAGACGATCCTCGCCAACGCCCTGTCCAAGTCGATCGACTGCAGCTTCAGCCGCATCCAGTGCACCCCGGACCTGCTTCCCGCGGACGTCACCGGAGTCTCCGTCTACCGGAAGGACACCGAGGAGTTCGAGTTCCGTCCCGGCCCCGTCTTCGCCAACATCGTCCTCGCGGACGAGATCAACCGGACCACCCCCCGGACCCAGTCCGCGATGCTCGAGGCGATGAGCGAGGCCACGGTCTCCGCGGAAGGCGCGGTCCACGCCCTGCCCGAACCCTTCATGGTGGTGGCCACCCAGAACCCCTACGAGTTCGAGGGGACCTACTTCCTGCCCGAGAACCAGCTCGACCGGTTCCTGATGCGGATCAGCCTCGGGTACCCCGCCCCGGGCGACGAGGCCCGGATCCTCCAGCGCCAGCCCGCGCTCACCTCCCTGCAGCAGCTCGAGCCGGTCGCCACCCGGGACCAGGTGATCGAGCTCCAGCAGCGCGTCGACTCGATCCGCATGGACGACTCGCTCGTCCAGTACGTGATCGAGATCGCCCGGGCCACCCGCGAGAACGACGAGCTGCAGGTCGGGGTGAGCCCGCGTGGCGCCCTCGCCCTGTCTCAGGCCGCTCGCGCGACCGCGCTCCTCGCGGATCGCGACTTCGTGACCCCCGACGACGTCACCACCAACGTGATCCCCGTGTGCGCCCATCGCATCATCAGTCGGACCTACATGCACGCCGGGGACACCCTGACCACCCGGCGGATCATGCAGAAGGTGCTCGACGCGGTTCCCGGTCCGGTGTGATCAGATGAGCGGGGAGCCGGCGATCATCCTCCTTTCCGGTGGCCTGGATTCCTCCACGGTCCTCGCGGAGGCCACCGCCGCCGGCCGTACCTGCCACGCACTCAGCTTTCGCTACGGCCAGCGGCACGAGCACGAGCTCACCGCGGCCCGCCGGATCGCCGAGCACTTCGGGGTGGCGGAGCACGTGGTCATGGACATCGACCTCGGCGTCTTCGGCGGATCCGCCCTGACCACGGACCTGGCCGTTCCGAAGGACGCGCTGGACGAGGGGGCCGCGATCCCGGTCACCTACGTGCCGGCGCGAAACACCGTCTTTCTCTCCCTCGCGCTGGCCCATGCCGAGGTCCGCCATGCCCGCGAGGTCTGGATCGGGGTGAACGCGATCGACTACTCGGGCTACCCGGACTGCCGACCCGAGTACATCGAGGCGTTCCAGGCGATGGCGAACCTGGCGACCCGGGACGGGGTGGAGGGCGCCCGACTGGAGGTGGTCACCCCCCTGGTGGAGCTCGGCAAGGCGGACATCGTCCGGCGCGCGCGTGCCCTCGGCGTCCCCCTCGAACACACCCACTCCTGCTACGACCCCGGTGAGGCCGGGCGTCCCTGCGAACACTGCGACGCGTGCGTGCTCCGGGCCCGGGGCTTCGCGGGCGCCGGGTTCGGTGACCCCGCACTGGATCGATAGCCTCGGTCAGATGTCGAGGTTCTTGACCTCGAGGGCGTGGTCCTCGATGTACTTGCGGCGCTGTTCGACGTTCTCCCCCATCAGGGTGGAGAAGAGGCCGTCGGCCTCGCTCGCCGCGTCCCAGGTGACCCGGATGAGGGTCCGGATCGTGGGGTCCATGGTGGTCTCCCACAACTGTTCCGCGTCCATCTCCCCGAGGCCCTTGAACCGCTTCACGTCGATGCCGCGCCGGCCCACCTCGTGGAGCGACTCGAGGATCGACGGGACGTTCGGGACCTCGATCGAGTCCTGGACCTTCCCGTCCTTGTCCCGCAGGATCCACGCGTAGCGGGTGGGGATCAGTTCCCCGGTGATCGCCTCCTCCTGCTGGGTCGACCAGTCCTCGATCTCGATGCCCAGCGCGCCGATCTGCTCGAAGATGCGCGCAAGCTCGCGGTTCTCGTGGAGCTCGCGCATGCTCGCGCGATTGGGGGCCCGCAGCTCGTCCTCCGCGGCGGAGAACTCGTCGAGGACCAGTCCCTTCTCCTTGGCCCGCTCCCGGCCCTCGGTCTCGCTCCAGGCGAAGTCCTCGCCCTCGGCCCAGCTCGTCATGTGGGTCGGCAGTCGCTGCGCCCCCTCGGGGTCGCGGTGCCGGCTCTCGAGCAGGTCGTCGAAGCGTATCCCGCGGCGGGAGCTGACCTCGGCCAGCTCCTCCATGCGCCCCAGGGACCGGATGAGGTTCTCCAGTTCGACGCCCTCGATGGTCCGCTCGACTTCCTGGCGGTCGTCCCGGATCTCGAGGTGCGCATGCTGCAGGGCCAGCTCGACGAGCACCCCGTTCATCTCCTCGTCGTTCAGGACGAACTGGGACTTCTTGCCGCGCAGGACCTGGTAGAGGGGGGGCTGGGCGATGAAGACCTTGCCCTGCCTGACCAGTTCCGGCATCTGCCTGAAGAAGAAGGTGAGCAGGAGGGTCCGGATGTGCGAGCCGTCCACGTCGGCGTCGGTCATGATGATCACCCGGCCGTAGCGGAGCTTGGTGACGTCGAACTCGTCACCGATCCCGCACTTCAGCGCGGTGATCAGCGTCCGGATCTCCTCGAAGCCGAGCACCTTGTCCAACCGGGCCTTCTCGACGTTCAACAGCTTCCCGCGCAGGGGCAGGATCGCCTGGATGCGGTGGTCTCGACCACCCTTGGCGCTGCCGCCGGCCGAGTCGCCCTCGACGATGAACAGCTCGGTGTTCTCGCCCTTCTCCGAGCAGTCGGAGAGCTTGTGGGGCATTCCCGCGGTGTCCAGGGTGCCCTTGCGCTTGATCAGTTCCCGGGCTCGCCTCGCGGCCTCCCGGGCCTGGGCCGCCAGCACCGCGCGGGTGCAGATCTTCCTGGCGTCCGCCGGGTTCTCCTGCAGCCAGGATCCGAAGCTCTCGGTGATCGAGTGGCTGACGAACCCCTCCACCTCGGGGTTGATCAGCTTCTCCTTGGTCTGGTTGTTGAACTGCGGATCGGTGATCTTGACGGAGATGATCGCGGTGAGTCCCTCCCGCAGGTCCTCCCCGGACGGGGTGATGTCCTTGAGCAGGTCGTTCTTGCGGGCGTAGCGGTTGATGACCCGCGTGAGCGCCTTCTTGAAGCCGTCGAGGTGCGTGCCGCCGTCGGGATTGAAGATGTTGTTGCCGAAGGGGAGCAGGTTCTCGTTGGTGGCGTCGGTGTACTGGAGGGCGATCTCCGCCCGGAGGCCGATCGACTCGTCCTCGTCGGTGAACGCCACCACCGGGCTCATGTCGGTCTTGGCGAGGTTCAGGTGCCGCACGTACCCGGCGAGCCCCTCCGGGTCGTGGAAGGTCTCGTCCCGGATCTTGCCGCTGGCATCCACCCGTTCGTCGATCAACCTGATCGTCACCCCGGCGTTGAGGTAGGCCAGCTCCCTCAGCCGCTTCTGGAGGATCTCGTACCGGAAGCCCCGGTCCGGGAAGATCTCCTGGTCCGGGAGGAAGGTGATCTTGGTGCCCGCGACCGATCCCGACGGCGCGTCGCCCACCACCTCCAGCTCGCTGTCGAGGTCCCCCCGCGCGAACCGGATCGCATGGACCTTGCCCTCCTTGATGACCTCGACCTCGGTCCACTCGGACAGGGCGTTGACGCACTTGACCCCGACCCCGTGCAACCCGCCGGAGACCTTGTAGGCGTTGTCGTCGAACTTTCCGCCCGCGTGCAGCTTGGTCAGGATCACCTCGACCGCGGGGCGTCCGTTGATCTCGGGGTCCGGGTGCTTCATGGGGTCCAGGGGCATGCCGCGACCGTCGTCGGTCACCATGCAGGACCCGTCCACCCCGATCCGGACCGTGACCATGGAGGCGTAGCCCGCCATGACCTCGTCGATCGCGTTGTCCACGCATTCGTACACCAGGTGGTGGAGCCCCGGCAGGCCGGTCCCGCCGACGTACATCCCGGGACGCTTCCGGATCGCCTCCAGGCCCTCCAGGACCTGGATGTCGTCCGAGGTGTAGGTCCCCTGGTTCTCGGGGTCGGGATTGGCCTTGGTGTCGGTCATCTTGGGGGGGTGTTCCTCTGATCTGGAAGACGCTCATCATAGCTAAAAACAAGGGAATCCGTGGGCTTCGGACCCCCCATCCCCACTCGATCTGAGGTGGTTTTGAGACTCCTCCCGAGCAGCCCGCCACCCCCCCCGTATACTGGAGGCTGGGCACCTGCCCGGTCGATGAATTTCCCCATCGAACCACCCATCCGACACGGACGCGTCGGGTGCACCCAGCCCAGGAGGAGGTCACGGTGGCCAGCAACCAACCACACGATCCATCGCTCGATCCCATCCCGATCGAGTCCCCCGGTCATGACCATGGCCGTCGGCTCGTGCTGCTGGCCGGACTCGGCCTGCTCGCCGGATGCTCGACCCCCCGCACCCGGACCGCGCTCCCGCAGCCGGAATGGCCGGACGCCTCCACGCTGGCCGTGGAAGGCACGCCGGTGCCCGCTCCGGCCCGCCCCGACGCCGGTTCCAGGTCCCCGGTGGTGGCCCGCAGCTACTGGGCGAAGGGGGGGCCGATCGTCAGTCGGATCAACCCCATGGGCACCCCGAACCGCATCACCATCCATCATGACGGGATGCCGCCCTTCGCCGCCACCTCCAAGGGCGAGGTGGCCCGCCGCATCGAGGTCATCCGTCGGGCCCACCTCAACCGCGACGGTGGCGGTCGCTGGGGCGACATCGGCTACCACTTCGTGGTCGACCGTGCCGGTCGTGCGTGGGAGGCCCGGTCCCTGAGGTACCAGGGCGCCCACGTCAAGAACCAGAACGAATGCAACATCGGGATCCTCTGCCTCGGCAACTTCGAGGAGCAGATCCCCTCCCGGGACCAGGTCCGCGGACTGGAGCTGCTGGTGGTCGACCTGAGGACCCGCTACCGGATCCCGACCGCCCGGGTCCGGACCCATCGTGAACTCTCCAGCACGCTGTGCCCCGGCCGGCACCTGCAGGACGCGGTGAATTCCAGCCGGGCGGCCCGTCGGTTCGTCTGAGTTCAGCGGGGGTCCGGTCCCTGCCGCGATTCCGCGTCGGCCTGTCGCCCCGCCAGCGCTCGTTCGTCGTCCGCCTTGAGCTTCGCCTCCAGGGCATCGTCCCCGGCCTCGCGACGCTGGATGGTGATCCACGCGACGTATCCGATCAGCAGCATCGAGATGGAGAGCGCTATGCCGACGAGCATGCCCTACTCTAGCCCCTCCGGGCGGGACCACCACGGACGAAGTGCGGGATACAGCGCCGCGAATCGTCGGTGGAGCATCCGGTAGCGTTCGCGGTCCCCGGAGGGTTCGACCCGGCGGGTCTCCCGCACCACCGCCTCGCAGGCGGTGGGGACGTCCGGCCAGAGCCCCACCCCCGTCCCGGCGAGGATCGCCGCCCCGTAGGCGGTACCCTCCCGGGTGGTGGTCTCCACCGTCGGGCAGCCGAAGACGTCCGCGCAGATCGATCGCCAGAGCGGGCTCGCGGCCGCACCCCCGGAGAGCCTGACCGAATCCGGCCGGATCCCCATCCGGGTCACCAGTTCGAGGCAGTCACCGAGTCCGAAGATCGCGCCCTCGATCACCGCCCGCGCGAGGTGGTCGCGGCCATGTCGGGGGGTCAGGCCCACGAACCCGCCCCGGGCGTCCGGATCGACGTGCGGCGTCCGTTCCCCGCTGAGGTAGGGGAGGAACACCAGTCCGTCGGCGCCCGGCTCGATCCGCCCGGCTCCCTCGGTGACGACCTCGAAGGGATCCCGTCCCTCGCTTCGGCCGCGTTCCATGACGTCGGGCATCAGGGACCGGCAGAACCAGTCGAAGCTCCCGCCCGCGCTGAGCATCACCCCCATGAGGTGCCAGGTGTCCGGGATCGCGTGGCAGAAGGCGTGCAGCGACCCGTCCTCCGGGTATCGCCAGTCGTCGCTGGACGCGAAGACCACGCCCGAGGTCCCGATCGTCGCGGAGACCAGCCCCTCCCGGGTGATCCCGTTCCCGACCCCGCTCGCGGCCTGGTCCCCGGCCCCCGCGACCAGCGGGGTCCCCTCGAGCAGGCCCGTGGCACGGGCCGCCCCGGCACCGAGGTGGTCGACCACCTCCACGCTCTCGCCGGCCCGGGGCCACCAGTCCGCGGGGAGTTCGAGGGCCTCGAGCATGGCGGTCGACCAGTCGCGTCGCCCGCAGTCGAAGACACCGGTCCCCGAGGCATCGCTGACGTCGGTGACCAGCCGGCTCCCCAGCCGGAAGCGCACGTAGTCCTTGGGAAGCAGCACGTGCCTGATCGACTCGAACCGGTCGGGTTCGTGCTCGCGCATCCAGAGGAGCTTGGGCACCGTGAACCCGGGCAGCATCAGGTTGCCGGTGTGTTCCAGCAGGAACGTGCGTCCCAGTGCCTCCGTGCATCGGTCGCACTGGGGCGAGCTCCGCTGGTCGTTCCACAGGATGGCGGGTCGGACCACCTCCCGGGCCTCGTCCAGGGCCACCAGCCCGTGCATCTGGCCGGCGAGCCCGATCGCCACCACGTCCTCGGCCGCGACCACCCCGGTCCCGAGCAGGGACTTCAGCGCGTCCAGCGTCCCCTGGTGCCATTGCTCGGGGTCCTGTTCCGCCCACCCCGGTCGTGGATGTTCGCAGGCATGCGTCGACTGCGTGGCGTGCAGCACGCGACCCGAGGCATCGACCGCCAGCACCTTGGTGCCGGAGGTGCCGACGTCGACCGCGAGGATGACCGGGCGGTCAGCCACGTCGACCCTCCATGGCCTGGATGCTCGTGCTGCTCGGGGTGCTCATGGTCCTCGGGTCCCGGGGGCGTCGCGCTGCATGGTACCAGCCCGCGGCCCCGCTCCCGCGGCTCCGCTCACAGGCTGGTCCGCAGTGCCTCCGGGATCGGGAGCCGCAGGCATCGCCACGCGGGCACCAGCGCGCCGAGCACTCCCAGCAGGAGTCCCGTGGCCAGGGCCCCCGCGACCACCAGGGTGTCGATCCGGATGCCGAAGACCCCCATCGAGAAGCGGATCGCGATCCCGTCGATCAGCACCAGGCCGATCACGCAGGCGAGCAACGCCCCGATCGCGCTGGCGAGCAGCGACTCCTGCACGAGGCTGATCATGATCGCCGGCCTCGAGTACCCGATCGTCTGGAGGGTGCCCAGTTCCCGAACCCGGCTGGCGAAGGAGGCGTAGGTCGTGTTCAGTCCGCCGACGATGCCGCCGAACGCCACCAGGATCGCGGTCAGCACCACCATCCACTGGATCGGTCGGTAGAACGATGCGAGCGTCGCGTAGTAGTCGGTCTCCTCGATCGCCACCAGTTCGAGGTCGAGCCGACTCACCGCGAAGTCGTTGATCGACTCCGGGGTCGCCTCGTCCCGGGTGAGCACCACGCACGAGAGCGAATCCCGCTGCGCGATCACCTGGAGGTCGAGGAGGTCGATCCACGCTTCGCCCTCGATGACGCTCCCCGAGCCCGAGTGGATCCCCACCACGTCCAGCGGTTCGGCACCGACCCACAGTCGGTTCCCGATCGACGTCGACGCCGGGTCGAACCCCAGCGATCGAGCGGCCATCCGGCCGAGGATGACCTCGCCCCGACCCGCCTCCGGGGGCCGGCCCGCCTCGAGCAGGGCCCCTTCGTGGACGAGCCAGGCCGCGGGCGTCACCCCCCGGAAGACCACCGAGCCGCCGGTGTTCATCCCGCCGGCGGGGTCGGTCCGGGAGACGGGCATCGCGATGTGGATCTCCGGCGAGATCGCCTCGACCCCGCCGAGCCGCCTCAGGCCCTCGACGCTCGCGGCGAGGATCCCCGAGGTCTGCATGCCGACCTCGCTGCGTTCGATGCTCTCCACGGATCCCGCCGCCATCAGGATCGTGTTGCGGGTGCTGCCGCTGGCGACGATCGACGTCCGCATCCCGGTCACGAATCCCGCGGAGGCCAGGACCAGCAGCACCACCAGCATGCTTCCCCCGATCGACAGGCCGGCCCGTCCCGGGCTTCGGGCGAGGTTGCGCGTGGCGTAGCTGATCGGGAGGAGCTTCATGGTTCCGTCACACCGTCCTGAAGGAATGGGCGATCTCGCGCCTCGAGACCCGCCACGCCGGGACCACACCGGCGAGGATGCCGAGCGCCACCGCCAGCGCGATCCCCAGGACCAGCAGCATGGGGTTCGAGGAGATCTCGATGTTGGTGCCCCCCATGGTCATGCTGAAGTGGCCGACCCGGGCGATCCCCCACGCCGCGAGGGTCCCGATCCCGCCGCCCACGATCCCCAGCACCGCGCCCTCGAACACCACCATGAACCCGATCAAGCCCCCGGTGAACCCCAGGGTCTGCAGCACCGCGTGGTCGCGGATCCGGTCCCGCATCGCCAGCACGATCGCATTGGCCACCAGGGCGAACACCGTCACCAGCGCACCCCAGCCCAGCCAGGTGGCGAACCCCACGATCTCGATGATGTCCCGGGCCGCACGACCCACGAACGCCTTCTCGGAGCTGGTGGAGGTGGGGTGCTCGTCGTACCTGAATTCGGAATCGATCGCGCGCGCGACCTCCTCCATCACCAGCGGGTCGTCCACCCGGACCGAGAACTGGGTGACCACGCCCCCGGTCCCTCCGGTCTTCAGCGTCTCCTGCAGGAAGGGAAGCTGCACGTAGCTCACGTTCCGGTCCTGCGCCGCGTCCGACTCGAGGATCGCCGCCACGTAGACGGTGATCCCGGCCGCGCTGAACCGGTCACCCACCCCGATGCCCCGGCGGTTCGCCATCGCCTCCCCGATCAGCGCGCCGTCGCCACGGGTCCGCCATTCGGCGAGCGATCCATCGGCGATCCGCCAGCCGGGTTCGAGGACGTCCTCCAGCTCGCCCACCGGCACCCCGCGGAACGTCACCACGTCGAGCGACGCCCGGCAGTTGGTGACCGTGATCTGGACCGGGACCGCGCTGGTCACGCCCTCGATCTCCTCGATCCGGTCGCCGTAGTACTGGGGCAGCTTGCTGGTGAAGGGGCAGTACCGGTTCTGGCGATAGACGATCAGGGTGGCGTCCTCCGCGCTGGCGTTGGTGGCTTCGCCGACCCCGTCCCGCATCGCCTCCACGAAGCAGAAGAGGAACATCGCGATGGCGATGCCCCCGACGGTCAGGCCGGAACGGATCGGGCTCCGGGTGATCTGCTTGAGCACCAGTGGGATCGTTCGCAGCATCATCTTCACGTGGAAGCCTCCTCCTTCTCGAGCAGCCGCCCCTTCTCGAGGTGCAGCAGCAGGTCCGCGTACTCCGCGGTGGTGGTGTCGTGGGTGACCATGACGATCGTCCGTCCCTGCTCCTGGTTGAGCCGCTTGAGCAGTTCCATCACCGCGGTCGCCGAGGCCTTGTCGAGGTCCCCGGTGGGTTCGTCCGCCAGCAGCAGGGTGGGTTCGGTCACGATCGCGCGGGCGATCGCCACCCGCTGTTCCTGCCCGCCGGAGAGCTGGCGTGGATAGTGCGCGTGCCGGTCCGCGATCCCGACCACCTCCAGCGCCGCGCTCACCCGTTCGTGCCGTTCACGCTGGCTCATCGGCTTGAGCAGCAGCGGGAGCTCCACGTTCTCGTAGGCGTTCAGGACCGGGACGAGGTTGTAGAGCTGGAAGACGTAGCCGACGTGGTCGGCCCTCCAGGCCGCCAGCTCGTTCCGCGAGAGTTCCCCGATCGACTGGTCGTCGATGACCAGCCTCCCCGAGGTCGGTCGGTCGATGCCGGCGAGCAGGTTCAGCAGGGTGGTCTTGCCCGACCCCGACGGCCCCATCAGGGCCACGAACTGTCCCCGGTCGATGGCGAGGTCGAGCTCGTCGAGCGGCCGGATCTCCTCCACCCCGCCCTGGTACACGCGGGTCAGCTTGTCGCACCGTATCAACGTCATCTCACGCCTCGCTTCCTTCGACCACCACGGCATCGCCCTGGTCGAGTTCCCCGCCGTCGAGGATCACCTTCGTTCCGGGAAGGACCCCGTCCCGGAGTTCGCGCCAGCCCGATTCCTCGGCGGTGCCGAGGGTCACCGGACGCCGCCGGGCGGTCCCCCGGCCGGACTGCAGGTCCTCCACGACCCAGACCTCGGGGGCGTCCTCGGTTCCCACGATCGCGTCACTCGGGACGAAGACCCGCTGGATGGTCCGCTCGACCTCGCCGGTCCCCGACGCCTGCGCGGGGAGGATGCGCACCCGGGCCAGCATCTCGGGCTTGAGCAGGGGGGAGGGGTCGTGGATCCGGACCTTGGCCTCGACCGTGTTCTTCTGGATGTCCGCCTTGTGCAGGAACCTCGTGACCTCGCCCCGGAACGTCTGGTCCGGCAGCAGGTCCACCACGACCTCGGCCGCCTGCCCGACCCCGACCCGGGCCGCCACCCCCAGCGGGATGTCCGCGCGGACCTGAAGGTGGTCGGGATCGAAGAGGTGGATGAGGTGCGCTCCGTGGGTCCCGTTCCCGAAGTTGATCGTGGAACCGGGCCCGCTGAGTCGTTCGATGACCACCCCCGCGAGGGTGGACCGCACCTGGCAGCGTTCGAGTCGAAGTTCCGCCTCCTCGAGTTCGGCCCGTGCGATGTCCCGTTCGGCGGTCGCCCGCAGCAGCTGCCCGGACGCCTTCTCCAGTTCGAGGGTCTCGTGGACCAGCAGCTCGAAGTCGCGTTCGGAGGCGACGACCTCGGCCCGGGCCGCTTCGACCCTCGCTTCCGCCGCCTTGCGCTGCTCCCGGAGGCTGCCGATCCTCGCCTCGCTCGAGTCGAGCTTCATGCGAAGCCTGACCACCACGCCCTCCGCGACCGCACCGTCGTCGACCAGGGGTTCCTTGCGGTCGATCTCGTCCTGGAGCTGGTCGCGTTCCAGTTCCGCGCTCCGGATCAGGGTCGGGAACTCGCTCAGGGCGGCCTGCAGCTGGAGGAGGCTCGCCTTGGCCAGCGCGACCCGGCGGGTCGGCTCCACCAGCTCGTTGCGTTCGGTCGCCGCGGCCTTGGCGGAGGAGGCCGCGATCTCGCGATTCGCCTCCGCGAACTCCAGGCGGGCCCTCGCCTTCTTGACCGAGAGCCGTGCATCCTCGTCCACCAGGGTGGCGACGAGGTCCCCGACCTCGATCCGGTCCCCTTCCAGCGGGATGACGTCCTCGACGATCCCCTGGGTGAGGGCGGCCACGAACAGCGGGTTCGGATCCGGCTCCACCCAGCCCGGGGCCCGGATCACCGATCCTTCCTCGACCTCCGACTGCTCGACGGCCATCGAGGGCACCGTCCGCACCACCGCGGTCACCGTCCGGACCGGGGTCCCGGGGGCCAGCCCCCGCCAGCCCATGACCAGCAGGAGCCCGAGTGCCGCCGCCACGATGCCGGTGGGAACCACC
Source organism: Phycisphaerae bacterium (assembly GCA_002862305.1). Lineage (GTDB taxonomy): Bacteria > Planctomycetota > Phycisphaerae > Phycisphaerales > SM1A02 > UBA8087. The sequence goes on along the minus strand of PKCS01000092.1, from coordinate 745 downwards.
AGTCGCGAGAACCACCTCGGCGACGGAGCGGGTATCCGTCCCGCCGCGTCCGGTGCGAGGTCCTTGATCGATCGTCTCCGGTTCATGAATGCGTCTCCACTTCGACCACGGGTCGTTCGAGCGGGATGTCGAAGGAACCACCCACCGACGTCTGGACGGCGATCCACGCCAACGTGGACTGCCGCTTGTGTGCGAGCATCTCCAGCTGCTGCCGGATCATCTGCTGCTGGCTGAGCAGGAGTTCGGTGGAGTCCACCGAGCCCGCCTTGAATTCCAGTTCCGAGCTCTTCACCACCCGCTCGGACTCCTCGACCAGCACCTCGTCGAACAGCAGCAGCTGCTCCTCGGCCTGGTACCAGGTGTTCAACGCGACCCGCGCCTCGGTGATCACGTCCTGGCGGAGGATCGCGGCGTCGAGGTTCGCGGTCTCGAGCTGGGCGAGGGCCTTGGCGATGTGCGCGTACCCGGTGTCGAGGATCGGGAGCGAGACCGAACTCCCGTTGAAGAGCCCGGGTCGATCCCCGAAGTTCCGGTTCCAGCTGATGCGGTACTGGACCTCCGGGATCCGGGTGAACCCGGCGAGCCTGAGCTCCGCCTCCGCGGCCTGGACCAGCTGCTGGGCCGCCGCCACGTCCAGCCGGACCTCGAGTGCGCGCTGCACGACCTGGCTCTCCTCCGGCATGCCTCCCGCGGGCCCCTGCACCAGCGGGCTCGCCAGGTCCCAGCCGGTCCCGTGGCCCGCCCA
>PKCS01000028.1 GCA_002862305.1 Phycisphaerae bacterium | reverse complement strand
CACGATCACGAGCACGCGCACGATCACGATCACGACCACGCGGACGACCACGACCACGGCCACCATGGGCACCACCACCCCACCCTCACCGCCGCGGACCTTGAGGACCAGGACAAGCTGATCACTGGCATCCTCTTGAACGTGCCAACCCGGGGTGGCTCCGGGGTCTCCGCAGTGCTCCCTCAGGCCTTCGATCAGCTCCGCCGCGATACCTCGATCACCGTGGCCTCGCCCAGCAACCAGGTGGACCGGCTCTTCTCGATCGTGGGCAGCGTGGATCGGCTCTTCGTCGCGATGGGGGTGGTGATCCTGCTTTCCTCGGGCATCGGGATCCTCCTTGCCCTGTGGAATTCGATGGAGCAGCGCCGGCGACAGATCGCGATCATGCGGGTGCTGGGCTGCCCCAAGCAGCGCATCTTCAGCCTGGTGGTGACCGAATCCGCGGTCATCGGCCTGGTCGGGGCGGTCGCTGGCATCGGAGTCTGCCTGCTCGGTACATGGATGGTGGCCGATCAGCTGCGGGCTCAGCTTGGACTGGTGATCGAGCCTCAGCTCGATCCATTGCTCCTGCTGGCGGTCATCTTCGCCACCATCCTGCTCTCGGCGATCGCAGGGATCGCGCCGGCCGTCAAGGGATACCGGACATCGGTCTCGAGGAGCCTGCGCCCCCTGGCCTGAGGGCACCGACTATCATGGGTCCATCAGTGAACTAGGAGGCACCGTGCGAACGTTCTGGTCGATCATCGCCGTCGCTGGCATCGCGACGATCATCCTCTGGACCCTCGAGCGGCGGCCGGAGCCTGCAGGGCCGGGGGCCGCGTGGACCGAGACGGGATCGTCGCTCCCCCCCAGAAGGTCCACCACAGCGCAGCTGCCGGGATCACCCGCGCCACCGGACCCGACAACGGCCCCCCTCCCCGATGATCCAAACACGCCTGCCACCTCCCCCGACAGTCCGGCCGGCGAACGGATGGCACCCGCCGACACGCCGGCTGAACCCGCCGTGGCCCCCACGGAGGTCTACATGACCCGGATGGCGCCGGAGGAAACCGGGCTTGACCTCGGGATGGACCGAACCATCGCGCACGCCACCGTCGTGCCCGGCACCATCGTCCGCACGGGCCCGACCGAGCTGAGGGTCGACGGCGAGTTCGAGCTCAAGGGGTCCGGGACCCTCGAGGATCCATACCTGCCCAGTTGGGAGTACCTCTTCAGTGCCGGCGGGGTCTACAAGCCGCGCCAGGGCGTCGACGACCTCCCCCAGCGAATCGCCCTGCTCGATGACCAGTGGGTCACGATCGCCGGTCACACCGCCTTTCCCCTGGTCACCGGGGAGTCGAGCGAGATGCTGGTCATGCTCAACCAGTGGGACGGTTGCTGCATCGGGGTTCCCCCGACGCCGTTCGACGCCATCGAGGTGCGGCTCCAGGAAGCGGTTCCCACGGGCCCCAAGCACTCCTTCAACTACGGGACCGTCACGGGGCGGATGAAGGTCGATCCCTACTTGATCCAGGATTGGCTGGTGGGGCTCTACATCCTCGAGGAGTCCGAACTCAGGGACGACCTCTAGGAGCGGCTGGACCGATAATGACCCCGGGGGCCACGGACTCCAGGGTGAAAGCTGGCCATGGGATGCGTTTGCTGATTAAATGAAGCGACGCGACTTCCATCAAGTCATCCAGACTGGAGAAAGAGATGCAGCAGAGCATCGGTACCCGCATTGCCCCTGAACTGGGATCCGACGAGTCGGACCGTACGCTCTTCGTCGGCGTCGAGTGCCGACAGGTGTGGAAGACCCTCGAATCACCGATCAGGATGAGGCTCCTCGAACTGATCCGCCGACTGGGTTCCTGCACCATCCTCGAGCTGGCGGAAGCGGCAGGGACCAATCCCGTCAACCTCTACTACCACGTGCGCGCCCTCGAGAGCGCCGAACTCATCGAGCCGGTGGGTCACCGGGAAGGGGTCGCCCGGCGAGCCCCCGTGATCTACGCCGCAACGCACGACGAGATCGTCATCGAGTTCGACCCCGACGACCCGGACGCCATGGACAAGGTCGAGACCCTGCAGCGGAGCTGGTTGCGCGAGGCCTCCGAGAACCAGGCGAGGTCGGACGCACCACACCACGAGGATTCCGAGTATGCGATCCGCTGGGAGTACCTCGACCTGCGGGAGCGTGAGGAGCTCTCCGAACTCATGGGCAGGATCGTCGAACTGCTCGATGCAAAGCGGGATGCGAACGTCACTCGACCGGAACCGGACCAGCGCATGGTGGTGGTGAGCATGCGGATGGCGGAGTGCGCCCCCAGCCAGCTGCCGACCCCGAGGGTCAACATCCGCCCCGTGCGCAAGGGTGATTCGCTGCAGGGCGATCTTGCAGATAAGCGGCAACGGGTGGCGCAAACCGCCTGAAGAAACCCCCGGCAGTGGGTATCGTCTGGTCGCGGGCCGGTAGCTCAGCGGTCCAGAGCCCCCGACTCATAATCGGCGAGACCCCGGTTCGAATCCGGGCCGGCCCATTCCCCGTTCCCGCAGCGGGACCTCAGAGCCCGACGACCTCGTGGGGTTCCGCCAGGCGGAAGCCGCGGTCCTCGATGCGTCGACGCAGGTCCGGTTCGTGCAAGGCCGGGTTGTTGTGGTTGAGGTGGGTGAATCGAATCGCCCCCGGACGGGCTCGAGCCCGTTCCGACAGTCGATCCATGGTGTCGACCATGGGGGGGTGCGGGATGGATCGGATGCGTCCCGGGGGCAGCTCGCGGCCGTCGTAGAAGGTCCCGTCCAGATAGGCGACGTCGACCTCGTCGACCAGTCCCTCGAGGAAGCCGGCCGGCAGCTCCGGTGCGTCCCAGGAATCGATGTCGGGCAGGAAGAGCACCGAGTGCTCCGGACCCCGGAACCTGAGGGCCATGGTGTCGAAGAACTCATCCCGGTGCGGGACCGGTACCGGCTCCACCACCACCCCGGGGATCAGCGACAGGGAGCCCCCCGGCTCGAAGCATTCCAGAAGCACCTGTTCGAGCTCGACCAGCTGGCCCCAGGGCTGGTTCGTGCGAAGGAGCCCGGCCACCCGCGGGGAGACGTGGAGGGGCAACCGCGAGGTCCCCGCCACCTCACGCCCCAGCTGGGCCAGTCCGAGGTAGTGGCCGATGTGCGCGTGGGTCAGCAGGATCCCGTCCAGGAGGGGCCCGTCGGAAGGTCGGCCGCACGCCAGCTCGTGCAGGCGCTCCACCTGCTCGACGATCGCGGGCGTGGCCTCCACGAGGTGCAGGGTCCGGTCGCCGGGGCCGATCAGGCCCAGGCAGGCAGGAAGCTCGATCCGGCCCTCGCGCCGTGCGTGGAGACAGCAGGGTCGGCGGCAGCCGAGGTGGGGCAGACCGCCGTCCTGGGCGCGTCCGAGGACCACCAGCCTCGGCGCGTCAAGCCCCGCGCCGGGGACCGTCTCCCCACTGGGTCCGGGGGTGCTGGCGGAGGCTGGAGCCCCCGGGTGCGGGTGCCTGTGGTCCATGCAGGCACCCTAACCCCACGGAATGCGGGATGTCACTTGCCCGGGGGGAATTTGCAGCAGATACTCTGGTGCCCGGACCACACGGCCAGCAGGACGCCTCCCCATGACGACCCCGTCTCGAGAACCCGAACCACGCCGCGACCAGCGGGCCACCACCGCGCTGCTGGCCCTGATGCTGGCGGTGTCCGGCCTCACCGCCAGCGTGCTCGGCGACGCGGCGTCCCGTGCACACTGCGCCCGCGAATACCGGATGGTCGACCTGGGCCTCGGTGCGTGCCAGACCGAGGTCGGTGCGCGGGTCCGGGGATGGCAGGACGACCGCGAGGTCGGCGAGTCCCCCCGCCCCACCATGCCCAGTGGTCGGGCGCACCTCGCCGGGACCCGGCTCGAACTCGAACGCCGCCGTGGCAACCTCCCCCCGCCCGTCCGCGCCTGAGCGAACGGACCCGGGCGTCGCGCCGATCGCGACGCGAGCACCACGCACCACACCAGACACCCCCCGTCAGCCGCCACGGCGAATCGCCGTGGCCGAACGAAAGGCACCCGCCATGGCAGTACCCGTCATCGGTTCGGCCCTCAAGAAGGTCTTCGGCACGCGCAACGAGCGCATGGTGAAGCACTACCTCACCAGGGTCGACCAGATCAACCAGCTTGAAGCACGCTATCGAGACCTCAGCGACCCGGAACTCCGGGCCATGACCGACCAGTTCCGGGATCGCGTGGAACAGGGCGAGAAGCCCTACGACATGATCCCCGAGGTCTTCGCGGTGGCCCGCGAGGCGATGGACCGATCGGTCGGCATCCGCAACATCTTCAATCCCGAGGAATCCTTCGACCCCGGGTGCCTGCCCGAATCCGCCCGGGAACTCTACGAGGAGGTCCTCCGGACCATCGAGGCCACCGACCCCGAGCCGCCCGCCGGTGCCTTCGCCGGCAGTCGGGAGGCGGTCCCCGCCTGGCAGTTCGTGGACATCCCGGTGGAGCTGTACCACGCGGTGCGGGCGCTGCATCCCGTGTCCCGACCCCCCTTCCGGGCACGTCCCTTCGACGTCCAGCTGATCGGCGGGATGGTCCTCGCGCAGGGCAAGATCGCGGAGATGAAGACCGGGGAGGGCAAGACCATCGTCGCCCCCCTCGCCTCCTACCTGGCGAGCGTGGAGCGCAAGCAGGTCCACGTGATCACGGTCAACGACTACCTCGTCCAGCGGGACCGTGACTGGGTCTTCCCCTTCTACCGCGCGCTGGGCCTCACGGTGGGATCGATCCACCCCCAGCACATGCAGAGCCCGCAGGAGAAGGCCCTGGCCTACACCTGCGACGCGGTCTACGGCACCACCAGCGAATTCGGCTTCGACTACCTCCGGGACAACATGAAGCTGAATCCCGCGGAACAGTTCCAGAAGCGCCGGGAGTTCGCGGTGGTCGACGAGGTGGACTCCACCCTGATCGACGAGGCGCGGACCCCGCTGATCATCTCCGGGCTCGCCCACCAGTCCCGCCCGCGATACGAGCTGTCCGACGAGCTGGCGCTCCACCTGGTCTCCATGCAGGCGGACTGGAACCGGGCCGACGAGAAGGTCGGGAGCTGCGAGGTGGCGATCGCGGGCCTGGAGGGCGACATCCGCAACACCTCCGACAAGCAGCTGGTCCCCGAGATGAAGGCCCGCCTGGCCCAGGAACGGGAGCGACTCCCGAAGCTGGAGGCCGAGCGCGATCGCCACGTGCAGTACTACGAGGTCGAGATGGACAAGAAGAAGGCCACGGTCACCGACGAGGGGATCGCGGAGGCCCAGCGCAAGTCCGGAATCGGATCCTTCTACGTCGGCGAGAACGTGGACATGCCGCACCTGCTCGAGCAGGCCATCCGGGCGCACACCGTCTACCAGCGCGACCGCGACTACGTGCTCTCGCCGGACGACCAGGGGCAGTCGTCGGTGGTGATCGTCGACCAGAACACCGGGCGCAAGATGGTGGGACGGCAGTGGTCGGACGGGCTCCACCAGGCGGTGGAGTGCAAGGAGAAGGTCACGGTCAAGGACGAGACCCAGACCATGGCGACCATCACCATCCAGAACTACTTCAAGATGTACGAGCGGCTGTCGGGCATGACCGGGACCGCGGACACCGAGGCCACCGAGTTCCACGAGATCTACGGGCTCGACGTGATCTCCATCCCCACCAACGTCCCGGTGGAGCGCGACGATCGGCATGACTGGGTCTTCTCGACCGAGAAGGGCAAGTGGCAGTCGATCGTGGAGGAGATCCGTCACTACCACGACGCCGGTCGACCGGTGCTGGTCGGCACCACCAGCGTGGAGAAGAGCGAGATGCTCAGCCAGATGCTGACCCGCGAGACCCGGATCGAGCACGAGGTCCTCAACGCCAAGCAGCACGAGCGGGAGGCGGACATCGTGAAGAACGCCGGAGGCATCGGCGCGGTCATGATCGCCACCAACATGGCGGGCCGCGGGACCGACATCAAGCTTCCCCCGATCGACCGCGCGCAGCTGATCGAGCACTGGAAGCTGCGCGACGTCTGCGGGAAGGCGGTGGACCCCGCCTGGGAGGACCAGCGGATCATCGACGAGGCCTACCGGCACCTCTGCATGCGACGCTGCGGTCTCAAGAAGGACGAGGCGGCGGAGATGGACGGGGCGGAGGCCCGACGGATGATCATGCTCAAGATGGCCGAGGAGCTGGCGGACAAGGGGCTGGGGCTCCGGATCCCGAACCAGCCCGGATCGGGTCCGGCGCTCGAGGAATGGGACCGCAAGCTCTCGGATGCCCTCGATGGCGCGGGGCTCCCCCCCCTGCACCGCCTTGAGCTCTGGGACTCAGTCGAATCCATGGGCGGCCTGCACATCATCGGGACCGAACGCCACGAGTCACGGCGGATCGACAACCAGCTTCGGGGCCGTGCGGGACGACAGGGCGACCAGGGCTCCTCCCGGTTCTTCCTCAGTCTCGAGGACGACCTGATGAAGATGTTCGCGGGCAAGGCCATCAACGCCCTGCTCTCGCGGAGCGGCTTCAAGGAGGGCGTGGTGCTCGAGGCGGGGATGCTCACCAAGGCGGTGGCCCGTGCGCAGCGGAAGGTCGAGGAGCGGAACTTCCAGTGGCGCAAGAACATCCTGGAGTACGACGAGCCGATGGAGTACCAGAGGAACTCCTTCTACGGCGTGCGACAGCCGATCCTCGAGGGCGAGGGGATCCGGGACACGATCTTCGAGCACATCGAGGACTCGGTCTGGGAGAGCGTCGGGACCTACCTCGGGCGGGACCATCGCGGGGCCTGCATCAGCGAATGGGTCTCCGAGGAGTTCGGGATCCACATCGATGCCGAGCGGTTCCGCAACAAGGACCGGGAGGACATCCACCGGATCATCCGCACCGACACCGCCGAGGAGAGCTCGTCGGAGATCCGGGTCACCGCGGCGGAGTACATCCCCGACGAGGCCGACCCGGAGTACGTGGACTGGTCCGGCCTCGCAGGCTGGTGCAACGACACCTACGGCTCCTCGATCGAGGCCGAGGAGCTCCGGGACCTCAACCGTCAGCAGCTGGTGGAGCGGTTCGAGGCCGCGGCGTCCGCCAAGTTCGACGCGATCTCCCTCGACCCCATCGACCGGTTCCTGGTCCCCGAGCTGGAGCAGCGGGAACTCGTCGAGTGGTCCAACCGGAAGTTCATGACCGAGCTGGAGGCCTCGGAGCTCCCGAATCCCGAGAAGCAGGACCAGGTCGTGGCGACGATCATGGACGCGGCCCACGAGAGCTATCGACGCCGGGAGCGCACCTATCCCGTCGACCAGGCGATCGAGGAGGCGGCCGCGGGCATGCAGGCCGACCCGAAGCTCGCGCTCACCCGGTTCACCAACTGGGTCAATGCCCGCTTCGAGCTGAACTGGTCCCCGAACGCCCTGCCGTCCACCGACCCCAACGAGCTGCGCCGCCTGCTCCACGAGCAGTCGGAGAAGTGGGACGACGACCGCATCGAGGAACGCGCCCGCCGGATCGCCTCCGAGCACGATTCCGCGGATTCCGTCGACCAGTGGCTCCGCGACAACCTGCAGGTGACCCTGACCGATCCCGAGCGAGCGGAGGTCGAGGAGGATCCCGATCGCCTCGCCGAGGTGGTCACCACCGCCGTGGCGCGGGGGTTCCGCAAGGAACTGACCACCTTCGAACGCTGGATCCTGCTCCAGATCCTGGACAGCTCCTGGAAGGACCACCTCCACCAGATGGACCAGGTCAAGGACGCGATCGGGTTCCGTTCCTTCAGCCAGAAGGACCCGCGGATCGAGTTCAAGCGCGAGTCGGCCCGGCTCTACGAGGAGATGAACTCCGCGGTGCGCGACAAGGTCACCGACGTGATCATGAAGGGACGACTGACCCCGCAGGTGGCGGTGCCCCCGACCGGGAACGGGAACGTGCGCCCCGCGGGCGAAACGTCGGACCGGCCCGTCCCGACCCCGGCCACCGCCGGCGCCGGGGGAGCGGCCCCCGTGGCGCCCGTCCCGGCGGCTCGGACCATGCCCCCCCGTCCGGCGGCGGCGGTACCGGCCACCGCGACCCTCGGGGCGGCCGGACAGGCGGCGCGGGGCAACCGCCCCCCCGGAGGGGCGGCGCGATCCACCCCGAAGGCGGCCGCGATCGGTCGAAACGAGGTGGTCACGGTGATCGATCCCCAGACCGGTGCCCGGCAGGAGATGAAGTACAAGAAGGCGAAGCCGCTGCTCGAGCAGGGATGGAAACTGGCCTGAACTCGGTCCGTTGGCCCCGACGGGTTGCCGACGGCGGGGAAGACGCTATCCTCGTCGTCGCATCCGTAGCTCAATTGGTAGAGCAGCTGGCTCTTAACCAGCGGGTTGCCGGTTCGAGTCCGGCCGGGTGTATTCGGATCAGCGAACGGAGGCCCTCCCCTGGAGGGCCTCCGTCGCGTTTCGGGAACCACCGCACCCGGGGTTCGGACCGGCTGGTGAATCAGCGAGTACGGGAAGGACTATCATGGTCCGGATGAGCGCGACCCATCCGACTCCATGCTCCTCGCCGTCCAGGCGGGGAGGTTCGTCGATGCCCCCTCCCGGGCATCGACGAACCCACCGTGGCACCTCGGTCGAGGAAGCGCGGGTCGACCGTGCTTGAGCTCGAGTCCGGACAACTGGTCATGATCGGGATCGGCAGCGCCCTCCTCGTGATCATGCTGGTGGCGGTTGGCTACCTCGGGGCGAGGATCCTCGGCGCGGGAGCGACTCGCATCGCGGAACAGGCCCGGGAGGCCCCCGCGGCAGCCGATGGCGGCACCGCCGGAGCTGGACGCGTGCTTGCCCTGTGGCGACTGGTGCCGGCGGCCGGCGAGGCACCGGGCACCCTCCTGGAGCTGGTCGAGGGGCTCGGGACGACCCTGCAACTGGCCCGGGTCTCCCTCCACCTGGCGCGCGACGCCACCACGGCCGTCCCTCCGCCTCCCCCGACCTGGACGCGACCGGAGCTCGCTCCCCTCCCTGCGGCGGAGGAGTGCCTGACGAACCTGCTGGCGGACCGCGAGGTCCGGACCACGTTGAAGGCCTCGGGCCCCGACGGACCGCTCAGCCTCCCCGGTGACTCGGATCCGGACGGGGCGATCCTCGAGGAACGAATCAACGGGTGGTGCCTCGCCAGCTGCCGCAAGGCGACGGTGGTCCCGGTGGAGCACGCCGGGGAACTGCTGGGAGTGCTCCTGCTCGAGGACGATCGACCGGATCGAGACCTGGACCCGGAGGTTCTCGAGGCGACGAGCCTCCTGGGCGCGGCCCTGGGCAAGGCGATCGCCGAGGGCGGCCGTGGCACCGCCGTCCAGGAGTTCGAGGAGACGTACCGCGCCCGGGACCGGGCCGGCGTGATCGAGTACCTCGCCTCGAGCACGAGCCACGACTACAACAACCTGGTGTTCGCGATCGGGGGCCGGCTGCAGATCCTGCAACGGACCCTCACCGACCCCGAGGCCGTGCGGACGATCGAGGCGCTCCAGTCCACGCTCGAACAACCACCGGGCATCCTCGCCCGCCTGCGCGAGGTCAACGACGCACGGCCCGGCCGCGTCCGCTCGATCGCGATCGCCCCGGGGCTCGGGTCCCTCGCGGACCGGGCGAAGGCGTGGCTGGGGGAGTCCGTCCTCCTCGAGGTCCGGATCGACGTCCCCCCCCGGACCTTCGTGGGGATGAGCGAGGAGGGGCTGTGGAGGATCGTGATCAACCTGCTGGACAACGCAAGGACGGCCATGGCAGGGCGACCGGGCAGGGTCCGGCTGAGCGCGGAAGGGCCCGAGACCCCGGAGGGTGGCCAGGGGCACGTTCGACTCCGGATCGAGGACGACGGGCCGGGTATCGAGGCCGCGAGCCGGGCCGGCATGGTCGAGCCGTTCGCCACCACGCGCCCGGCCGGGACCGGCTCGGGCCTCGGGCTGTCGATCGTGGAGCGCACGGTACGGGACCATGGAGGGCGGCTGAGCCTCGAGGAGGCCCCTGGAGGCGGCCTCCGGGCGGAGATCGAGCTTCGGGTGGTCGAGCCCCCGGACGCCTGAGGCGGGTGACCCGGGGCCGGAATCAGGGATCGAGGCTAATGCCCCATCTCCTTCTCCCGGTTGAACCAGTTGGAAAGCTTGACCCGGTCGTGGATGTCCACCTTGTCCATGATCGACTGGGTGTGCTTCTCGACGGTCTTGACCGAGACCCCGAGCAGCTGGGCGATCTCCTTCTTGGAGTTCCCCTCGGCGAGGTAGCCCAGGGTGTCCCATTCCCGTTCAGTCAGGAGCTCCGAGCGGACCTTCCGGGCACCGTTCCTGACCACCTTGATGCGTTCGAGGATGGTGGGCGAGAAGTACCCCTTCCCCCTGACCACGGAATGGACGGCGTTGACCACGTGCTCCGGGGAGTCCGACTTGGAGACGTAGCCGCGGGCGTCGACCCGGAGCGCGGACTCGATGTAGTAGTCGTCGGACTTGCCGGAGATGATGACGATCCTGGTGGATGGGTTGAGTCGGCGGATCTCCTCGGCGGCGTGGAAGACGTCCATCTGGATCCCAGAGTGCGCCGAAGGCGGGAACTCGATGTCGAGGATGAGGACGTCCGGTCGGTGCCGGACCACCCCGTCGATCGCCTCGGACACCGTGGAGACCTGCCATACGGTATCGATGGCGGGGTCCTGCTCGAGGAGCGCCACCAGGGCCTGCTTGACGAGTTCGTGGTCGTCGGCGACGAGTACGCGAATGGAGTCCAAGACGGGTTCCCTGAGGGGGTGACGAAGCGGCGGACCGGGACATCGGCCGGCCATGACGGATCCCCCGGAAGTACTCAATCGGCCTCCAAGCCGCGGGGCGGATCAACGCCGGAGCGGATTGGGGAATAGACCCCATAGAGAGCGAGGCCGGAAAGTGATTTTATAGATGCACCCACCGGATGCAACCCGTAGCAGCCGGCAGGGGACTCATTCCACAGCCACCGACCGAGCTGGGGGATGCAACGACCAGGTTGGGCAAACTAGGAGCTGCCCAGTGAAGATGACCACCAACGAGACCCGAGCCGACTTCGTCCTCAGGCTGTTCGACCAGTACTACGACCGCGTGTACGCGTTCACCCGACGCTGCACCACCACCGACGTGGGCGAGGACATCACCCAGGAGGTGTTCGTGCGACTCCTCCAGCACCCGAGACTCGAGGAGCTCGAGCTCTCGGTGAGCTACCTCATCAAGGTCGCGCACAACCTCCTGCGCCGTCGCTACGCACGAAGTGCCCGGCTGCGGGAACTGCTGGACACCGCCGTCCGGGACGACCTCCGCCAGCGGCACGGGGATCCGGAGCGGGTCACCCGGCAGGCGGAACCGATCGGCATGGACAATTTCCAGGTCGACGAGGCGATGGAATCCCTGACCGAGGATGAACGACAGGCACTTCGCCTGATCGTGCAGGACGGTTGCAGCTACCAGCACGCCGCCAGCGCGCTGGGAGTGACCGTCACCACCATCAACAACTGGAAGCACCGCGGACTGGGCAAGCTTCGTCGCCTGGCCGAGCGGGCGTCCACCCCCGAGCGCGGCCGGGAGGGACTGGTCGCCGCCAGCGCCTGAGCCGGACCACCCCCCCACCCCGCACGATCTCTCTTATCTCTCCTGCATCCACCGGATGCCACGCGACGACGCCACGCCCCCCGATCTGCAGGGACGTGGCGTCGTCTGCATCCGGGCCGGGTTGCCACGGAGCCCCTCCGGGCGTAGCATGTGCTACATTGTGTAGTCAGTGCTACATCCGGAGCGAACCAGCGATGAGCGGCAGATCGACCAGCCAGGGCTTCAGGAAGACGCGGCGGGACCACTCGCGGGAGGTCGCCGAGGACTACGTGGAGCTGATCGCGGAACTCATCGAGACCGATGGAGTCTGCCGGATCACGGACCTCGCGAGGCGGGTGGGGGTCTCCCACGTGACCGCGAGCCGGACCGTCGGGCGGCTGGTCGAGGCCGGACTGGCCGAGACCCTGCCCCACCATCCGGTCACCCTCACCGCCAGCGGCCTCCGAATGGCCACCGCGGCCCGGAAGCGCCACCAGATCGTCGCCGAGTTCCTCAGGCACCTCGGGGTCAGCGAGCGGATCGCCGACTCCGATGCCGAGGGAATCGAACACCACTGTTCCCCACAGACCCTCGAGGCGATGCGTCGCTTCATCAACCCGGAGAGGAGCTCCCCGTGAACCCGATCGCCTTCTACAGAGTCCTGCCACTCGTCGCCCTGCTGCTGCTCACCACCGGATGCGGACGTTCCTCGCCGGAGCGGGAGGCGGAGCCGGGCACGGTCACGGTGGTCGCCACCAACGGCATCATCGCGGACCTCGCCCGACGGATCGGCGGGGATCGGGTCGAGGTCATCAGCCTGATCGGGGAGGGCGTGGACCCCCACCTCTACAAGCCCAACCGCGACGACGTGACCACCATGATGGACGCGGACCTGATCCTCTACAACGGGCTCCTCCTGGAGGGCAACCTGGACGAGGCGCTCCGCGCCACCGGCGACCGCATCCCCGCGATCCCCGTGGCGGAGTCGATCCCCGCGGAGCGCCTGCTGACCCCGGATGGTCCCACGGCCCCGCCGGACCCGCACGTCTGGCTCGATCCCCGACTGTGGGCGTTCTGCAGCGAACCGGTGGTCGAGGCCTACGTGGAGCTGATCCCGGAGCACGAGGCGGAGTTCCGCGGCAACCAGGCGGAGTTCATGACGCTCTGCGAGACCCTCTCCGCGGAGGGGCGGTCCAGCATCGGCACGATTCCCGAACGGAACCGGATCCTGCTCACCAGCCACGACGCCTTCCAGTACTTCGGGCGCGCGAACGGGATCGAGGTCCGGGGAATCCAGGGGGTCTCCACCGAGAGCGAGGCGGGACTCGCCGACATCGAGGCCCTGGTGGTGCTCATCCAGGACCGGGGCATTCCCGCGGTCTTCGTGGAGTCGAGCGTGCCCCCACGGACCGTCGAGGCCCTGGTGGAGGGGGCCCGCGCCCGGGGATGCGACGTCGTCATCGGTGGCGAACTGCATGCGGACTCGATGGGCGCACCCGGGACCGAGGCCGGCACCTGGCCGGGCATGATCCGGCACAACCTTCGCAACATCTCGACCGCCCTCGGTCCCCGGGACGGGACTGAATCCGGGCCGGGTGCGTGAGGTGGACGGCCCGAAGGAGCCAGTCGAGACGGGTCCTCCCCCCTTCAGCGAGCATTCGGCGGACTCCCCCCTCTCCATCCACGCGATGACGGTGGCCTATGACCGGCGCCCCGTGCTGTGGGACGTGGACCTCGACATCCCTCCCGGATCACTGGTGGGGATCGTCGGGCCGAACGGCGCGGGGAAGAGCACGCTGGTGAAGGCCGCGATCGACCTGGTCCCGACCCTGAGCGGACGGGTCCGGATCTTCGGGAAGCCCTTCCAGAGCCGACGGCGGATGGTGGGCTACGTCCCGCAGCGGGAGAGCGTCGACTGGGAGTTCCCGGTGACCGTGCTGGACGTCGCCTGCATGGGGCTCTACGACCGGATCGGCTGGTGTCGCCGGGTGAATCGCGCCGCGAAGGAGCGGGGCATGGAGGCGCTCGAGCGGGTGGGGCTGGCGGACTTCGCCGACCGGCAGATCGCCCGGCTCTCCGGCGGGCAGCAACAGCGGACGTTCCTCGCCCGGGCCCTCGTCCAGGACGCGCACCTGTACCTCATGGACGAACCGTTCGCGGCGGTCGACGCCGCCACCGAGGAATCGATCGTCGAGCTGCTGCGCGAGCTCCGTTCAACCGGGCGGACCGCGGTGGTCGTGCACCACGACCTCCAGACGGTACGACGATACTTCGACCACGTGCTGCTGCTGAACACCAGGGTGGTCGCCTTCGGACCGACCGAGGAGGTCTTCACCCCCGAGCACCTCCAGGCGACCTACAGCGGGAAGCTCACCCTCCTCGAGGAGGCTTCGGAGGCCCTGTCCAAGCACGGGAGCTCGCCGTGAGCGAGGCAACGGAGGCGGAGCACCTCCTGGACCTGCTGTTCCTGACCAACTGGAACACCCGGGTCGTGGTACTGGGCGTGGTGATGCTCGGGGCCGCGGGCGGGGTGGTCGGTACCTTCATGCTGCTGCGCCGTCGAGTCCTGATCGGGGACGCCGTCAGCCACGCGACCCTCCCCGGGATCGCCATCGCGTTTCTGGTGGCCACCGGACTGGGCTACGAGGGACGGTCGATGCCCGTCCTCCTGCTGGGCGCCCTCGGCGCCGGCCTCCTCGGGATCGCAGTGATTCAGCTGCTCAATCAGGGACGACGTGTCTCGCACGACGCCGCGCTGGGAGTGGTGCTGAGCACCTTCTTCGGAACCGGGGTGGCCCTGCTCGGGATCGCCCAGCAGCACGCCTCCGCCAGCGTGGCGGGACTCGAGTCGTTCATCTACGGCAAGACCGCCAGCATGCTCCAGGCGGACGCCATACTGATCGGTGCGGTGTCACTGGGGACCGGCGTGGTCTGCCTGCTCTTCTTCAAGGAGTTCCGGCTGGTCTGCTTCGACCCGGGGTTCGCGAGGGGGCGGGGCCTGTCGGTCCTGAAGCTCGATCTCCTGCTGATGTCCCTGGTGGTGAGCGTGGTCATCGTCGGGCTCCAGGCGGTGGGCGTGGTCCTGGTGATCGCGATCCTGGTGATCCCCGCGGCCTCCGCCCGATTCTGGACGGACTCCACCGGACGCATGGTGCTGATCGCGGGCGGGCTCGGTGCGCTCGGTGGATGGATCGGGGCGATGGCAAGCGCGATCGCCCCGCGGCTTCCGTCGGGTGCCCTGGTGGTGCTCGCACTCGGCGGGCTGTTCCTCCTGAGCCTGTCCTTCGGCGGACGCCACGGCCTCCTGCACCAGGCGATCCAGACCGGGCGGCGGACCCGCCGTATCCGGCGGGAACACGCGCTGCGCGCGATCCTGGAGTGCCTGGAGGTCACCACGGAGGAGGAGTGCACGGTCGAGGCGGTCGCGGAGCGTCGAGGGTGGGAGACCCGTCAGGCGCAGGCGGCGGTTCGGGCGCTGGATCGAGAGGGCCTGGCCGTGGTCGAGCATCCCGGCCGGGAAACCACTGTCCGACTGAGTGAGTCGGGCCGTCGGGAGGCCGAGGCCGTGGTCCGTCGACACCGGCTGTGGGAGCACTACCTGATCCGGCATGCACGATTCGACTCGGGGCACGTGGACCGAGGTGCGGACGAACTCGAGCACCTCCTGCCGATGGACATCCTCGAGCAGCTCGAGGCCGAGCTGTCCGCCGAGGGGTCCGCGAGCGGCCTGCCAAGCAGCCCCCACCGACTCGAGGACCGCCCCGGCGGGGAGGCGCCCATCGCATGATCGAGACCACCTGGAACCCGTTCTTCGATGGCTGGATCGTCGCGGTGGCGGCGGCCTGCGCCCTGGCCTGCGCGATACCCGGCTGCCTGCTGGTGCTGAGGAGGCAGAGCATGATGGGCGACGCCCTGAGCCACGCGGTGCTGCCGGGCATCGCGATCGGATTCCTCGTCACCGGGTCCCGGGCGAACTGGATCATGTTCACCGGGGCGATCCTCGCCGCCCTGCTGACGGTGTTCCTCACCCAGTGGCTGGGACGACGGGCGCGGGTGGATCCCGGGGCCGCGATGGGAGTGGTCTTCACCACGCTCTTTGCCCTGGGGATCGTGCTGATCGTGCGCGGGGCAAACTCCGTGGAGCTGGAACCACACTGCGTGCTCTACGGCGCCCTGGAACTGGCCCCGCTGGACCTGGTCCGGATCCTCGGGGTCGCGGTGCCGCGTGCCTTCGTGGTGCTGGCGGTGGTCCTCATCGCGAACCTGGTCGTCGTGGGGCTGTTCTTCAAGGAATTCAGGCTGGCGATCTTCGACCCCGCCCTCGCGAGTGCGCTCGGGCTCAGGCCGGGACTGATGCACTACCTGCTGATGTCGCTCACCGCGGTGACCACGGTGGCCGCCTTCGAGGCGGTCGGGAGCATCATCGTGGTCGCGATGCTGGTGGTCCCGGCCGCGGCCGCGAAGCTCCTGGCGAGGTCGCTGGCGGGGATGCTGGCCTGGGCGTGCGGGCTCGCGCTCGTGACCGCGGTGCTGGGGCACTGGAGTGCGGTCCAGATCCCCCACTGGTTCGGACTCGGCTCGGTACCGACGTCGGGGGCGATGGCCACCGTGGCCGGTGGGCTGCTCCTCGGCATCCTGGTGCTCGCACCCCGCGAGGGCGTCGTCGCCCACCAGGGGAGGCGCTGGTCGTTCTTCGTGCGCTCGAACTGCGAGGACCTGCTGGCCCTGGCCTGGCGGCTCGAGGAGCGCGGGGCGGCCGGTTCCGCGGGTGAGCTCCTCCAGCGGCTCCGTTCGGCCCGGGGGACCAATCGACTGGTCCTGCACTTCTGCCTTGCGCGGCTCGTTCGACGGGACCTCCTGCGACGGGAGGGCGCCCTGCTCGGACTCACCGACCATGGCCGCGAGGAGGCCGGTCGGGTGGTCCGCTCCCACCGCCTGTGGGAGACCTGGCTGGCCCGGACCGCCGGACTCGCCTCGGACCACGTGCACGAGACCGCGATGCGGCTGGAACACGTCACCGACGAGGTGATGCGACGCCGCCTGGCCAGCGAATCCGGCGGACCGGAGGTCGATCCGCACGGTCGGCCGATCCCCGGCGACGAGGCGGAGTGAACCGCCGGGAGCGGCTCACATGTGGAAGATGAAGAAGTAGACGAAGACCACCAGGACCACCAGCACCACGAAGGCGTACCAGCGTCGGGTGAGGGCGGTGACCGCGGGGGGAGTGCGCTGGGCGCCCTCCGGGATCCAACTGTGGCACCGGGGGCAGATGTCCGCGAGGTCCGAGATCACCGCACCGCATTCCGGACAGTAGACGTCCTCCCCATCCTCCTGGTTGAAGGCACGGAGGTCGTCGGCGGTGGGACCCTCGTCCTGGTCGAACCTGCGGGGCATGCCGGCGACTATACTCACAATTCCTCTCACCAGGCCATCCAACAGATCGGGACCCCCCATGCCGCCGACCAACTCGACCATGCTCGCCCTCGGTACCCCCGCCCCCGGATTCGCCCTGCCGGATCCCGAGGGGCGGGTCCACGACCTGGACCAGGTGATGGGCGAACGGGGCCTCCTCGTCGCCTTCATCTGCAACCACTGCCCGTACGTCAAGCACGTCTTCAAGGAGCTCGCACGGCTCGGCGATGAACTCCCGGGACTGGGGATCGGCATGGTGGGGATCATGTCCAACGACATCGAGCACTACCCCGACGACGCACCGGATCGGATGGCGGAGACCGCCCGCGAGCAGGACTGGCGGTTCCCCTACCTGGTCGATGCCTCCCAGGAGGTCGCGAAGGCCTACACCGCGGCGTGCACTCCGGACTTCTTCCTCTTCGACGCCGATCGCCGCCTCGCCTACCGGGGGCAGCTGGATGACAGCCGACCGAACTCGGACACCCCGGTGACGGGGAAGGACCTCCGGGGAGCGGTGGCCGCCCTCGCGGCCGGGAGCCCGGTCCCCACGGAACAGGTCCCCTCGCTCGGGTGCGGGATCAAGTGGATCCCGGGACAGGCCCCCGCCTACGCGGTGTGATCCCCGCCGGCCCCGGAGAGCTCGACGGGGCGATAGCCCCCGCGTGACTTGAACCAGAGGATCAGCACCACGTAGCTGAGGAACATGAAGACCGCAGGCCCCGCGGCGAAGCGCAGGGCGCTGGCCTTCGCGTCCTTGGTGAGCCCGTCGAAGACGTCGCGCTCCCCGAGCAGAATCTCGAGTTCACGCGCCTCGACCTCGCCGAAGGTGGCGGACTGGTCGCTGCGAGTGCCCTCGAGGGCCTCGATGCGCTGGTCGCGCTGGGTGATCACGCCCTGATCGACGCTCCGATAGGCACCGAAGATCGACTGCTTCTCCTCCGGGTCCACGTACTTGGCGTAGATCGCCTGGTCGTCCTGGAGCCGGTTGTGGACCTGGTTGTCCTGCAGGTTGCCGAGCAGCGGCGCCCCGATGATGCCCACCCCGAGCATCCCCACCGCGGCGATCGAGTTCAGGGTGAGGGCGCCGCCCTCCGGGAACTGTTCGGAGACCACCCCGAGGGTGACCGGCCAGAAGAACGACTGGCCGATCCCGTAGATCGTCGCGAAGACCAGGATCATCGCCGCGGCCTCGGCCCCGGCGAGCATGAAGATCCCCACCGCCGCGAAGGCCGAGCAGATCGCGAGGATCGCCAGCGGCGAGAACACCCGCGAGAGCGGCCCGATCAGGAAGACCCGCAGGACGGTCATCACGAACGCGGTGTAGATCAGGACCCAGGTCCCGCTGAGGTCGTAGTTCGCCAGGGCCGGCCCGATGAGGTCCTTGATCCAGGCGTCGGTCCCCAGCTCGGTGGTGGCGAGGGGGATCATCAGCAGCAGCAGCACGATGAAGAGGGCTCGCCCGGGGTTGCCCCTGACCACCAGCGCGTAGAGCAGGGTGAGACCCCCGATCACGCTCCAGGAGAGCCAGGGCTGGTACTCGAAGACGCGGCCGATCTCGAGCACCACCATCACCAGGATGATGAACGCCCCGACGAATCCCGCCTGCTTGAGCATGGTGAGGTAGGGGATCCCCGCGGCAACGCGTTCGTTGATCGGGAAGTGGGTCCTCATCAGCAGGAAGGCGTAGATCACCACCGGGAAGAGCAGGACCCCGACCTGGAAGCGCCAGTGGAGGTCGGCACCCCCCTCGCCGACGCTCAGCGCCAGCAGGCCGGCAAGCACCAGGCCCCCGGGCCATCCGGCGTGGAGGATGGTCAGCCACTTGGTCTTCTGCTCGCGGTAGACGGTCGCGATGACGGGGTTGATCACCGCCTCGACCGTGCCGTTCCCGAGAGCCCCCACGAAGGACCCGATCCAGAGCCACCAGTAGCCCTGCATCGTTTCCGGGATCCAGGCCATCCCCGCGGTGATGAGCATGAACGCCTGGATGACGTGGCAGAGCACCGCGAACCAGAGGGAGATCTTGTAGCCGATGCGGTCGATGAACAGCGAGAAGAGCACGATCGAGATCGCGAACGGCCAGAGACCGACCCCGAAGATCTGCCCGACCTGGGTGTCGTCCAGTGCGAACATGGGCTTCCAGACGTCGTTCAGGAGCGCGATCCGGACCATGAACCCGAAGGAGGTCGCGATCAGGGCGATGAAGCAGGTGATGAACAGGAGGCGACGCTTGTCATCGGAAAGGGCCGGTGCGGTCATGATTGGTCCTCGGGTGGTCGGCGGTGGACGGGGTGCGGTGACCAGAGCGTACCGCATCGGGGACGCAGGGGTGGCGAACGACCACCGGGACGAGCATGCGCTCGTCCCGGTGGGAGGTTCGTACGTGGTGAATCCACTGGGGCAACGAGGCGGACGGGACTCGAACCCGCAACCACCGGCGTGACAGGCCGGTACTCTAACCAATTGAGCTACCGCCCCTGCGTGGCCGTCCGGATCCCCTCGGGGGACCGGGCAGGCACGAAGTATACCACCCCCCCCATCACGGTCAACCAAACCCGTCCGCAGGCGAACCATGGCCGGGCTCGCGTGCTGGTGGTAAGGTTGGCCTGCATCCGCGCGTCAGGAGTCCGCTCGCCCGCCCATCCGGAGACCCGGCATCACCGCCACCGTCCCACAACTTCCCGACGACTGGATCACCGAGGTCCGCCCGGGGGTCCGCTCGCTGCACCCCCCGGGGGTGGAGTTCCGGTGGCTCGACCTGCTGATCGACGAGGGGATCGACTTCGAGGAGTTGCGGACCGCCCTGGCGGAGCTCGACATGCCCGGGGAACTCGAGGAGGTGATGCGGGAGCACGCCGGTGAGGCGCTGCGATACCGCCACCTCGACACCAACCTCCTCAAGCTGGAGCTCCCCGAGGAACTCGATCCCACCACCGAGCAGCGCCTGCTGCTCACCATCGTGCTGCGCAACGACACCTTGCTGACCATGCATCGGGGCTCGATCGGGATCATCGAGGAAGCCTGCCTCATGCTGGGCGGCAGCCGGCAGAAGACGATCACCCCCCTCTCGGTCATCTACGCGATCGGGGAGGAGTTCCTGGACCAGCTGGACCCGATCATCCGGAAGGCCGCCAAGGCGCTCGACGAGGCGGAGGACGTGCTCGAGGGCCGGCACGGGGTGGACCCGGAGGCCCTCGCCGGGGTCCGGACGGACCTGCTGGAGGTCGACCGGTTCCTGGATCCGCTCCAGAGCCTGCTGCGACGGGTCACCCAGGGCATGCACCAGTCGGCGGGGAAGCGTGAGGAGCTGGCGATGCGGGAGCTCCTGGACCGGAGCAACTGGACCGACCAGCGGGTGCGCAACCAGCTCGACCGGGTCCGGGTGATCAGCGATCGCCAGCACATCCGGTCGATGGACGACATGAGCACGTCGATGTACCGGCTCAGCTGGATCGCGACGATCTTCCTGCCCCTCACCTTCATCACCGGCCTGCTGGGGATCAACGTGAAGGGCATCCCGGAGGCCGACAACCCCCACGCGTTCATGCTGGTCTGCGTCTTCCTCTTCATCCTCGCGATCGGCACCAGCTTCGGGCTCGCGCTGGCGATCAGGATCCGCAAGCAGAAGAACCTCTAGCGCACCGCCCGGCGACTACTTCGCCTCGAACCAGTCCCGCCCGTGCGCGGCGTCCACCACCAGCGGGACCGAGAGGTCCATCGCCCGCTCCATCCGCTCGCGCACCAGCCTGGTCACCGGGTCGATCTCCGACTCCGGCACCTCGAAGACCAGTTCGTCGTGGATCTGGAGGAGCATCCGGGTGCCGGGGGCCTCCTCGGGCAGCCGGCGGTGCAGGTCGAGCATCGCGAGCTTGATCAGGTCCGCGGCCGAGCCCTGCACCACGGTGTTGATCGCCATCCGCTCGCCGAGGGACTGCTCGTTGGGGTTCCGGGAGTGGATCTGGGGGATCGCGCGGCGGCGGCCGAGGATGGTCTCCACGTGGCCGTCGGCATGCCCCCTGGACTGGTCGACGCAGGCCTCGAGGAACTCGGTGATGCGCGGGAAGCGGGCCTTGTAGTTGTCGATGATCTCGGCGGCCTCGGCGTTGCTGACGTCCCCTCCCAGCCGGCGGGCGAGCCCGAAGGCGGTGATCCCGTAGACGATCCCGAAGTTGATCATCTTGGCGGTCGAACGCATCTCGGAATCGACGTCCCCGGGCGCCACCCCCATCACCTCCGCGGCGACCGCGGTGTGGATGTCCATCCCGTCCTTGAAGGCCTGGATGAGGTTCTCGTCCCCGGAGAGGTGGGCCAGCAGGCGGAGCTCGATCTGGGAGTAGTCGGCGGCCAGGAGCAGGTGCCCGGGCGCGGCCACGAACGCCTTCCTGATCTCCCGACCCGCCTCGGTCCGGATCGGGATGTTCTGGAGGTTGGGATCGCTGGAGGACAGCCGGCCGGTCGCGGTCACCACCTGGTTGAAGCTCGCGTGGATCCGGCCGGTGCTCGGCTGGATCGCCTCCTTGAGGGCCACGAGGTAGGTGTTGACCAACTTGGTCAGCTGGCGGTATTCGAGGATCTGCTCGGGGATCGGGGTCCCGATCGAGGGATCCTCGGACATCCGGGTGAGCACCTCGACGTTGGTGGAGGGCCCGGTCTTCCCCTTCTTGAGCGGCTTGAGCCCGAGACCCGGGGGATCGACGTCGGGGGCATTGAAGAGGACCGCGGCCAGCTGCTTCGGGGAATCGGGGTTGAAGGGATGCGGGGCTGCCTCGACCACCGCCCGGCGCAGCTCGTCGATCCGGACCTGGAGCCGCTCGCGCTGCCGGTCGAGCTCGTCGGGGTCGACGGTGATGCCGTTGAACTCCAGTTCCGCGAGGACCTCGACCAGCGGGAGCTCGGTCTCCTCGTAGAGCCCGCTGAGCCCGAGGGCGTCCACCTGGGGACGGAGCACCCCTTCCAGCTGCAACGTGACGTCGGCGTCCTCCGCGGCGTAGGGGCCCGCGGTCGCGAGCTCCGCCTCGCTGAACGGGATCTGGTTCCGGCCCTTGCCGATGATCTCGAGGATCGAGACGCATCGACGCCCCAGCTCGCTCTCCGCGAGCGCATCCATCCGATGGCTCGCGCGGGTCGCGTCGATGACGTAGCTCTCGATCATGGTGTCCCCGTGGACCCCGGAGACGGGGGCGCCGTGGGCCCGGAGCACGTTGAGGTCGAACTTGAGGTTGTGCCCCACCTTGCGAATCGAGGGATCGGCCAGCACCGGCGCGAGGCGCTCGATGACCGTCGCCTCGTCGAGGTGGTCCGCCTGCTCCGGGGATCGGGTGGGGATGTAGACCCCCGCCCCGGGCTCGGTGGCGATCGAGATCCCCGCGAGGGCGACCACCGGGGCACACAGGCCATCGGTCTCGGTGTCGATCGCGACCAGTCCTGCCTCACGGATTCCCTCCACGAGCGCGTCGAGCTCGTCCCGGGTCCTCAGGATCGAGTACCGCCCGCTCACCGGCCGGCTGGGATCCCGGGACTCCACGGAGGAGAACAGGCCACCCAGCGCGCTCGAGTCCGCCTCGGGCGGCTCGAGCTCACCGCCGGAAGCCCCGGGGGCGGCTCCCTCGTGGCCCAGCAGTGATCCCAGCTCGTCCCGCAACCGATTGAAACCAAGCTGCCGCAGGGACTCGAGCAACCCCTCCGCGTCCATGCGATCCCTCACCACCTCGGTCGCCGCCAGGTCGAAGTCGATCGCACAGTCGTCGCGAAGGGTGATCAGGTCCCGGCCCAGCGGGATCGTCTCCCGGGCGGCCAGGAGGTTCTCGAGCCGCTTGCCCTTGATCGGCTGCTTCGACTTCGGGAGGTCCGACTGGGCCTCGATCTGCTCGTAGATCCCCTCGATGGACCCGTAGGCCGCGATCAGCTGGCCGGCGGTCTTGGGGCCGATGCCGGTGACCCCGGGGACGTTGTCCGCGGTGTCCCCCATCAGGGTCAGCATGTCGACGACCTGGTCGGGCCGGATGCCCGCGGTACGCTCGAGGGATGCCACGTCGTTGACGGTGTCCTTGTGGACGTCGACCAGCGCAGTGCGCTCGTCGAGCAGCTGCTGGAGGTCCTTGTCCTTGGAGACGATCCGGATCTCGAGCTCGGGATGGTCGCGGCGGACCGTGCGGACGATGGTCGCGATGACGTCGTCGGCCTCGTAGCCCTCGACGCCGTAGATCGGGATCCGCATCGAACGCATGAGCTCCAGGCACCGGTCCACCTGGGGCTTGAGGTCGCTGGGCGGGGCGTCGCGGTTGGCCTTGTACTCGGGGTACAGCTCGGTCCGGAAGGTGCCGCGATCACCCGAGACGTCCATGGCCACCGCGAGGTGGTCGGGTCCGTAGTCGCGAAGCAGCTTGAGCAGCATCCCGACGTAGCCGTAGGTCATGTGGGTCGGCTCGTTGGTGAACGGGCTCGACATCGGGGTGCGGATCGCGTGGTACGCACGGAAGAACTGCGCGTAGCCGTCGATGATGTACAGCGTCCCGCCGGGACCGTCCGTCGCCATGGATCCATGGTAGCGCGATCGGATGCGGCGGAGTGCCGCCCCGGGGGGTCAGTCCCGCCCACCCTCGGGGTGGAGTTCCTCCAGGCGGGCGAGCAGGGCCGCACCCGGCTCGAGTGCCCGTCGGGCGAGCACCGTGCGCACCACCTCGAGGAACTTCCGCAGGCCGTAGGTACGCGTGCCGGCGTCGGTGATCCAGGCGAAGCGCGGGGTGGTGGCGGGCGGCGGGGTCGAGGCGGCGATCATCGATCCGGTCCCGATGGTGGTGCCGGTCATGATCCTGGTCCCGATCGCGAGCTTCGAGTGGTCCCCGACGATGCACCCCATGAACTGGCGGCCGGTCCGTTCCAGGGACTGGTCGGGCGACATCCGCATCGAGACCTCGCCGTAGGTGTTCAGCAGGTTGGAACTCTCGGTGCCCGCCCCGAAGTTCACCCACTCCCCGACCAGGGCATCGCCGAGGTGCCCATCGTGCACCTTGTTCGAGTGGGCCTGCATGACGGTGTTCCCAAGCTCCCCCCCCACCTTGCAACCCGGCCCCAGGCTGGTCCCGGGCTTGATCACCGCCCGGTCGGCGACCAGGCAGTCCATGCCGATCGAACAGGGGCCACGCAGCACCGCATTGGCCTGGACCGTGCAGCTGGTGGAGAGCAGGATCGGTCCCAGGGTGGTGTCCAGGACGGTGCCGGGACCGATCCGGACCCCGGACTCGAGCACGCAGGGGTGGTCACCCACGAGCAGGACGTGCTGCGGGACCCCGGCCACCGGCTCCGCCAGTTCCACGTCGGCGGTGATCCGTTCGGAGAGTCCGTCGAGGATGTGCCACGGCCGGGTGAAGCAGGACCCCGGCGCGAGCTCGGTCGCGATGCCCGAGGGAAGACGCCCCGACTCGAGGAACTCGAGCAGGGGTTCGTCGGAGAGGGTGGCGATCGCGACCGAATCGTCCTCGGTCACCAGCGCGCTCCCGCACGAGGGCACCGGAAGGCGCCCCCCGAGCAGCAGCCGGCCGTTCACCAGCGTCGCCTCCGAGGGATCGGAGGGGTCGGTGACCGCGCGTCGGGTCTGTTCGCGGCAGAGATCGAGGTCACCGCGGAAGGCGTGAAGCTCCGCGGTGCGCCCGAGGCTCCGTTCGGCGCGTCCCATCCCGGTGTACACCCCGGTCCGTTGCTGGAACGAACGTCGCAGGTCCCCGAGCGGTCCGAGGTCCGAGCCGCCGTCGTCGAAGAGGATGAGGCGTTTCATGGCCCACAGGGTACCCCGAGAGCCCGGCGCGGGCTCGGCTCATCGACGGGTGGCCGCCCCGCCGAAGCCCCAGACCGGTCGGCTGAGCACCAGCACCCAGCCCACGGGGATGGCGAGGGCTCCGGAGTAGAGCGCGCACAGCAGGCGTCGGCCCAGCTCCCCGAGCACCGTCGGTTCCACCCAGGGGGGCGGGCTGCCCGGATAGAGCCCGCGGAACTGCCAGAGGGCGATGTAGAGCACGCTGACCGCCAGCAGGAAGAGCACCGTGAGGATCCCGAAGGTCAGGGGGTTGCGACTGAAGACCATCGAGCGGAGCGGAAGCACCAGGTTCGCACCGAAGACGAACCCGAGGGTGTAGGGGCCCACCAGGCAGTAGGTCGTCGTGCCCTGGTAGATCGCGAAATCCGAGAAGTCCAGGAGGAGCCCGATCGTGAAGCACGCCCACAGGGCCACCTGGGCCGGCGCACAGAGCACCACGAAGACCGCGAGGGTCCCGGAGATGCTCGGCAGGATCGGGCCGATCCTGAAGGCCTCCATGAACCGGGTGTCGAGGACCACCGCGAGCACCAGGAACACGATGAACACGGTCAGCCTCATCGCTCGCCCCCCGGGGCCCGGTCCGCGACGGGATCCTCGGATCGGTCGTCGACGATCTTGAGGGTGACGGTGGAGAGTCGCTCCGGTCGGATCGCCCGCCGGACCGTGATCACCTCGCGGAGGGGTTGCTCCACCGAGGGTTCCACCCGATCGACGTATCCCACGAGCATCCCCCACGCGGTGGAGTGCCAGGCGGGGTCGGTGCCGAGCCGGACCGCCTGTCCCGGACGGACGCCGCTTCCCCGCTCGAGGACCCCGCGGTAGAGACCGCTCGAACCGACCACCTCCAGGTGGATCGGCCGACCGGCTCCGGGATCGGAGGCGGCGGGCTCCCCGGGCTCCGCGTCGAGCACCCGGGCGTCGAGGGTCTCCGAGGCCTGGTCCCCGACGGTCCCGAGGGGGATCAGTCGGCTGGTGAGGCGAGGGACGTCGGGGGCCACGTGTCCGACCAGTCGATCACCGTCCACCACCGCGACGGTGCCGCCGCGTACCCCGTTCCGCGAGCCGACGTTGAGGGTGAGCACGCCGCCGGAGCGGGCGGGATTGTGGCGGACGACCTGGGCGGAGCGCGGCGTCCAGTAGTCCCCGAGACCGAGGTCCCGGGCCTGCTGGAGCTGGGCCAGCTCGCGCTCCAGCTGCTCCACGCGGAGTCGAGAGGAATGCCACCGCCCCCGGTAGGTGTCCCGTTCCCGCTGCAGCAGCTCGACCGACGAGGGGTCGAGGACCACCCCCTGGTCCCGGGTGGGGCGCACCCATTCGACCGCACCCGCGGCGGCGTGTCGGAGCGGGGTCAGGGGAAGCGCGATGATCGAGCCGAGGTCCGAGGTCCAGCCGGTCAGCCAGCGGGTGGGCAGGAGCGCCAGCCCCAGCACCAGGAGGCTCGCGAGGACTATTCCGCGTTCGGGCTGGATGAATCGCGCCATGGGAACCACCGTGTACCGGGCCGTGAACCGCGTCGGGTCCGGTCGGGCCGGACCGGATCAGAGCTCGTCGATGTCCGACTCCAGGGTCGACTTGAGGTCCTCGAGGTTCTCGAGGTAGATGCTGGTGCCACGCGCCACGCAGGTGAGCGGGTCCTCCGCCAGCCGGACGTCCAGGCCGGTCGCCTTCGACAGGACCACGTCCATGCCCCGCAGCAGCGCCCCCCCGCCGGCCAGGGTGATGCCGTTGTCGACGAGGTCCCCGGCGAGTTCGGGCTTCGCCTGCTCGAGGGTCTTCATCACCGTCTCGATGATCGCGTCGATGGGTTCGCTGAGCGCCTCCCGGATCTCCTCGCTGGTGACCACGGTCTTCCGGGGCATGCCGGAGACCATGTCCCGGCCGCGGACCTCCAGTCGCTTCTCCTCCTCCAGCTCGGCGGCGGAACCGATCTCGATCTTGATGCGTTCGGCGGTCTGCTCCCCGATCGTCAGGGAATAGTTCTTCTTCATGTAGTTGATGATCGCCTCGTCGAAGTCGTCACCCGCCACGCGGGCGCTCTCGCAGGTGGCGATGTCCCCGAGCGACATGATCGCGACCTCGGTGGTGCCGCCCCCGATGTCCACGATCATGCTCGCGGTGGGCTCGACGATGGGCAGGCCGGCGCCGATGCCCGCGGCCATGGGCTCCTCCACGAGGTAGACCCGACGCGCACCCGCGTTCTCGGCGGAGTCGAGCACCGCACGCTTCTCCACCGCGGTGATGCCGGAGGGAATCGCGATGACGACCCGGGGACGCATGATCCGGGACTTGCCGTTGACCTTCCGGATGAAGTAGCTGAGCATCGCCTCGGTGATCTCGAAGTCGCTGATCACCCCATCCTTCAGGGGCCTGATCGCGGAGATCGCGCCGGGGGTCTTCCCCAGCATCTCCTTCGCCGCCCACCCCACGGCGGTCCCGTTGCGGATGACCTTGTTGGTCCCCTTCCGCACCGCCACCACGGAGGGCTCGTTGAGGACGATGCCCTCACCACGGACGCAGACCAGCGTGTTGCAGGTACCCAGATCGATGCCCATGTCGACGCTGAACCACCCCAAGACTGCATCCAAGATCACGAGACTGCTCCTTCTTCGGGGATCCGGATCCGGGACACTCCAGTGCCGCCGTGGCGAATCCGGGCGGGTGAGACCGAGGTCCAACCGTACCACAAGCCGACCGGACCCGTGGGGCGCCGGTCGGCTTGGTGGAGATCTTGTAGGTACCGACCGATGCGGTCAGGAATCGGACTTGATGGACATGAAGCCCGGCAGGGAATCCATGAGTCCCCCCTGCCCCTGTTCCCCTTCCACGAGGGTCATGTTGGCCATCGCGATCGCGATGAATCCCACCAGCAGGACCACGAAGGCCGCCAGCAGGAGACCGGTGTAGACGTCCATGGGCGCCTCGCGCTTGACGGTGGAGCCGGTGCCGAATTGTCCAAGAGGTGACTGGGTCATGGGATGCGTCCCTTGTTCGGGGCCTGGGAGGTGGTGGGTCGATCACTCACCCTTGCGGGCGATCGCGCTCATGCCGGGCTTGACCTCGCCGCGGGCCTGGGCGTCCTCGAGCTCGATGACGCCGGTGGAGCGGTTGACGTCGGTCTCGATGATCCGGAGGTTGCCGATGAAGCGCGACCCGTCGGTGATCGAGAGCACCCAGCCGTCCGCGATGCCGTCGCGGGAGCCGGCGTTGACCTCGGCGAGCGTGCCGTCCGCGGAGCGCCGGACCGCGATCACGGTCGCGGAGAGGTTCCGATCGGCAGGCACCCGGGCGCCCGAGCCGGTGGCACCGGCCCTGGCCTCGGGAAGGTCGCCCACGTAGGCGACGTACTTGGCGACGGTGCCCAGCGCGCGATCCTTGTCGTCGGTCAGCTGCACGACTTCCTCCTGCAGCTTCCGGCGGGCGGCGTCCGCGACGTCCAACTGGTTCTGGACCTCGCTGAGCCGCTGGTCGAGCTGGATCGACTGGCGCTCGGAGGCGATCGCGCGGATGCGCACGTCGCGGAGCTCGCCGACGAGGGCGTCGGTCAGCTGGGCCTTGGAGCGGTCGGTCTGCGCGAAGACGTCGATCGAGGCCTGGAGGCTGGCCAGCACCTCGTTGCGTCCGGCGAGCTGGCCTTCCATCTGGGCGAGCATCCGCTGGTCGGAGGTCCGGGCCTGCTCGAGCTCGATGATCTGCTGCTGGAGTTCGCGGTTGCGGAGCATCAGCACCGCTTCGGCGTTCTGTCGAGCGGCGGCCTGCGAGGCCATGTTGGCCTCCGCCGCGGAGAGCTCGGATTCCATGGTCAGGATGCGCTTGCGGAGGGTGGTGGCGTTGGTGGCGTTGACCGCGACCAGGGGGACCAGCAGGACCGCAAGGAGTGCGACGAGGACGATGAAGATCTTGGTGACGACGTTCACTGTTTCTTCCGTTCTGTGTTCATCTGCAGGCCTCGGGGACGGGCCGGTGGTGGACACGGGCTCGGCTCCGGGGACCATGGGTTGTGCGGCGACGAATCCTTGTCTTGCGACTCGCCGACTTTGAGGCGGGGCCCGCCGGGATGATTCCACCATCCCTTGGAACAGCGTCCCCACGAGACAACTTGTACCCAAAATACCCACTGAATGTCAATGAGGATGCGTTCACGGACCCCCAACCATCGCGGCGGCCTCGACCGAGGCCCCGCCCAGCCCCCCGGCCGTCAGCCTGAGCACGCTTCCCGCCGCGGCGAGGCGGACCGCTCCGCTGGGATCCTCGAGCAGGTCGGTGAGGAGCACCTCCCCCCGCTCGCTCGGGACGTAGCCGAGCATCGCGGCGACCTGCGCACGGATCGCGGGATCGGGGTCGGTACGGAACTCGAGGGCCAGCCGGAGGTAGGGTCCCGCCCCCTGGTAGCTCAGTCGGGCGAGCGCGGTGGCGGCGGCGAGGCGGATCTCGGGGGGCCGGCGCGACTGCTCACCCTCCGCCTCCACCAGCCGGACCAGCATTCCCTTGGCGCCTTCGTCCCGGAGCTCCGACAGGGACTGGATCGCGAGGAGGACCAGCTCGCCCTGCTCGGACGGGGTGAAGAGGGCGGCCCGGATCGGCTGGATCTCGCCCGCGTCGCCGAGCCGCACGAGGGCGGTGGCTCCCTGCAGTTCCACGATGCGGGCGCGGTTCGGATTCACGAGGCCCATCGAGTGCCCCAGGGCGTCGCGGATCAGCTGGTCCGCGCTGGGATTCCCGAGCAGGCCGAGGACCATGAAGGCATTCGCCCGGACCTCGGGGTCGTCGCTGGTCGCCATGACCGCGAGGGGGGTCGGATCGATGGTCGCCCCACACCGACGCAGGGCCAGGATCGCGGCGGCACGCACCGAATCGGATGGATCCTCGAGGAGCTCCCTGGCCATGGGCTGCAGTTCGCAGAGCCCCGCTTCGTACATCGCCATCAGCGCCACGAAGCGGACACCGCGATTCTCGTCGAGGAATCCGGCCACCACCTCGCCGCGCAGGCGCTTGGGATCCGGGATCAACGCCTCCAGTGCGTTGGCACGCATCTGCGGCCACTCACTGCGCATCGAATCGAGCAGGATCTGCAACGCGAGCTCGCGGGTGGTTCCGGGGGGGACCTCGACCATCGGCCACCCACGGATCGGAGGTTCGGTGACCAGCGGTGCCGGGGCTTCATCCTCGAAGACCGCGGCCACCACCTCGACCGGAGCCGGATCGCCGGCAGCGGGACCGGGGCCGGGTGCAGGACCGGGAGCAGGACCGGGTGCGGGACCGGGCGCAGGACCGGGTGCGGGACCGGGCGCGGGACCGGGTGCGGGACCGGGTGCGGGACCCGGCGCCGGACCGGGGGGTGGTCCCGGAGCGGGGCCTGGCGGGGGACCCGGCTTGGGGCCCGGCTTGGGGCCTGGCTTGGGGCCCGGCTTGGGGCCCGGCGGGGGTGGCGGGGGAGGCGGTACCGAGTCGGCGGTGGCCAGCACGACGACCTCCGTCGAGGCGTGGTCGGCACGTGGATCGGGGAGGGGTTCGGACGTCGCCGGGGACGGATTGGATGGGGTCGGTGAGGCCTCGACCAGGACCGAGGGCGGGGCGGGTTGCCCCCGGGTCGAGCGGACCTGGTTGGAGGCGAGCGAGCATCCGGGAAGCAGGGCGGTTGATCCGGTCAGCGTGACGCCGAGGGCGACGGCCGGAAGGATGGCGTTGAATCCGGGTCGGGCGACGTTCATGAGCACCTCCTGTGCCTGGTCAGTCCCTGGCGGACGACGTCCCTGCCGTCCGACACATGCGGCGAGTGTACCACCATTTGACGGTCAGGCAGAGCACCAGCCCCAGGAGGGTGGACCAGCCGACCGAGTCGCCCAGCCGGGCGTAGAGCGGGGCGGGTCCGCCGGGAAGCGGGACCTCGAAGACGTGGCTCCAGACGGTGCGCGCCCCGCCGCGGGCGGCATCCAGTCGACCATCCGCACCGATGAGCGAGCTCCGACCCGTGTTGGCGACCCGGACCATGGGCGTCCGGTTGGCCAGCGCGTTCCAGCGGGCGCACAGTTCATGCATCGACCGCCCTGCGTCGTCGTTGGCGAACCACCCGTCGTTGCTGAGGTTCACCAGCAGGTCGACGAGCCGTCGATCGTCCTGCCAGACCATGCGACGCACCACCCCGGGAACGGTGTCCTCGAAGCAGATCGGGACCGCCAGGCGCACCGACCGGGACGAGCCGCCGGCGCCTCGACCGGGGACCTCGAGGCGGACGATCTCCTCCCCGGCGTCGAGGTCGAAGCTCATTCCCGACGCGCCGATCGCGAGCAGCTGCCGTTCGAGCCATTCCCAGTTGGAGATCACGGGCATGGTCTCACCGAAGGGGGTCAGGAAGACCTTGTCCACGCGCGCGTAGGGCGGTCCCCCGGGAGTGACCAGGTAGGCGCTGTTGAAGTGCCGGTCCCAGGTCCAGCCGCGCTCGGCATCCGCGCGGATTCCCAGGTAGCACGGGGAGCCCACCAGCATCGGAACCCCGATCCGGCGGACCACCCCCTCGATCGCCTCGGAGAACTGGTCACCGAACTCGAAGCCCACCGAGGGCAGCATGGTCTCGGGCCAGGCCACGAGGTCCACCTCGATCCCGTCGGCGCGTGCGCGTTCGAGGGCGGCGACCGTCTGGTCGATGAACGCCGGCACGTCCTCGAGCTTTCGCTCCATCGTCCATCCGATCTTGTTGTCGGTGGGGAGGTTGGTCTGGATGGCGAGCAGGTTGAGGGTCCCGTCCGGGCGACCGGGGGAGGACGTCCACCAGGGCAGCAACCCCGCCAGCGCCACGGCGGGGAGGGCCACCCCCAGCCACCGATGGCGCGCGGGGGTGGCCGACGGGGTGCAGCACCACTCCGCGAGGAGGCCGGAGCAGGCACCCGCCCAGACCCCGACCAGCCAGCCGCCCCCCCACCACGCGAGCGAGGCGACGGGGGGCGCGTCGATCCAGGGTTGATGGAAGAGGTACCAGGGGTAGCCGTCGAGGACGAGCGTGGCCCGGAGGAAGTCGATCCCGGTCAGGACCAGGGGGAGGGCGACCCAGAGCGGGACGCGCGGGACGCCGGTCGAGAGGACGCGAAGCATCCAGACCGAGAGCGTGGTGAAGCAGGCGAGGTAGAGCGACAGCGGGAGCAGGCCCGCCACGCTGACCTCGATGATCCACCAGTGGAACCAGGCCCAGAGGATCGTGGACCACGCGAAGACCGGGGGGATCCACTCCCGTCGCCGGGTGGCGTGGGTCGCCAGGATCGCGAGGGGGACCGGCGCGAGCAGGATCAGGGGCCAGACCCCGAACGGAGGGAAGCTCAGCGCGAAGAGCAGGGCGAACGCCCCGGCGAGCGCCCAGCCCCGGAGCACGCCCCGGGGCGAGGGAGCCGGTTCAGCTGTCGGGGACTCGGTCATGCGCGGTGCCGTCTCCACGAGGGATGCCGCCGAGCGACGGGCGCCTGATCACTTCCCGGCGTAGTCGATGATGCGACCGATCTCGTTTCGCAGTTCGTGCCGGTGGACGATGCGGTCGATGAACCCGGACTCCAGCAGGAACTCCGAGGTCTGGAACCCCTCGGGGAGGTCCTGCCGGATGGTCTGCTTGATCACCCGGGGACCGGCGAAGCCGATCAACGCCCGGGGCTCGGCGATGATCACGTCGCCCAGCATCGCGAAGCTCGCGGTCACCCCCCCGAAGGTGGGGTCGCTGAGCACGGAGATGAAGAGCCCTCCCTCGTCGTCGAACCGGGCGAGCGCGGCGGAGGTCTTGGCCATCTGCATGAGGGAATAGCCCGATTCCTGCATGCGGGCCCCGCCGGAACAGCTCACCACCACCAGCGGAAGGTCGCGGTCGGTGGCCTCCTCGATCGCGCAGGCAAGCTTCTCCCCCACCACGGAGCCCATGGAGCCGCCGAGGAAGTTGAAGTCCATCGCGGCGACGACGAGCTTTCGACCCTTGATGAAGCCCGCCCCGGTCTGCAGGCCGTCGTTCTGGCCACTCTTGCCCTGGGCCTGCTCGATCCGCTTGACGTACGGCTTGAGGTCGGTGAACTCCAGGGGATCCCGGGGTGCCATCTCCTCGTTCATCGGCTCGAAGGTGCCGGGATCGAGCAGCTGGTCGATCCGGATCGGCCCGCTCACCCGGAGGTGGTGCTCGCACTTCGGGCAGACCCAGAGGTTGGCTTCCACCGCCTTGCGGAAGATGGTCTCCTCGCAGACCGGGCACTTCATCCAGAGCCCTTCGGGAACCCCCTTCTTGC
Organism: Phycisphaerae bacterium; assembly: GCA_002862305.1. Taxonomy (GTDB): domain Bacteria; phylum Planctomycetota; class Phycisphaerae; order Phycisphaerales; family SM1A02; genus UBA8087. The sequence goes on along the minus strand of PKCS01000028.1, from coordinate 52,625 downwards.
TCTGGGAGACCGTCTGGACGTCGTCCCAGGTTCTCGGCATGGTCTTCTCGGGCACGGGGCACCTCCTTGCGATCTCCGCGGGCGTGGACCCGCGCCGAGCATAGCAGTTCGCGGGCGGTCGACCAGCGTCAAACGGCCGAATCGGCGGATGCGGGGGGCGGGCTCACGCCCCGCGAATGGCCCGGATGTCCGCGGCCCGGTCCTCCGAGCCGAAGATGCTGCTCGCCGAGACCAGCACGTCGTAGCCCGCCTCCCGACAGGCGGGTGCGGTCTCGGGGGAGACTCCTCCGTCGGCCTCGATCCTGATCGACTCGCCGAAACGCTGCCGGAGCCCACGCACCTTCTCGAGCACGCCGGGAATGAAGGACTGCCCGGAGTACCCGGGATGGACGCTCATCACCAGGGCGAGGTCGAAGTGCTCGATGTGCGGCAGCAGGACCTCGAGGTCGGTCTCCGGGTTGAGCGCGAGGCCCGGGGAACGCCCGAGTTCGCGGATGCGCCGCGCGGTCGCCGCGGGATCCGAGGCGGTCTCGACGTGGATCGTGAGGTGGTCCGCCCCGGCCTCGACGAACGGCTCGATGAACCGATCGGGGTCGGTCACCATCAGGTGCACGTCGATCGGGGTGTCCGGGCAGTGGCGTCGGACCGCGGCGCAGACCGCCGGGCCCATCGAGAGGTTCGGGACGAAGTGACCGTCCATCACGTCGACGTGCAGGAGGTCCGCTCCCCCCGCGATCACCGAGGCGCATTCCTCGGCGAGGCGGCCGAAGTCCGCGGACAGGATCGACGGGGCGACGAGCACCCGGCCGGGCGGTTGCCGGAAGAGGAGGCTGCGATCGGTGACTGGCGCGGTCATGGTGGGCTCCCGTGGCTGGTCGACGCACGCCCCGAGGGGGCGGACGGACGCGGGGCGTCCTCGTCGGGCCACACGATACCAGCCGGATGGTGGGACGCGGGGCTCAGCGCCTCTGGCGTCCGCCGCGGGAGGAGGTCCCCTGGCGACGACTCTGCTCGGCCTTGTAGGCGTCGAGCACCGAGCGCATCCGCTCGCGATCAGGGCCGGCCGCCGCCATGTACGCCTGGTACTGCAGGTCCACCGCGGCGCGAAGATCGCCTTCCTTGTGGCTGTTGAGGGCCAGCAGGGAGAGGTACCGGGGGTTCTCCGTGCCCATCGACTCCCCGAGGACCTCGATCGCCTTGACCTTGAGGCGGGGATCCGCCGCCTGCATGTCGGGATCGGTGAGCAGGTTGTAGATGATGTCCTCGAGCACGTCCGGCTTGGCGGAGTAGGTCTCGGTGATCTGGGTCATCATGAACTCGTTGGCGGTCTCGGGATCGTTCTGTCCCTGAAGGTAGATCTGGTACTTGGTGAAGATCTCGTCGGAGAAGATCCACGGATCCAGGGCCAGCAGGCCGTCGAGCTGCCGGTGGGCCATGCGCCAGTCGTTGGCGTTGGTGGCCTTCTCCAGGTTCTCCACGAAGGGCTTGGCCCGCTCCTCCATGACCGGGTCGTACTTCCCGGAGGTGCAGAGCTTGATCGCGCGATCGAAGCCGGGGGCCATGGGGTGGCCGATGTAGACCACGCGGCCGCTGGGGCCGACCACGAACGCGGTCGGGATGCCCTTCTGCCCGGCCGCGGACATGTAGGCCTTCTCGATCTCGCCGGACTGGTCGCTGATGACCGTGTAGCTCATGCCGTCGCCCTTGCGCGCGACGTAGTTGCGGATCTTGGAGGGCTCCTCGTTGCTCACGCCCCACACGTGCAGCCCTTCGGTCTTGAAGGTCTTGTACAGCTTGTTGATGTGGGGGATCGAGGCCCGGCAGGGGGCGCACCAGGTCGCCCAGAACTCGATGACGTAGGTGTCGCCCTCCTTGAAGGGCCCGGGCATCGGACCCGAGATCACCTGGATGTCCGAGCCGAGGTTGGGGACCGGGGCCTTGTCGCCCTGCTTGAGAGTGTCCTTCTGGGCGTGCACGCCGGAGGTCATCAGGGTGACGGCGAGGACCAGGGCCAGGAGGGGGCTGCTCGCGATCCGGGGAAGCGCTGGAATCATCATGGTGGACCCTTCGTCTTGGAGGTGGGCGGACGTGGCGTCAGCCGCCCGGGTGATGCCTGACTATAGCCGCAGGCACGGGGTGAATCACGCCTGTTCCAGTGGCTGGAGGCCGATAAGGTCATCACCCTCGAGAAGCTTGAGACTGGCACCCCCGCCGGTGGAGACGTGGCTCATCCGAGCGGTCATGCCCGAGAGGCCGACCGCGGAGACGGTGTCCCCCCCGCCGACCACGGTGATGCCGCCGGACTCGGTGCAGGAGGCCATCGCCACGGAGATCTGGCGGGTGCCCACGTCGAACGGGGTGGTCTCGAAGGCGCCCAGCGGACCGTTCCAGACCACCGTCTTCGCGTTCCGGACCACTTCGGTGAACCGGGCGGTGGTGCTGGGACCGATGTCCAGCCCCATCCAGCCGGAGGGGATGTCGGGGTGGGAGACCATGACCGGGCTCTCGTGGGAGAGCTCGCGACCGCAGACGTGGTCGACGGGAAGCACCAGGTCGGTGGAGCTGGAGTCGACGAGGTGGATGATCTCCTCCGCCTGGCCGAGCTTGTCGTCCTCGATCAGGCTGGAGCCGACCTCCCGTCCCATCACCTTCATGATGGTGTAGGCCATGGCCCCCCCGATGAGCAGCGAGTCGACCTTGCCGATCATGTTCTTGAGGGCACCGATCTTGTCCGAGACCTTGGCGCCGCCCAGGATCGAGACGAAGGGGTGCTCGGGGCTGGCGAGCAGTTCACGGAGGTAGCGGACCTCCTCCGCGACCAGGAGCCCCGCCACCCGGGGATGGTCCATCATGTGCATCGGGGTCGCGTAGATCGAGGCGTGGGCGCGATGGCAGCAGCCGAAGGCGTTGTTGCAGTAGATCTCGCCGTAGCCCGCGAGCTTGGCGGCGAAGTTCGCGTCGTCCTCCATCTCCCCGACGTGGAACCGGAGGTTCTCGAGCATCAGGACCTGGCCGTCCTTGAGGGCGGCCACGGATTCGCGGGTCCGCTCGTCGACGCAGTCGTTGGAGGGGAAGAAGACCCCGTCGGGGGCGAGGTCGCCGAGCAGGGACCCGAGCTCCTCGGCCACCGGCTTGAGCGAGTGGCGCTCGACGAAGCCGCTGCCGTCCGGTCGGCCGAGGTGCGACATCAGCACCAGCCGCCCCCCGCGCTCGATGACGGAGCGTATGGAGGGGATCGCCTGGGTGATCCGGAAGTTGTTGGCGACCCGGTTGTCGGGGGTCATGGGGACGTTGAAGTCGGTGCGCATCAGCACGCACTTGCCCTTGACGTCGATATCTTCAATAGTCTTGAGTGCCATCTTGGTTCCTGAATCCTCCGGGGCGGTGGGTGGTTCGATCATCGCGACGATCCGCACGACCGGGACCGAGACGTGATGATACACGCCAGCAGCACCCCCATGAACGGGCGGAAAGGCACCGGATTGAGGAACCCCACGAAGCCATTGCTCACCCTGGTGGGTCCCACCGCATCGGGGAAGACCGCGCTCTCGCTCGAACTGGCTCGACGGGTGCCCGGGGGCGGGGAATGCATCGGGGCGGACTCGATGCAGGTCTACCGCGGCATGGACGTGGGGACCGCCACCCCGGACCGGGCGGAGCGGGGGTCGATCCCCCACCATCTCCTCGACGTCGCCGATCCCCATGAATCCGGCTTCACGGTGCACGACTGGCTGGCCCTGGCCGAGGCGGCGATCGAGGGATGCCGGGCCCGGGGCCGACTCCCGATCGTGGTGGGCGGGACCAACCTCTACGTCCGGGCGCTCCTGGAGGGCGTGTTTCCGGGTCCCCCGGTGCCCCCGGAGACGAGGGAGCGACTGGAGTCGGAAGGGCTCGAGTCCCTCTACGCGAGGCTCCAGCAGGTGGATCCCACGGCGGCCGAGCGGATCCATCGCAACGACCGCCGACGGATCGTGCGGGCCCTGGAGGTCTGGGAGACCACCGGGACCCCCATCTCCCGCCAGCAGACCCAGTGGGGTGAACGGCGGATCGCCCCCCGCGAGGACGCCCTGGTCGTGTGCCTGGACTGGGCTCCGGAGGCACTGAACCGCCGGATCAACCGGCGAGTGGGTCGGATGATGGAGTCGGGATTCCTCGAGGAGGTGGCTCGGCTGCAGGAGCAGGGACCGCTGGGTCGACAGGCCGCCGAAGCCGTCGGCTATCAGGAACTCGCCGACCACCTCGCGGGGCGGTGCAGCCTGGCGGAGGCGGTCGAGCGGATCAAGATCCGCAGTCGCCGGTACGGGAAGCAGCAGCGCACCTGGATGCGGCGGTTCCATGCGGTCGAGGGGGTGCTGCGGGTCGAATGCAGCGAGGAGCACCCACCGACGGAGGCCCTGGAACCGATCCTCCAGCGGCTGGTGACCGGGGCGGGGTGAGCGGATTCTGGGCAGTTCCGATAAGTCACTGCAGGATCACGCATAAACCAGTCATGAGCTGACGCTCATCGGGACGAGAAGAGACTTTGCACTTGACGAGACCCCGGGGGACCTCTCTATATTTCCCCGCCGAGCACCCCATTCCGGGCCCACAGCGGCCACTCCACCACCCGAAGTCACCCATGGCCACCAAGAAGACGACCAAGAAGACCACCAGGAAGACCGCCAAGAAGGTCGCCAAGAAGGCCGGCAAGAAGACCGGCAAGAAGGCCGGCAAGAAGGCGTCCGCGAAGACCGGCCGCCGGGCCGGGAGCGCCAGCGGGAAGCAGCTGGTCATCGTGGAGAGTCCGGCCAAGGCCAAGACCATCAACAAGTACCTGGGCCCCGAATACGTCGTCAGCGCCTCGGTCGGCCACGTCCGCGACCTCCCCAAGCGAGCGCCCAAGGGAGTCAAGCAGCCGGTCCCGGGCGTGGACCTCGAGAAGAACTTCGAGCCGAGCTACGAGATCCTCACCGACAAGCAGAAGACGGTGAACGAGCTGAAGCGGCTCGCCAAGCAGGCCGAGACCGTCTGGTTCGCGACCGACCTCGACCGCGAGGGCGAGGCGATCGCCTGGCACCTGGCCCACATCGTGGGCGTGGAACCCGCCAAGGCGAAGCGGGTGATCTTCAACGCGATCACCCGCAAGGAGATCCAGCGGGCGTTCGAGACCCCCCACCCCATCGACGAGTACAAGGTCAATGCACAGCAGGCCCGACGGATCCTCGACCGGATCGTGGGCTACCAGGCGTCACCGCTGCTCTGGAAGAAGGTCGCACGCGGCCTCAGTGCGGGTCGGGTCCAGTCCGTGGCGGTCCGGCTGGTGGTCGAGCGGGAACGGGAGATCGACGTCTTCGTGCCCGACGAGTCCTGGTCGGTCGACGTCCGCCTCGCCCTCGACCCCGCCCGGCGGCAGGAGCTGTCGGAGGGCTGGGCGAGCTTCCTCGACCGGACCGACGACAAGGGCAAGGGCCCCACGCTCAAGATGCAGAATGCGTGGATGGCGGAGCACGGTGGTCTGAAGACCGAACTCGTCGAGCTCGCCGGGAAGAAGTTCTCGCTCGGCTGCGGCGCCGAGGACCCCCGGGACCTCGGCCCCGCGATCCGGGAGGTCGCCGAGGCGGTCGGGCTCGAGCACGTCGAGGTGGCCACGGAGGAGAACCCCAAGGGCAAGGGTCCGGCGAGGTTCCTCAGGACGCTGAGCGGGACCATCGAGGCGTCCACCCGGTACGAGGTGGCCTCGATCGAGACCAAGCGGACCAGCTCGCGTCCCTACGCGCCCTTCATCACCTCCACCCTGCAGCAGAACGCGGCCAACCGGCTCGGGTTCGCCACCGATCGCACCATGCGGCTCGCGCAGGGCCTCTACGAGGGCATCGAGCTCCGGGGGGAGGGGCAGGTCGGGCTGATCACCTACATGCGTACCGACTCCACCCACCTCTCGGGGGAGGCGATCAACATGGCCCGTGAGTACGTGAAGAAGACCTACGGGAACGACTACCTGCCGGAGAAGCCGAACTTCTTCGGCTCCACCAACAAGTCCGCCCAGGAGGCCCACGAGGCGATCCGCCCCACCGATGCCGCCCGGACCCCCGACTCCCTGAGGAGCGCCCTCAAGGAGGACCAGTACAAGCTGTACAAGCTCATCTGGGAGCGATTCGTGTCGTCCCAGATGACCCCGGCGAAGTTCGACGCGACCACCGTGCTCTTCAACCGGTCTGACCGGCCCACCGGCGCGGTGCTCAAGGCCAACGGCCGGGTCCTCGCCTTCGACGGGTTCATGCGGGTGGCCGGCATCCCCACCGCCAGCGACGAGCAGACGCTGCCCGTGCTCGCTCGGGGTGACGAGGGAGCCCCGTTCGCCATCGATCCCCGGCAGCGGTTCAGCAACCCTCCGCCACGTTACAACGAGGGCTCCCTGGTCAAGAAGCTCGAGGAGGAGGGGATCGGACGACCGTCCACCTACGCGTCGATCATCCGGGTGATCCAGGATCGTGGCTACGTGGAGCAGGTCGATCGGAGGTTCCACGCCACCGCGATGGGCGAGGTGGTGACGGACATGCTGATCGAGGCGTTCCCGGTGCTGATGCAGGTCTCCTACACCAAGGACCTCGAGGAGCGACTGGACCTCATCGAGACCGACCACCGTGACTGGCGGGAGATGCTGGGGGACTTCTACGGCAAGTTCTCGAACTCGCTCGAGCACGCCCACGAGCACCTCATGCACGCCCGCGCGGTGACCCGTCCCGCGCCGTACGCCTGCCCGGTATGCGGTGCGACCACCAGCTACCGGTTCGGCAAGAACGGTCGGTTCCTCTCCTGCAGCACGTACCCGGAGTGCGACTACGCGGCACCGGTGGACCGCGAGGGTCGCCCCCTCCTGCCCGAGCAGGTCGACGTCCGCTGCCCCGAGGACCAGGCCCAGATGATCAAGCGGACCGGTCGGTTCGGGCCCTTCATCGCGAGCCCCAACTACCCCGACACCAAGTTCGTGCTCAACATCGACAAGAAGGGCGGACTGAAGCTGCCGGCCCCGCCCCCCCTCGAGACGGAGCTCATCTGCCCGAAGTGCGAGGAGCGGCCGCTGTACCTGCGGGAGGGTGCCCGCGGCCCCTGGCTGGGCTGCAGCGGGTTCCCCAAGTGCCGGGGCCGCCTGGGCTGGCAGAAGCTGGAGGAGGACGAGCGCAAGACGCTGGAGCTGGCGCTCAAGAACCACCTCAAGCAGCATCCCATGCCGGTGATCACCCGGATGGACGGGACGGAGATCGAGGCCGGGACCCCCATCAACGACCTCCTGGTCCCCGGCGGCGTGGCGGAACTCGCGCTTCATCCCGATGCGGGCCGAGACGAGGACGCCGCGGCCAGCGCCGGCTGAACCGCAGGGGCCTCACGACCGAGCGGCGGCCTCCAGGGGGGTGGCCCGGTTGGGGTAGGCCACCAGCATGACCAGCAGGCTGCCGATCGCCATCCACATCGGGAAGCTGAAGAGGCGCACGAAGTCGATCTCGCCGTCCACGGTGGCCCACTGGCCGATCACCCCGGTGGCGAAGTAGCTGCCCACGATGATGCCGATCCCGATGATCACGAGGTTGAACAGGTTCTGGGCGGTGGCGCGCACGTCCTTGCTGGTGTGCTCGTCGACGACCATGTAGGCCACGAAGATGAAGCAGCCGAAGCAGAAGCCGTGCAACGCGACCCCGAAGAGCACCGGCACCAGGCCGGGCAGGTAGGCGAAGACCGCCATTCGGAGCCCGTAGGCCAGCAGCCCGATGCAGAGCAGGGCCTTGCGGTTGAAGACCCTTGTGAGCAGGGGCATCAGGGCCAGGACGATGATCTCGCTCATCTGGCCGATGGTCATCAGCCCGCCGCCGCCGACGCCCAGGACCTGGTTGACCGCGTTGGCGAACTTGTTCGCCCCCTCGCTGTTGGCGGCGGTCTGGATCCCGCTGACGAACTCCGCGGTGTAGACGAAGTAGAACTGGTGGATCATGCTGACCGGCACCGCGACGAGGAAGAGCGTGAGCAGGGGCTGCAGGCGGATCTCGCCGAGGGCCTCGGCCCAGGCGAAGCGGTCGCGGGCCTCGCGCGCGGGCGGGGTGTGCGGCAGGCTGAGGCAGTAGAAGGCCATCACCACCCCGAGCACCGCGCTCATCTTGAAGGCCATCGCACGGCCGGCGTCGAGGCTGGCGGCGGTCTCCTCGGGGCCCAGCCCCTCCGGCATCGCGAAGCGCAGCAGGTACTGCCCGACCAGGATCCCCGCGGCGATCCAGCCCAGGGTCCCCCACAACCGGATGGGTCCGAAGTCCCGGTCCCGGTCCCGGATGTTGGCGAGGGTGATGGAGTTGGTGAGGGAGATCGTCGGTGCGTAGACGAATCCGTAGACCAGCGAGAGGGCCAGGAAGAGGTTGAAGCTCTCGACCTCCGCGAGCAGCCACACCAGCACCGCTCCCACCAGGTGGCTGACGAAGAGCAGCCGCTCGGTCGAGAAGGTGCGGTCCGCGAGCTGGCCCACCAGGAACGGGCCGAAGATCGCCCCCACCGCGCCCGCGGCGAGGCAGGCCCCGGTCTGCTCCAGGTCGAAGCCGCGGTGCCCCATCAGGAAGGGGTACAGGATCGGCAGCCACGCTCCCCAGATCGCGTACTGGAGGAACATCATCAGCGAGAGACGGGGCTTGATCAGTAGCGCAGTGGAGTTCTCGGGCATCGAGGTCGGGCTCCGCGGGGTCAAATGGCCAAAAAGCACTCAGATCCTAACCAGTCCGGCTCTTCTTCGCCGGGGACCAGCGTCTACAATGCGGTCCATGCAGGAACGACGATCGTGCAGGCAGGTAACGATTGGCGACGACCGCGTCGGGAGGCTCTCCATCGGCGGGGACGCCCCGGTGAGCGTCCAGTCGATGTGCTCCGTCTACACCCACGACGTGGAGGCCTGCCTCGCCGAGATCGAGAAGCTCGCGGAGGCCGGGGCGGACGTGGTCCGGGTGGCGGTCCCGGAGCGCAAGGACACCGAGGCGCTGGTCGAGATCATGAAGCACACCCCGGTGCCGATCGTGGCCGACGTCCACTTCCACTACAAGCGGGCCCTGGAGGCGGTGGCCTCGGGGATCCACAAGATCCGGCTCAACCCGGGCAACATCAGCGACCGGGAGCAGGTCAACCAGGTCATCGATGCCTGCAAGGAGGCGGGGATCCCGATCCGCATCGGGGTGAACGAAGGCTCCATCATCGAGCGCAAGGACAAGCAGAAGCGCATGGAGGAACTCGGGAAGTACTTCGAGGGTCACCGATCCGGCCACCTGCTCGCGATCATGATCGCGAAGCTCGAGGAGTACCTCGACATCTTCCACGAACGGGATTTCCATGACGTGGTGATCAGCGCCAAGTCGATGGACGCGACCCTGGTCATCGACGCCTACACCGAGGTCGCGAGGCGGTTCGAATACCCGCTCCACCTCGGGGTGACCCACGCGGGGACCCGGGAGACCGGGTCGATCAGGTCGATCGCGGCACTGGGCACCCTGCTCGCCAACGGCATCGGCGACACCATCAGGATCTCCTACGCGAGCGATCCGGTGTACGAGGTCGAGGACGGCGTGGAGCTGCTGTGCTCGCTCGACAAGCGGGTCCGGCGCGGGATCGAACTCATCGCCTGCCCGACCTGCGGGCGGATCCAGGTCGACCTCTTCACCCTGGTCGAGGAGGTCCGGAAGAAGCTCGAGAAGGCGATCACCCTGCCCATCAAGGTGGCGGTGATGGGATGCGTGGTCAACGGTCCGGGCGAGGCGGAGGGCGCCGACGTGGCGGTCTTCGCCGGGAACAAGCGCGGCATCATCTACGTGCAGGGCGAGCGGGTGGCGAACGTCCCCGAGGAGGAGATCCTCGACCGCCTGCTCGAGGAGTGCTCGTCGCTCGAGGCCCGGATCAACCGGGGCGAGTCGAAGCTGGGCCAGAAGAACGTCGAGATCATCCCGCCGGACCCCATCGGGGAGCTCGGTTCCGGGGCGGACAAGATCGCGGCCGGGGACGTGGAGCAGATCACCATCGGCGAGACCTGACCGGGGTTCCCGCGGGGCCGCGGGCATCGCTAGACTTGTACCACCGTTTCCCAGGTCGAGTGCACCACTTCGCGAGGACGATGCGTAGGTGAGCAGGAGACACCCGTCGAGCCCCCACTGGAGCCCCCCATGAAGCGCACCGGAACCACCCCCCATCGAGGATTCACCATCGTCGAGCTGCTGGTGGTCATCTCGATCATCGCCATCCTGCTCGGCATCATGCTCGTCGGTCTCCAGAGCGCCACCCGGACATCGAAGAACCTGCAGTCCATGAACCGGGGCCGGCAGATCTTCATCGCCTGGACCGCCTACTCCAACAGCTACGCGGACAAGCTGCTTCCCGGCTACCTCTCGGAGGGGGTCCAGGAGAAGTGGCGGGTGAACTACCCCTGCCCCTCGCAGCAGGAGACCCTGGACCCGACCTTCACTGAGACGTTCCCCTGGCGGCTGATGCCCTACCTGGACAACGACGTGGACCCGATGTTCGGCTACCGGGCGGACGTCGACGCCCTGGAGAACGACTACGCCAACGTCAACAACGAGGTGGAGCACGACGCCGCGCTCTCGATCATGTCCAGCACCCCGGAGTTCGGCTACAACGCCTACTACGTCGGGGGCTGGTGGAAGATGAGCGGGACCCGTGCCCACCTGATCTTCGGGGATACGCCGGCGGAGGTGCAGGTGGGCCAGGACACCCGGCAGGTGCGCGGGCGGCTCGTCGCCACCAACCTCGGCAGCATCCGCCAGCCCGACCGGATGATGACCTTCTGCACCGCCAGCTTCCGCGAGCCGGGGGTCTACGTGAAGGACGACCGGATCCCCGACGGCGCGGCCTGGGTGGTCCCGCAGAGACTCTGCTCGGACCAGATCTGGGCGGACTACCAGGGGGCCCAGCGGAACATGGGGACCGCCTCGCTGGCGGCGATCGTCCAGGACGGGGCCCAGGGCCAGGGACTGGAGGTCTTCTCCGCGGAGGCGGTGCCGATCAGGCGACACGGCATCACCATCCCCTGCGTCAATGCCGATGGGGCCACGGTCCAGCTCGGCCTTCCCGACCTGCTGGACATGTCCCGCTGGACCGCGGCCGCGCTGAACACCGTGGGAGGGGATCCCACCCGCTTCCAGCATGAATGCGATCCGGTGATGAACGAGGTCGAACCGGGCGGCTGAACCACCGGGCCCGGCCGGGTCAGGCGCCCTCGTCGAAGCTGACGCTCATGATCGTGACGTCGTCCTGCCAGGGACGCGGGCCCGCGAACGCCTCCAGCGCGTCGTAGAGCCGGTTGACGTCGTCCTGCTCGCCGGTGGACTTCCCGAGCGAGTCGATCACCCGCTCGAAGTTGAACATCTCCTTGTCGGGCCCCTGCTGCTCCGCGAGCCCGTCGCTGAAGATCACCATCCGGTCGCCGGGGTGGAAGGGGACGGTCACGCCCTCGTAGGGGAAGTTCGGGACGACCCCGACCGGAGGCCCGCCGTCGATCTGCACCTGCTCGATCCCCCCGTCGGCCCGCACGATCGCGCAGTAGCCGTGGCCGGAATCGACGCAGGTGGCGGTCCCGGCCGCGCGGTCGAAGCTCACGGTCCAGAGGGTGATGAACTCCGCGGCGTCGGTGACCCGCATGATGGCGTTGTTGGCGTTGCAGATCATCTGCCCCACGTCGGTGCCGCGCTCGCTCTCGGCGATGAGCCGTGCCTCGAGGGCCGCCATGAGGAGCCCGGCGGCCGCTCCCTTGCCCGCGACGTCCCCGAGGAAGACGATCGGGGTGTCGTCGGGGGTCGAGCAGGCGCCGACGAGGTCGCCCGCCACGATGGTTCCGGGGACCACCCGGAGCTCCCACTTGACCCCGCACATCGCACCGGACTCCGGTGGCGCCATCCGTTTCTGGACCATCTGGGCGGCCTGCAGCTCCTGGACCAGTCGCGCCTGCTTGGTCTGGAGGTCGATGCGTTCGATGTTCGCCATCGCGAGCCCGCACAGCCGCCCGATCGCCGAACAGAACGCCGCGGTGTCGGAGCCGTCGCTCCCGCTCGAGGCGCTGGCGTCCAGGTACAGGTAGGCCTCGATCCCCTCGCCCACCCGGATCGGGACGCAGAGGGCCTCCTTGACGCCCGCCCCGACGATGGAGACCGCCGCCTGGATGTCCGGCTCGTCGCGGAGCCGGACCACGCGCCCGGATTCCGCGGCCCGGAGCAGGGTCCGGCTGATGGGATCCTGCTCGGTGTCCTCGGAGGCGCCGATCCGCGCCCGTGAGCTGATGATCTCGATCTGCTCGACCGACCCCCCCACCGGCGCCAGCACGAACGCCCGCCCGAACTCGGTGCCCGCGAGGATCGCGTCGATCGCGGCGGAGCCCATGAGCCCCACGTCGATCGCCTGCTGGATCGAGGCCGCGGAATCCATGAGGAGCCCGAGGCGACGCGAGGCCAGGACCTCAAGCTCGGATTCGGGGACCGCGGCCACGGAGTCCGAGAGCAAGGTGTCGCTGTCGTCCTTGGCGAAGATGGTGGTTCGTTCCTGCGCGTCGCCGGTGACCCTGATCACGTAGGGGCGGATCACGATGCGCTCGCCGGGGGAGACGGGGACCGGACGCTCCGAGGGGATCCTCGCCCCCCCGATCTCGGTGCCGTGGCGGGAGCCCAGGTCCTCGACGCACCAGCTGGTGCCGTCGTGCACGAATCGGGCGTGGCGACGGGAGACCGCGGCATCGGGCAGCTGGAGGTCCGATTCGAGCGCACGTCCGACCATGCACTCGGGGTTGGTCAGCGAGAGGTTCTCCGACATGCCCGGGCCGGTGATCGAGAGTTCCAGGGGCTCGCGTCCGTCGGTGTCGCTGCTGCTGGTGGCGTCGTCGTTCATGGGGTGGTGGTCCTGCTCCTGGGTGGAAATCGCGCGAGGGTCCGGGCCGGGGGGGGGACGCGCCTCAGTCCGATGAGGGGTCGACGAATTTGCCTCGCGCGGCGGCGGTCATGGCCTCGAAGCGGCAGATCGCCCGCTCGATCTGCCCCCGGCAGGCCATGTAGGGCACGAGTGCGATGAGGGCCACCACCAGGCCGAAGGCGGTGGTCAGCAGCGCCTCGGCGATCCCGGCGGAGATCTCCCGGGGGTCGGTGATCGTCTCCTGCGCCCCGAGCAGCTCGAAGCTCCGGATGATGCCGAGCACGGTGCCGAGGATCCCGAGCATGGGGGCCGCGGTCACGATGGTCGAGAACACCAGCATGTACCGCTCGATGCGTGGTCGCTGGTACTCCACGACCTCGACGCTGATGGAGTCCGCGTCCCCCTCCCCCTGGGCCAGGCGATCGGCGAGTTCGCCGTAGGGCGAGTCGTCCTTGGCGGCGATGTCGCGCACCCGGGCGGTGCTGCCGACGTGGAGGGCGGACATGAACTTGCCGAAGCGGAGCTTGGCGGAGCTGTTGACCCGCAGCCAGAACACCAGCCGCTCGAAGGAAAGCGCGATGGTGAAGATGCTCATGAACAGCAGCGGCCACATCACGAAGCCGCCCTGGTCCATCAGTTCACCGAGTCTCTGCAGCAGGTCTCCCATGGCCTCATCATAAGGTTTTCCATACTGGGCCGTGGCCCCCCACCGAGGGTTGCCCGGCGATTAAGATCATCCTCATGAACCAGACCGGACACCCAGCACCCGTTCCCGCCGAGGGGGACGATGCGATCCGCGAGCGGATCGACCGCGCCCTCGAGACCTACCTGCAGCGGATCCGCCACGTCGGACTTCGGGAGGCCGCCGAATACGCGGTGCTCGGCGGGGGCAAGCGCGTCCGGCCACTGATCGCCTGCCGGGCCTGCGAGCTGGCCGGCGCCCCCGGCAGCCAGGCCATCCCCGCGGCCTGCGCGTTCGAGCTGATCCATGCGTTCAGCCTGATCCACGACGACCTGCCGGCCCTCGACGACGACGACCTCCGTCGGGGACGGCCCACGGTCCACCGGCAGTTCGGCGAGTGCACCGCGATCCTGGCCGGCGACGTGCTGCAGTCGATGGCGATGGTCGTCGCCTCGGAGAGCGACCATCGAGCGGACCAGATCGCGCGGGAGGTCGGCGAGGCGACCATCGCCATGATCGAGGGGCAGTCCTGGGACACCCTCGGGGGAACCCCGGAGGACCTGGACGAGCCCGGGATGCTGGAGCTGATCCACCGCAACAAGACCGCGGCGCTGATCCGGGGCTCCGCACGCTGCGGGGCGCTCGCCGCCGACGCCCCCCCGGCGGTGGTGGACGCCATGGGACGCTGGGGCGAGGCGGTGGGGCTCATGTTCCAGGTGGTCGACGACCTCCTCGACGAGACCCAGTCCACCCAGCACCTCGGGAAGACCGCGGGCAAGGACCGGGACCAGGGGAAGCGGACCTACCCCGCGGTCCATGGCATCGAGGGGACGAAACGAACCATCGAATCCCTCGAGCAGGCCGCGGAATCGGCCCTCGAGGCGTGTGGAGCAGGCAGCAGCCCCCTTCGCGAGTTGACCGCAAGTCTCGCACGAAGGACCCGCTGAGCGCGGATCCTGACTATGATGTGACGGTTCGGCCCACTGTGGCCCTCCCCCAGGAAGGGATGTGACCGGTTTGGAATTCACCCAGCTGCCCCGCATACAGTCCCCCAGGGACCTGAAGTCCCTGTCGATCGCCGAGCTCGAGTCGCTGGCGGCCGAGATCAGGTTCGCGATCTGCGAGCAGGTCTCCAAGAGCGGTGGACACCTCGCCCCGAACCTCGGGGTGGTGGAGCTGACCATCGCCCTGCACTACGTCTTCGACTTCGAGAGCGACCGGCTGCTCTTCGACGTCGGCCACCAGTGCTACCCGCACAAGCTGCTCACCGGCCGGCAGGACCTGCTGGACCGCCTGCGCAAGCGAGGGGGCATGGCGGGATTCCCGGAGCCGATGGAGAGCGCCTTCGACCTCTTCTCGGTCGGGCATGCGGGCACCGCGATCTCGACCGCGGTGGGCATGGCCCGCGGCGACCAGCTCAATGGCGAATCCTTCTCCGACGAGAATCCCGACGGGCGCCGAGTGGTCAGCCTGATCGGCGACGCCTCGATCGTGAACGGACTCGCCATGGAGGGGCTCAACAACGCGGGCACCCTCAAGCGGCAGTTCCTGGTGATCCTCAACGACAACGGGATGTCCATCGCCAAGCCCCAGGGCGCGGTGGCCCAGTACTTCGACCGGGTGCGGCTGAGCGACACCTACGGCGGCTTCCGCAAGGCGGCCAAGGAGCTGGCCAGGCGACTGCCCGGCGGCGAGCTCGCGGCCGACCTCTACCACCGCATGGGCGAGGCGAGCAAGGCGATGCTCGCGGAGGACGCCTGGTTCGAGAAGTTCGGGCTGGTCACCGTCGGTCCGATCGACGGGCACGATCTTCCCACCCTGATCGAGTTCCTCAACGAGGCCAAGCGATTCGAGCGCCCCATGGTGCTCCACGTCAAGACCGTGAAGGGCAAGGGCTTCGCCTTCGCCGAAGGCAACGCGACCACCTTCCACTCCCCCCCCGCCTTCGACGTGACCGACGGCGCGGACGGCGAGCAGGGGGCGGACCGGGACCGGATCACCAGCAGCTGCCGGGTCGAGCTCAGGAAGTCGGGCCGGTCCTACACCGCCGCCTTCTCCTCCGCCCTCGCGGAGGTCATGGAGTCCGACGACCGCGCGGTGACCTGCACCGCGGCGATGCCGGACGGGACCGGACTCACCTCGATCATGGAGCGCTGGCCGGAACGCAGCTGGGACACCGGCATCTGCGAGAGCCACGCCATGGACATGATGGCAGGGCTGGCGAAGACCGGGTTCAAGCCGTTCTTCGCCGTCTACTCGACCTTCCTGCAGCGTGCCTTCGACCAGGCCTTCCAGGAGGTCGCCCTGCAGGGACACGCGGTCCGGCTCTGCCTGGACCGGGCGGGCTGCGTGGGTGGCGACGGCGCCGTCCACCAGGGCTTCTGCGACATCGCCCTGCTCTCGGTGCTCCCGCAGGCGGCACTGCTCGCACCGTGCGACGAGTCGAGCCTCCGGCAGGGCCTGGCCTACATGAGGGACTACGAGGAGGGGATCAGTGCGATCCGCTATCCGCGCGACAACGTCAGCATGCTGGTGGAGGAGCGTTTCGGGGCCGCGCCCCCCTTCGAGCACGGCAAGGCCCGGGACCTGGTCCGGCACGACCAGCCGGACGTCGCGGTGCTGGCCTACGGCACCACCGTCATCGACGCGATCATCGCCTCCGACCAGCTCGCCGGGGACTACTCGGTCGAGGTCTACGACGCTCGCTTCGCGAAGCCGGTCGACGCACAGCTGATCCGCCGCCTCTGCGAGGCCGGGGTACCGATCATCACGGTCGAGGACCACGGGCTGCCGGGCGGCTTCGGGGCGCAGGTGCTCCTTGCCTGCAGCGAGATGGGGCTTGACGCCAGTCGCGTCACCCGCCTGGGGATGCCCGAGCGGTGGATTCGACAGGGCTCGAGGGCCGAGCAGCTCGAGGAGGTCGGAATCGATGCCAACGGCATCTCCCGCACCATCCGCGTGGTCTGCGATGTCGAGGGTGCCCCGGCCGAGCAGCCCAGGCCCGCCAAGGCCAACGTCTGACCCAGCGCCCCTGCCCCACCGGTACGCCCCGCGAGCGGCACTGACCCGGGACCCGGCACGTCGTCAGTGCGAGATGTCCTTGGGAATGCCCGCGTTGATGCGATCGACGGGCATGAGGAAGAGGGCGACCGACTCGAAGAACCGCTGGGCGTGGCGCAGAAAGTCGGGGCCGTGCGCCTGGAGGTCACGCATCAGGGCCTCGGACCCACCTCCAGACTCCGCGAAGGAATCCGTGCGCTCGCAATGCTCGCGCAGGGCCGACTCCCCGAACTCGGGGTGGTACTGCAGCCCGTAGCTGGTGGTGCCCACCACGAAGGCCTGGTTGGTCACGTCCTTGCCGGTGGCCAGCAGTCGTCCGCCGGGCGGCAGGGTCGTGATCTCGTCCTCGTGCCAGCAGAACTGCCGTGACCACCACGGAATGCCCTTGTAGAGGGCGTCCTCCCGACCCGCGGGGGTCAGGGCCAGCTCGACGAAGCCCACCTCGGGGCCGGGATCCATCCGGGCGACCGTCCCCCCCAGGGCGCGGGCGAGCAGCTGGGCCCCCAGGCACAGGCCCAGCACGGGGATCCCCTGCTCGTGCGCCGCCGCCAGCAACTCGCACTCCGCGACGATCAGCGGGTCGTCGAGGTCGCTGCGAGCGGATTGCTCGCCGCCGCAGCAGATGATCGAGTCCACGTCGTCCAGGTCGCCGGGCAGTGGATGGCCGTTGAAGACCTCGACGAGGCGGATCGAGTGTCCGTGGTTCCTGAGGACCTCGAGGGCGGTTCCGGGTGGACTCAAGGCACCGTTCTGGATGATGAGGGTAGGCATGACCTGCCAGCTTAGACGCTGCGCCCCCCCCAGCTCAAGTGTGGTGGGTGACGAGGATCGCGGCGTCGTGGCCCTCGAGGTGGTCCTGCCGGAAGCTGACCAGGGGGGAGAGGGACAGGGCGAAGTCGATCCAGCCCAGGACGTCGTGCCGACGGGCCGGACCCAGATCCGAGTCCCGGCGATGGGAGGCAGGACGATCGGAGAGGAAATTGAAGCCCACCCCGATGGAGACCGACGAGAACGCCTCCGCGACCAGGGTCCGGGCCTGCTCCTCGCTCATGGTGTTGAGGGTACCGGAGATCAGGGCGACCTCCCCCCCGAACCGCCCCAGGCTCCCTGGGGAGGCGAGCAGGTCCTCGCAGACGAGGGTGGCATCCGCCAGGCCGCGGCCCCGGGCCGACTCCACCTGTTCGAGGACCCCGTCGATCCCCACGTACCGCCCGACCTTGATGCCCCGATCGAGGAGACGCTGTCCGAGTGCCGCGTCCCCGCACCCGAGGTCCAGCACCACCCGGTCCCGCAGGCGATGCGGGCCGAGGAGGTCGATCAGCACGTCGAAGCGCAGGATCTGGGTGGCGGGCGAGGCCCAGAGGGTCGCGCCGAAGCCGGGACCGAGACTGCGGACCGCGGATCGATAGGCCGCCAGGGGATCACTCGAGTCGCGAGCGTCGTGGTCGGGACTGGGGGAGGAAGCGCTCATGGGCTCAGCCTAGCGGGTCCCGGGCGAGGCGTTTGTGCAGTTCGACGGGATTTCATGACCAGGGGGGCTAGGGTCCGGGTGACGGGGAGGTGGCGGCATGTCGGCGACGCAGGCACTGGGACGGCGCGGGGAACGGGTGGCGGCACGCCACTACCGGCGAAGGGGATACCGGATCCTTGCGAGGAACCTGCGACTCGGCCGCAGCGAGGTGGACCTGCTCCTGCTGAGCCCGGACGGCGTGGACGTGGTGATCGTGGAGGTGAAGGCGAGCGCGTCGGGCGTGCGTGCCGCGGGTGCCGCCCTGGACCGACGCAAGCGCCATCGGATCGCGGCCGCGGCCCGGGCCCTCGAGCGAGCCGGCCTGCTCGCCGGCCACGGACTGCGGGTGGACGGGATCCTCGTGGACTGTTCGGGGGGAGGGTCCTCGGTCACCGCGCTCGAGGGGTTCCGGGTCCTCCATCGCGGGCAAGGGGGGCGGCCCGGGGCGATCGGCGGGCGCTAGGGTTGCCAGTAGCGCCGCAACGCGATGTCGATCAGGCGAAGCTCCATCTTGGAGATCTCGTCGTTGACCCACCGCCTGCGGAGCGATTCGAGGTACTTCTGCTCCTCGAGGTCGTAGCGTATGCCCTCGAGCCGGTTCCGGATGCCGAGCTGGACCCCGGTATCGAAGATGCTCCGAGCGGGGGGCACGATGTATCGCAGCACGCAGTACCAGCTGGTGGAGGTCCTGCCCTCGATCGCGGCGGTGGGCATCCCCACCTCGAGCCCCTTGAGCCCGTCGCGCACTTCCTGCTTCAGGTCGGAGAGGTCGCTCACGTCGCGGTTGTCGAGGGTGAAGGTCCGCCATTCCCCGTCGTCCTTGATGCCCAGCTCGACCGCCACGTCCTGCAGGGAGCGCCCCTCGGCGAAGGCCTGTCGGACGCGTGCGATCTTGTCGGCGTCGCGGCGGTTCAGCAGCAGGATCCGGCCGATGACCACCTGTCCGGGTGGCATGTAGACATCGATGTCGGCGCGGTAGCTCTGTTCGATGTCACGCCAGGAGACGATCGCCCTCGGCTGGACCCTCTTCCGGATCAACTGACCGGCGAGTCCGAGCTTCCGCTGCTGGTCGAGGAACTCCTCCATGGTCATCCCGGTCTCGTCCATCAGGCTCTTCTCGGCCCCGAAGCGGGTCCCGCCGCGCTGGGCGGTGACCTCGTTCTCGAGCTCCCCGAGCCACGCGAAGAGGCCCTGCTGCATCTGGAGGTTGAGCCCGGACTCGGCTTCCGCGACCACCAGCTCGCTGTTCACGAAGCTCATCCATCGATCGTGGACGAGGGAGATGATCGCGCGCTGGGATTCCGCGGGATTCGAGTCCGCCGCGAGACGGATCAGGCGATCCTCGATCGGGAGGAAGAACTCCGCGGCGAAGACCGGGCGTCCGTTGATCTGGCCCACCAGGCCGTCCACCGGCCAGCGCACGCCGGTCTTGACCGTCTCGTTGAAGTCGATCGAACCCAGCTCCGCACCCTCGGGGCCGATACCGGGCTGATTCACGATGACCTCCCGCCTGGTCTCGCTCACCTCGGTGTCCCCGATCCGGGTCTCCCGGGTGGTGGTGACCACCTCCGGCGGGGCGATGACCTCGCGTGGCACCTGCTGGACGATGCTCGGCGGGGTGTCGGAGGCGTCTGAGAAATCGGCCAGCTGGACCGGGCGCGAACCGGAGGGGACCGACTCGGTCACCGTGAACAGGCACCCCTGCAGCATCAGCGGGGAGAGGGCGGTGACCAGCACGGGGAGGGCTCTTGGGTACATTCGGTTCTCGGACGCCGGCAAACGGGGATTTCGGGCCTCAGGGAGACTATACTCAGACATTCGCCCTCGGACGTGCCCTTCCATCGCAACCCCGCACATTTGGAGCAAGAATGACCTCCGACGAACAGACCCCGAAGATCCAGGTCGACACCGACTGGAAGGCGGAAGCCCAGGCCGAGAAGGAGCGCCTCGCCAGGCAGGAGGCCGAGCGCGAGGAGCAGGGCGGGAACGAAGCACCCGGTGAACTCCCCCCCGCCGATTTCAAGGGGCTCATCGGCCTGCTGGCCTCCCAGGCGATCATGGGGCTCGGGGCCTACACGGATCCCAAGTCGGGAGGGGTGGTGATCGACCTCGTGGGCAGCAAGTTCGCCATCGACCTCCTCGCGGTCATCGAGGAGAAGACCAAGGGCAACCTCGACGAGGCCGAGACCACCGAACTGGGGCAGATCCTGACCGAACTCAGGTCCCGGTTCGTCCAGGTGGCCGACGCGGTCGCCAAACAACAGGCAAATACTGCGGCCGCGGGGCCGCTGGACCCGACCAAGGGTACGGGGAAGGGCGTGATCGAGACCCCCTAGTTCCCGGCGGTGGCGGAACTCGAAACGGACACTGAACGATGAAGCGCGTCATGGCATTCTACGACACGTCGATAGGCAAGAAGCTTGTCGTGGCGGTCACCGGTCTGGTCATGTACGGGTTCATCATCGGGCACATGCTCGGCAACCTCAAGGCCTTCGGCGGGGCGACCGCGCTCGACCAGTACGCGGAGATGCTCCGGGAGATCGGCGCTTCGTTCCTCGGGAACACCACCTTCCTCTGGATCGCCCGTGTGGTCCTGATCGGGGCGGTGATCGCCCACGTGGTGACCATCATCCAGCTCTCGGCCCGGAACCGGGCCTCCCGGCCCCGGCGAGCGATCCGCCGCCGGAACGCCTCCACCCTCGCGGCCACCTGGATGGCGATCAGCGGGACCCTCATCCTGGTCTTCATCGTGATCCACCTCGCCCAGTTCACCTTCGGGTGGATCGACATCCACGCCAGCGGCACCGAGGGGTACGAGTACGGAGCGGTCTACAGCAACATCTGGGGGGCCTTCAACGTCTGGTGGGTGGCGCTCTTCTACGTGGCGATGATGGCCATGGTCTGCATGCACGTCTACCACGGGGCCTGGAGCATGTGCCAGACCCTGGGACTGGACGCCCCCTCCCGCAATAAGGCCATTCGTGGTGGCGCGGCCGCGGTGGCGGTCCTATTGTTCATCGGCTTCTGTTCGGTCCCGTTGGCCATGCTGACCAACGCGATCGGGCCGCCCCCCGACGACGTCGAGGCGGCCGAGGCCATGCAGCCGACCGGGCAGGAATCGGTCGTGGTCGCCGAAGGAGAGGCCGGATGGTCGAACTGAACTCGAAGATTCCCGACGGTCCGATCGAGGACAAGTGGCACAGCCACCTCGAGCACGCCCGCCTGGTGGGCCCCCGCAACCGTCCCACCTACGACGTGATCGTGGTCGGCACCGGGCTCGCCGGAGCCAGCGCAGCCTCCTCCCTCGCGGCGCAGGGCTACAACGTGCACGTGTTCATCTACCACGACACCCCGAGGCGCGCGCACTCGATCGCGGCCCAGGGCGGGATCAACGCCTGCAAGAACTACCGCGAGGACGGCGACAGCACCTACCGACTCTTCTACGACACCCAGAAGGGCGGGGACTTCAGGTCCCGTGAGGCCAACGTCTACCGGCTCGCGCAGACCTCCACCCAGATCATCGACCAGTGCGTGGCCCAGGGCGTGCCGTTCGCGCGTGAGTACGGTGGCATGCTGGCCAACCGTTCGTTCGGCGGGGTGCTGGTCGAGCGCACCTTCTACTGCCGGGGGCAGACCGGCCAGCAGCTGCTCCTCGGGGCCTACCAGGCCCTGCAGAAGGAGATCGAGCTCGGCAAGGTCAAGATGTACACCCGTTCGGAGATGCTCGACCTGGTGATGGTGGATGGACGGGCCCGCGGCATCGTGTACCGCGACATGGTGGACGGGTCCATCAAGTCGATCGCCGGTGAGGCGGTGGTGCTGGCGACCGGCGGATACGGCGCGGTCTACTTCAATTCCACCAACGCGATCAACTCCAACGGAACCGCGATCTGGAGGGCCCACAAGCGGGGCGCGGCCTTCGCCAACCCCTCCTTCGTCCAGATCCACCCGACCTGCATCCCGGTCTCCGGGGACCACCAGAGCAAGCTCACCCTGATGAGCGAATCCCTCCGGAACGACGGACGGGTCTGGGTCCCGAGGACCCCCAAGGACACCCGCAATCCCGCCGACATCCCAGAGGAGGAACGGTACTACTACCTCGAGGAGCGGTACCCGACCTTCGGGAACCTGGTCCCCCGGGACGTGGCCTCGAGGGCCGCGAAGGTGGTCTGCGACGACGGACTCGGGGTCGGCTCCACCGGCTACTCGGTGTACATGGACTTCCGGGACGCCATCGAGTCCAAGGGGAGGGACACCATCGCCGAGAAGTACGGGAACCTCTTCGACATGTACAGCGAGATCACCGGCGAGTCGCCCTACGACCAGCCGTTCCGGATCTACCCGGCGGTGCACTACTGCATGGGCGGCCTGTGGGTGGACTACAACCTCCAGACCACCATCCCGGGACTGTACGCGATCGGCGAGGCCAACTTCTCCGACCACGGCGCCAATCGACTGGGCGCCTCCAGCCTGATGCAGTGCCTGGCGGACGGCTACTTCATCCTCCCCCAGACGATCGGCGACGGCCTGCAGCCCCTCTACCGGGACAAGGTCGACACCACCCACCCCGCCTTCGCACGAACCGAGGCCGAGGTACGAGACCGCATCCAGCGGGTCATGTCCATCAAGGGCGACTCCACTCCCCTGTCCATACACAAGCGGCTCGGGAAGGTCATCTGGAACAACTGCGGGATGAGCCGGAACGCCGAGGATCTCGCCTCCGCGCTCGATCAGGTCGACCAGCTCAAGAAGGAGTTCTGGGAGAACGTCAACATCCCGGGCACCGACGGGGACGTGAACCAGACCCTCGAACGGGCGCTCCGGCTCGTCGACTTCCTCGAGATCGGCGAACTGATGTGCCGGGACGCCCTCATGCGCGACGAGAGCTGTGGCTGCCACTTCCGGGAGGACCACGTGGCCGACGACGGCGAGGTCCAGCGCAACGACGAGGACTTCAGCCACGTCGCCGCCTGGGAGTGGACCGGGGAGGACTCGGTGAGCGAGCGCCACGAGGAACAGCTGAGCTACGAGGTCATGCAACCAGCCACCCGGAGCTACAAGTGATCAAGCAGGAGCCAGACAACGGGCAGCCGACCCCGGACACCGTGTCCCTCACCATCAGGGCCTGGCGGCAGGCTCGCGGCGAGGACCACGGCCATTTCGAGGTCTACGAGGTCGGCAACGTCCCGGTGGATGCCTCGTTCCTCGAGATGCTCGACATCCTCAACGAGGATCTCGTCAGCCGGGGTCGTGATCCCATCGCCTTCGAAAGCGACTGCCGGGAGGGCATCTGCGGGACCTGCGGGATCGTGGTGGACGGCCTTCCCCACGGGCCGGGCCACTGCACCACCTGCCAGCTGCAGATCCGCGACTTCGAGGACGGCGCCACCATCACCATCGAGCCCTTCGCCACCGGGGCCTTCCCGGTGATCAAGGACCTGATGGTCGACCGTTCGGCACTCGACCGCATCATCCAGGCCGGCGGCTACGTCACCGTGCACTCCGGTCCCAAGCCCGACCCCAACTCGATCCCCATCGAGCATGACGTGGTCGAGGACGCGCTCGACGCCTCGGCCTGCATCGGGTGCGGGGCCTGCGTCGCCGCCTGCCCGAATGGATCCTCCTCCCTGTTCACCTCCGCGAAGATCGGGCACCTCGGACTCCTCCCCCAGGGGCAGCCGGAACGCGAAGACCGGGTGCGGAAGATGGTGGAGGCGATGGACGAGGAGGGATTCGGCAGCTGCCGCAACTACGCGGAATGCCAGGCCTCCTGTCCCAAGGAGATCTCCATCAAGTACATCGGACGCATGAACGCCGATTACATCAAGGCGACCATCTCCGGCGGGGACCGCCGCGGGGACATGCACGCCACCTGACCGGGCGACGGGTCAGGGAGCCGGCGCCGCGCCGGCGGGACCGAACTGGATCAGCAGGTCCGACAGGACCCCCTCCACGGCCGGGACGTAGAGACACAACCCGATCCCCACCAGGAAGAGCACCGCGCCGAGCTGCATGGTCAGGTCGCTGGTGATCGTGGCGAACGGGCTGTCCGAGCGACCCTCGTTGGCGAGCCGGTAGAAGCGGTGGATCACGATCAGGACCAGCGGGGAGAGCAGGGCGAACCCGATCGCCCGCGGCCCGAAGACCGTGAAGGCGTGGACGCTGAGGGAGTAGGAGAGGTACATCATCAGGGACATCACCCCGCTGACGCCCAGCAGCCAGTTGAGCTCGAGCGGATCGTCGTAGCCCGCCGGTGAACGCCACCCTGAGTCCTGCGCGGCACGCGAGGATGAGTAGTCGCAGAGACGCTTCACGAAGGCGAGGTAGAGGCAGAGGAAGAACACGCAGAGCACCAGCCAGACCGAGAGCTGGATGTCGATGGCGAACGCCCCCGCCGCCGCCCGCAGGACGAACCCCAGCGCGATGATCACCGCGTCCACGAGGACCAGCCGCTTCGCGAGGAGGTTGTAGAACGCCTGGAGCACCAGGTAGAGGAGGAAGACCAGGAGGACGTTGGGACCGACCGCCAGGGAGCAGCCGAACGACGCCAGGAGCAGGACCATCCCGAAGATGATCGCGTTGCGCGGGGAAATCGCGCCGCTGGCCACCGGTCGGGTGCGCTTGACCGGGTGCGTCCGGTCGCGGGCCGCGTCGAGGGCGTCGTTGATCGCGTAGACCCCGGAGGCGAGGATGCAGAAGCCCAGGAGGGTGACCAGGGTGTCGAAGGCGACCTCGGACGCTGCGGTGAGCCCGAGGTTCTCGGGGCTGTTGACCCAGAAGAGGACCGGGATCAGCACGAAGGCGTTCTTGATCCAGTCCTTCGGGCGCATCAGGCTGAGGTAGTGCACGGTACGCCTCCGAAGGGGTGGAAGACTAGAGGACTATCGGCTGCCCGCCGGGACCGCCTCTAGACAAGTTGGCAAAGCAGGGAATCGGCGAGCAACCGCCCCCGGGCAGTCAGGCGCAGGCGACCGGATTCGAGCTCCAGGAGCCCGTCCCGGCGACCGGTCTCGATGGCGACGCGACGTTGCTCGCAGCCGTCTCCCTGCACCATGCAGTCGAGGCGGTCGAGTTCGATGCCTCGATTCAACCTCAGTTCGAGCATCAGCTGCTCCCCATGGCGGGTGGAGTCGTCGAGACGCTCGAGGTCCTCCAGCAGCGGCCATCCGTCCCCCGCCTGCCAGGAGGCGTGACGCGGCACGTTGCGCCATCGCACGCCGTCCAGGTGCCCGGCCGCGCTCGGGCCCATGGCCAGCCAGCTGCCGCCGGTCCAGTAGACGAGGTTGTGGCGACAGCAGCGTCCCGGTCGGGCCCAGTTGCTGATCTCGTACTGCTCCCAGCCGGCGGTCCGGAGTCGTTCGCAGGTCCACTCGTACATCCCGGCCTCGACCTCCTGGGCGACGGCTTCGACCCGGCCTCGCGCGAGCTTCGCCGCGAGCGGGGTGTTCGGCTCGTACTGGAGGCCGTAGCAGGAGAGGTGGTCGGGTTCCAGGGCGATCGCCTGCTCGAGGTCGGAGCGCCAGTCGGCCATCGATGAACCCGGGATGCCCATGATCAGGTCGAGGCTGCAGGAACCGATCCCCGCCCGACGGAGCGATTCGACGGCCCGGGGAACGCTGGCGGGATCATGGCGGCGCTCCAGGGCACGAAGCAGTCGGGGCGAGAAGCTCTGGCACCCGATGCTCGCGCGGTTCACCCCCCCCGCCGCGAGGACCTCGGCGATCTCGGGGGTCACGGTCTCGGGATTGGCCTCCACGGTCCACTCGCATCCATCGGAAAGCGGGAGGTGCGTGGAGATCGCCTCCAGCAGCCTCGAGAGGAGCTCGGGGCGCAGGAGGGTCGGGGTCCCACCGCCCATGAAGACGGAGTCGAGCGGGCCGGAGACGTGCCGCGCCTGGAGTTCGACCTCCCCCACCAGCCGCTCGATGAACGATTCCTGCTGGTCGTCTGCATCCACGACCGAGTAGAAGTCGCAGTAGTGGCACTTGTGGAAGCAGAACGGGACGTGGAGGTAGGCCGCGTCGAAGCGATGGGCCCCCGTCCCGATGATGGAGGACAGCGTCGGGGGAGGCTCGGGCGACGCGGGGTCCCCGTCGAATTGCCTGAGTGTGAGACCCATGTCGGTGCGTCCGTCCCGAGGTGTTCGCTGGACTCACTCTAGGTCGCCGCGGGGTGGCCGGGGGTACCTCGCGGAAGATCGCGCGCAAGGAGCCGCTCAGGCCGCCCAGGGGGGCCTGGAACCACCTCGCCGGGGCCGGGTCTCGCCGGTTCTGGGCTCGGGGATCCGGATGTTGGTGTTGCATCCACCACAGCGGACCACCTCCCCGCGTGCCCGGGCCGGGACCGCGAGGATCCTCTGGCATCCGAGGTTCGGGCACATGACCTTGACGACGTTGTTGGTGGACTCTGGCATGGTTCGCTCCGTGTCGTTCATTCCCTGGCCCCCCACCGGGGGCCATCGGGACATCGACCCGTTGTCGGCGCGTCTTGAGCCTCGAGGCCCCGCACGGCGACGGATTCTCCAAGGCCCGATACAATGCCTCGTGGACGCCATCCAGCACCGTGCGCGACCGGACCGTGGTCCGGGTCGGCACCCAATCCAGACCGGACATCCGATGCACACCGCCGTAGTGGGACTTCAATGGGGGGACGAGGGGAAGGGCAAGGTCGTGGACCTCCTCACCGCCCGGCACGACGTGGTGGTCCGCTACAACGGCGGCGCCAACGCGGGGCACACCGTGGTGGTGGGCGAGGACACCTACGCCCTGCACCTCATACCATCGGGGATCCTCTATCCGGACATCGAGTGCGTGGTGGGCAACGGGGTGGTGGTGGACCCCGGCAAGCTCATCGAGGAGCTCGACTCGCTGGAGGCCCGGGGGATCAACGGCTCCGAACGCCTCTTCGTCTCCGACCGGGCGCACGCGGTGCTCGAGTACCACAAGATGATGGACGGGGCGCTCGAGGAGTTCCTGACCGGACGATCGGACCCCGAGGACAATCGGTCGATCGGGACCACCCGACGGGGGATCGGCCCCGCCTACGCCGACAAGGTCACGCGGACCCCGGCGGTCCGCATGGGCGACATCCGCCGTGGGGGCGCCGCCCTGCAGGAGAAGATCGAACTTGCCTGCGAACTGCACGCCCAGCAGCTGGGCTCGCTGGGCAGCACGGAACGTCCGGACCCCCGGGCGATCCTCGAGTCCTGCCGGACCTGGGCGGATCGGCTCGGGGACCGCATCATCGACACCACCTACCACCTCCATGGAGCGGTGCGTGAGGGGAAGCGACTGCTCTTCGAGGGCGCCAACGCCTGCCTGCTCGACATCGACCACGGGACCTTCCCCTTCGTCACCAGCTCCAACTGCTCGACGCTCGGCATTCCCGCGGGGACCGGTCTGCCCGGACGGACCGTGGACACCGTGATCGGGATCATGAAGGCCTACGGGACCCGCGTCGGGGCAGGCGCCTTCCCGACCGAACTCGATGATGCGGTCGGTGAGCGCATCCGCGAACGAGGACGCGAGTACGGCACCACCACGGGACGACCGAGGCGCTGCGGCTGGCTGGACCTGGTCGCGGTGCGATACGCCACGATGCTCTGCGGGGTCGACTCGGTCGCCTGCATGCTGCTGGACGTCCTGTGGGGGCTCGAGGAGGTGAAGGTCTGCACCAGCTACCGACTGCCGGACGGCAGCACCACCGACCGGTTCCTCCCCGACAGCGACCTCCTGGCCGGGGTTGAGCCGGTCTACGAGACCCTGCCGGGCTGGGACGGCCCGCTGGAGGGCGACTGCGCCCGGGAGGAGCTGCCTGCCGCCGCGCAGGGATACCTCGGATTCATCGAGGAGTACCTCGAACTCCCCATCGGCCTCGTCAGCATCGGCCCGGAACGGACCCAGACCATGGTGGCCGAACACCTCGTCTGAGGAACCGGGACAGGAACCCAGCCGTGACCCAAGGCGAACGAGAACCAGCTCCCCCCCACCCCCTGCCGGAATGCCCGCCGGAGAAGCGGCCCCGCCACGTCGCGATCATCATGGACGGCAATGGACGCTGGGCGAACGAGCAGGGACGACCGCGACTCCACGGCCACCGCGAGGGGGCACGAACCGTCCGGAGGATCGTGGAGCACGCGCGTCGGATCGGGCTGGAGGTGCTGACCCTGTACTCGTTCTCCAACGAGAACTGGAAGCGGCCGAAGGAGGAGGTGGAAGCGCTGATGGAACTCTGCCGCCAGCACCTCGTCTCCGAGCGACCCCGGCTGCTGGCCAACGACATCAGGTTGCGACGCATCGGACGCGACGAGGGGATGCCGGCGTCGGTGCTGGAGGAGATCCGCCGGACCGAGGAGGCCACCGCCGGCTGCTCGGGCATGACCCTGGTGCTGGCGATCAACTACGGGGCGCGCCAGGAGCTGGTCGACGCCTTCCGGACCCTCGCCGGCCGGTGCGCGGCCGGAAGCCTGGCGCCCGACGAGATCGACGAGTCCGCGATCGACTCGGCGCTCTACACCCGGGGCCTCCCGGATCCCGACCTGCTCATCAGGACCGCGGGGGAACACCGGATCTCGAACTACCTGCTGTGGCAGGTCTCCTACGCGGAGTTCCTGGTGCTCGACCGGACCTGGCCGGAATTCGACGAGCACTCGCTCAATGCCGCCATCGAGGACTTCGCGGAACGCACCCGGCGGTTCGGTGGGGTCCCCCCGGGCGAGGCCCCCGACGGGGACGTCCCGCCGGGGGTTGGTGAACGGGATGGAAACCGGTGAAAACGACCACCGACCACGGGTTTTCCGTCCGGATTCCCCGAAGTTCCGAAGTCTCTGGGACGGAATGCCCTAGAGTGGAGAAGGGACGCCCCGCACCCCGTCGGGGCGCCCGCCCGAATCGGTAGAATGACGGAGGTCCAGACACGGATGGAACCGCCCCGGATCGCCGGACGGAGAACACCCTGCCCGCCCCCCTCGGGTCGGCCATGCAAGGAGAGTTCGTTGGCAGTCAAGGAAGATCAGCGCCAGGAACCAGGCTCGAGGTGGACGCTGGCCATGGCCGTGATGGCGCTGGGCGCGGCTGCCCACGCCCCCTGGACGGCCGAGGCCACCGCGCAGGCCCCGGTCAACTGCAGGTGCGAGAACGTGCTCTCGACCAACTGCGATGGCTCCCCGAGCACGCAACCGATCGTGGTCAACGGCGGGGACCTCGCCGGCCGGGTCAACGCGCTGGGGGCGCCCAAGGCCGACGGGATGATCGACCAGTTCGACGTGGTGCGCCTCATCGAGATCTTCTACCAGGGCGGATACGACCCCTGCGCGGACCTCGACAACAGCGGCACCATCAACCTCGAACCCACGACCATCGGCGGGGTGGAGTATTGCGGGGACCTGGTCCTCATGGAGCGGCTGTTCGGTCCCTGCGAGGCGGTCTGCCGCAATTCGCCGGGCACCAACGACTGCACCACGCCCGTCATCGACGGCACCCCGGGCTGCACCGATCCGGAATGCTGCTCGCTGGTCTGCAGCATCGACGAGCTCTGCTGCGACTTCGGCGGCACGGGCTGGGATTTCCAGTGTGCGCAGCTTGCCGACACTGCCTGCGGCTCGACGGGCGGCAACTGCCTCCTCCCGCGGTCGGACGCCGGCTGCCTCTCCAGCAGCTGCGAGGCACTGGTCTGCGCCGAGGACCCGCTCTGCTGCGTGCTCGCCTGGGACCAGGCCTGCGCCGACCTCGCGGGGCTGCTGTGCCTCGACATCCTCTGCCAGGAGAACCAGGCGATCACCTGCGCGGTCTCGGTCTGCGGCAGTGACAACCAGACGCTCGGTTCCTGCTCGCTGCCCCACAGCACCGGCGGCTGCTCGGACCCCACCTGCTGCGCGCTGGTCTGCCAGGCGGATCCATCCTGCTGCGAAATCAGCTGGGACACCAGCTGCGCGAAGGCGGCCTCCCTGACCTGTGCCAGCGCCTCCTCGACCTGCGGGGGAGCGAGCGACAATCCCAACTGCTTCGCCCCGACCCTCGACGTGCTCAGCCCCGCCCGCGGTTGCCAGGACTTCGACTGCTGCAGCACCGTCTGCCAGTTCGACCCCTACTGCTGCCTGATCGCGTGGGACCAGAACTGCGCGAACGACGCCCTCGAGGTCTGCGCGCGCTCCGCCAACTGCGGCGAGATCGGGACCGGCAGCTGCGTCCAGGCCCCCGAAAAGGGAGCAGCCCCCCCCGTGATCCCCGGCGGATGCACCGACGTCAGCTGCTGCAACCTGATCTGCAGCTCGGACCCCAGCTGCTGCGAGGTCGAATGGGACGAATCCTGCCGCGAGACGGCGAGGAACCTCTGCACCAACTGCGGCGAAAGCAGCGCCGGCGGGTGCTTCGACCTCACCAACAACAGCCCCGCCTGCAACAACCAGGAGTGCTGCGACGAGGTCGGTGCGATCGACGAGTACTGCCTGCTGGTGCTGTGGGACCAGCAGTGCGTGTCGCTGGCACAGTCCGTCTGCGAACCGCTGACCTCGGTGTGTGGCGAATCGAACACCCGGGGATGCTTCGTGTCCAACAACGTTGGAGGGTGCAGGGACGTCTCCTGCTGCACCGAGGTGTGCGAGACGTTCGATCCCTACTGCTGCGAGGTGGCCTGGGACGCGATCTGCTCCACCACCGCCCTCAGCGTCCCCAGCTGCATCAGCGGGAACAACTTCAACTCCTTCGGGCCCTGCCTCGAGGTGCACGGCGGCAAGGGATGCAACGTCCCCGCATGCGCCGCCGCGGTCTGCGCGCTGCCCAGCGCCATCGCCGCGGATTGCTGCGAGGTCCTCTGGGACCAGACCTGCGTGGACCTCGCGGAAGTCCTCTGCTACGACCTGCTGGTCTGCCCCGGCGAGGGCCCCTGCAATCAGCAACACGGCGGGGTCGGCTGCGAGGACCCCTTCTGCTGCGCGGCGGTCTGCGAGCTCGATCCGATCTGCTGCGCCGGGGAGTGGGACAGCACCTGCGTCGGCCTCGCGAACCAGTACTGCAATGCCGCGAACAAGCCGTTCTGCCCCTGCGCGGGAAGCTGCTTCGAGCCGCGCCCGATCGACATCAACGACCCCGATGCCCCGCAACCCGGTTGCGAGGACGCCTCCTGCTGCGCGGCGGTCTGCGAGCTCGACCCGCAGTGCTGTGCGGAGGACGGGATCTGGGACGCCTCCTGCGTGGCGCTCGCCGAGCAGTACTGCTGC
Organism: Phycisphaerae bacterium; assembly: GCA_002862305.1. Classification (GTDB taxonomy): domain Bacteria; phylum Planctomycetota; class Phycisphaerae; order Phycisphaerales; family SM1A02; genus UBA8087. The sequence goes on along the minus strand of PKCS01000028.1, from coordinate 21,248 downwards.
CGCGGGATCTTCTGCGGGGACTTCTGCGCGGGGAGCTGCCTCGTGCCCTCGGAGACCCCGAACTGCGACGACCCCGCATGCTGCGCCGCGGTCTGCACCATCGACCCCTACTGCTGCGAGACCCGCTGGGACTCCGGCTGCGTGGCGACCGCGGCCGAACGATGCACCAGCGGCTGCGGGATCCCCACCTCCGGATCCTGCTTCATCGGCAAGCTGGGCACCGGCTGCGATGACCCCGATTGCTGCACCACGGTCTGCGAGCTCGACACCTACTGCTGCCAGGTCGCCTGGGACACCACCTGCGCGAACATGGCCAGCGAGAACTGCGAACTCCCCGATTGCGGGGACTACGCGACCGGCGACTGCTGCCTGATCAACGGCAGTCCGTCCTGCCGGGACGCGACCTGCTGCAATGCGGTCTGCAACGAGGATCCCTTCTGCTGCGAGGGGGCCTGGGACGAGTTCTGCGTGTTCCTCGCGCGAGAGAACGAGACCGCGTGCCCGTCCTGCAGCGCCGAATGCGGGAGCCCCTGCGCCGGCGAATGCTGCAGCGCGAACGGCACCCCGGCCTGCGACGACGCCGCCTGCTGCGATGCGGTGTGCCAGCTCGACTCCTTCTGCTGCGACAGCCAGTGGGACGTCTTCTGTGCCCAGCAGGCCCGGGCGACCTGCAACTACAACGGCGAGAACGGCACCAACCCCGCCCTCGACGCCTGCCCCGCCCCCAAGTGCGGCGACCCGGGACTCGGCGACTGCTGCCTGCCCCACGGGACCCCGCTCTGCGAGGACGAGCAGTGCTGCGATGCGGTGGGCCTGATCGACTCCTACTGCGTCAACGTGGAGTGGGACCAGGCCTGCGTGTCCATCGCCGTCTCCAGTCCGTCCTGTGACTGCTCGGGAGGGACCCAGTGCGGTGACCCGGCGGCGGGCAGTTGCTGCCAGGCCGGCGACACCCCGTACTGCTCGGACAGCAGCTGCTGCAACACGGTCTGCACCATCGATCCGACCTGCTGCACGATCTTCTGGAGCGAGGACTGCGTGATCTGGGCGGACTTCTACTGCACGGAGCTCTGTGACGGGTCCGACGGCGGGCTCTTCACCCCCCCTCCCACCAAGCCCCTGCCGGCCAGCAGCTTCCCCAGCACCAAGCTGAAGCCCCAGGCGGCCGGACTCTACCTGAAGCCGGTGGATGCCAAGGTCGGCGCCGAGCAGAAGCCCGGGACCCTCGCCCCGGTGCCCGCCGGCTGACCCCAAGGACACACCCCCCCCCGCCGGATCGGCGAGGAGGGGTGGATCGGGGACGAGGTGGCGGGTTCGCCGGGACTCAGGGCGCCCACCGACCAAGGAGGATCGCCAGATCCTGGCCGTCGGTGTCACCATCACCGTCGGCATCACCACCCGCATCGAAGGACCAGCTCGCCAGGAGCCGGGCCAGGTCCTGGCCGTCGATCACCCCGTCCTGGTTGAAGTCGGAGGGATCGGCGGACGTCTTCGCGGTGCCCTCCAGGCAGTCGAGGAACAGCTGACCGCCACCAAGGCGCAGGTTGTCGAGCACCCCGTCGAACTCGAGTTCGGTGCACTCGTTGGTCCCGCCGCCGCTGAGGACCCGGACCTCGACCCCGCCCACGATCGCGCCGTCGATGTCGGCGAAGGTGTTGAAGATCCGCAGGTCGCCGTTGATGCCGAGGTTGAGGACCCCGCCATGGTCGGCCGCGGTGATGGAGACCCCGCTCATCGGGGACCCGCTGCCGAGGAAGTCGTGGTTGACCCCGGCGGCGTAGATCGACAGTTCCTGTCCGGATCCACAGGCCAGCATCGAGGGGGTGGCGAGGGCCGCACCGTCGAGGTAGCTGGACATGGGGGCGGTGTGGTAGGGAACCACCGTGCAGGCGATCCCGGTGGTGGCGAAGGAGTCGCCGACCCCGTGGATCACCATGCTGCCGGGAACCATGTCGTCGTAGGTGGCGCAACGGCCGGGTTCCGGCTCGTTGGAGCTGCCGGTGCCCTCCGTGGCCCAGGCGATGCAGTCGATGGCGGACTCCTCGCCACCCACCGCCATCAGGTCGACGTGGCCGGCGATGCGGATCTCGGCGCATTCGTTGTTGGCACCGCCGACGGGGACGGTGACCAGGCAGCCGCCGATGGTCATCCCGTCGAGGTCCCGCCAGTCCGCGGCCCAGCGGAACATCCCGTTGATGGAGAGGTTGACGCCGTTGGCGTAGTCGCCGACCAGCATCCGGAGGTCGTTCACACCGCCGAACGCCGAGAAGTCGAACTGGATGGCACTGGTGTACTGGCGCGCCTCGTGGCCGTCACCGCAGGCGAGGTCGGAGGCGTCGATCCGGGTGCTCCCGGCGAAGGGGATCCCCATCGGGTCCATGTAGGGAATCACCTTGCAGGTGATGCCCTGGGTCGAGAACCCGTCGCCATCCATGTACAGGTCACCCATGGCCAGGTCGTCGAAGGTCGGTTCCTCGCAGGACCAGGAGGCGTCCACCCAGCCCTCCTGCAGGGCGACGGACATGGTGTCGGTCCGTCCGCGCAGGCGGATCGTGGTGCAGTCGCCGCTGTAGCCACCGGAAAGGACCTCGATCCGGACCCCCCCGAGCATGCTGTTGTGGTAGGCCATCCAGTCCCCGGCGTAGGCGATCGCCGAACCGTTGACGGTGAGGTTGATCTGGCCACCGAGGTGGCGGGTCTGGAAGACCAGGTCGGTCTGGGGACCGATGGTGCCCGCGAAGTCGAAGTTGGCGGTGATGTTGTTGAGGTCCAGCCGGTTGAACGCCTGGCAGCGATCGGGAGGCAGGACGTCGGCGCGGCCCGAACCGCTGCCCCCCCCGAGCCAGGGCATGGGGGTGAACGCGAAGTCGACCCCGTCCGAGGTGTCGTGGTCGCCGACCGCGTAGGTGCTGCCGGTGGCGAGGTCGTCGAATCCCGGGAAGTCCGCGGTCGCCATCGGCGCGAGCAGCAGGCCGAGGCTGGCGATGAGGAGGCGGGGTCCGGTGCTGGTGGTCTGGTGGGTCATGGCGATCTCCTGTAGTCGAGGGTTGCGTTGGCCCCCTCCCGGCGGAAGGGTGAGCGTGTCCGGACCATTTCCGTGCGCGAGCCGGGAACCTCTCAGCGGAATCTCGAAAACCTGCACGGGCTTCGATCCCCACCATGCACCGCGACCCCGCGGACAATCGCGGGGTCGCCGGGGAGGTGCTGTGGATCGGCGGGGAAGCGAGGCCCGTTTCAGCTCCAGGCGGCGAGGAGGATCGCGAGATCCGAGCCGTCCACGGCCCCGTCGCCGTTGATGTCCGCACCGGTCGCGGAGGTGCCCCAGGAACCCATCAGGCGACCGAGGTCGTACCCATCGACCACCCCGTCGCCGGTGATGTCCGCGACGAGATGGGGGGTGAAGGCGAGGTTCGCGTCGAATCCCGCCTCGCCGTCATGGGAGATCCACTGGGACTGGTCGATCGAGCTGTGCGAATAGGCCGAGAAGTAGACCTGGTAGTAGCCGGGCTCCAGCAGCAGCTGGCCCTCCACGCATTCCGCGGTCGGCCACTGGCCGGACACCACGTGGGTCGAGACCAGCGGCTGGAAGTTCCCGCCGACGAGCTTGCGAAGGTGCAGGCTGGCATTGGCTCCAGGGCCGTGGTAGGTGGTGCAGAGCTCGAAATCGACGTGCTGGGGCTGGTCGATCTGGAGGTGGAATTCCCCGGTGACCTGCGCGTAGGCATCCGCGTAGGCGGCACCCTCCCCCTCGCCCGCACCGAGGAAGAAGTCCGTCTGCCCGTGGATCGTGAGCAGGTCCGGAGCGACGGTGTTGACCAGCAAGCACTGCATGCTGCAGTAGGCCTGGTCGTCGGTGATCCACTGGTTGAAGCCGACGTAGTCATCCCAGTCGGTGACCCAGGTGAGACCGGGCCCGTCGGCGGGAATCTCGTAGCTGTCCACGATCTCATCCGCACTCCCACCGCTGGAGATGCTCCCGGCATAGCCCGCCTGGTAGGCGGCGACGGTGTAGGAGGCCTCGCCCGCGTCGCCCATCGGCAGGGCGGGGTTCGCGAGGAGCAGCAGTCCGGTGGAGGCGAGCGGTAGAGAGGCGGAAGCGGTGCGCATGGTGGTGTCTCCTGGGGTGGTGATGGTCCCTGGTCACCGAGATTCCGGGCGAGGGAGGCGGATCTCGCAGCCCGGACCGGAAATCCATGAAAAAACCCCCGGTGACGGGGGTGGTCGGGAACGGGGTTCGATCGCCGGTCAGCGGGCCAGGGAGCCCATCGGGTCCCAGGCGGGCAGGACGATGGGATCCTGTTCGAAGGCCCCCTGCAGCGCCTCGGGCAGGGCGGACTTCCGGGCGGCGATCTCGAACATGTACTCGTCGAACCACGAGTCGTTCATCGTGTAGTACCCGTCGCGCCCGCTCTTGTCGGCCCCCCAGGAGTTCTCGACCCGCCAGCGGCGGGGCGCGCCGTCGACCACGTCGACCCCGGTGAAGAGCATCGCGTGGGTCATGAGGGTCTGGTGGTGGATGAGCCGCTGGGCCTTGTCCATGGTGAACGGTTCGCCGTAGACGTCCTCGTAGCGGAAGAGGTCCTTGTCCCAGAGTCCCAGCTGGCGATCCATCTGGGGCCCGACGTCGCACCCGAACCAGACCGGTTCCCCGGATTCCAGCACCTCGCGGGTGATGCGCTTGAGCAGGTCCATCTCCACGTTGAGGTAGACGACCGGCTCCCCGTCCATCACGTTCCCGAGTCGATCCACGGTGAAGGTGCGCCCGAAGGGGCTGGTGGGCCGCGGGTCGTGGACCAGGCACACGAAGTCGTTGGCGGGGACCTCGATGTACTTCTCGGCGAACTGCAGCGGGGTCATCTCCCCGTCCCGGTGGAAGGCCTTGTCCTTGTCCATCCACTGCCAGTCGAAACGCTCGGGGGGCGTCCCGAGGTGGACGCAGAGGATCCGCCAGATGACGGCGAGGATCGCGTTCCGCTCGGCGGCGACGGCCTCGGCGGAGGCCCCCGCGGCGAGGGAGGCGCGGAGGCGCATCGCGCCCTCCCGCAGCTTGTGTCGCAGGATCGAGTTCATCCGCCCCGAGTTGGAGGAGGAGTGGGTCTCGGGCATGCAGGCCTGCGGGACCACCCCGTGCTTGCGGACGAGGTTCATGAACATGTTCCACTGCCCGCCGTCGTCGATGGGGCCATCGAGGAGGAACGAGACGGTACGGTCGTCGGGATCCCGGTCCGCGGTGTCGATGATCTGGCAGAGGAAGTAGTTGGCCCGCTCGAACTTGTCCCAGAAGAACATGTAGTTCTGGCTGAACTCGAACTTGGAGAGGTTCATCTTGCGCATCGCGCCGACCCGGAAGAGGTTGAGGGCGGCGAAGAGCCAGCAGCGGCCGGAACGCTTCTGGTTCGTCACCGACCAGTCGTCGAGGCGCGTGGAGAAGCTGGCATCGGATCCGGTGACGACCTCCCGGGCCATGGCCACGGAGTTGACGTCGTTCGCGGTCACCGCGTTCTGGGCGATGCGCGCGGACCGGTCCCCGTCGAATCCCGAACGGAACGCGGCGATCTGGTCCATGGTGAGCTCCCCGGAGGGGGCCACCGCCGATGGGGTGTTGAGTGTGGTCATGCCTCGATGGTAGTCGAGCGGGGGATCGGGAGCACGCGGGATCCGTCGGATCAGGCGTAGGAGTGCAGGCCGCTGATCACGAAGTTGATCACGATCCAGTTGAAGAGCATCACCGCCGCCCCCAGCACCGCCAGCCACGCGGTCCAGAGGCCCTTGTCGTGGACCTTCAGGCGCACGTGGACCAGCACCGCGAAGACGATGAACGTCTCGAGGGCGAAGACCTCCTTGGGGTCCCAGCCCCAGGGGCGTCCCCAGGAATGGTCGGCCCAGATCGCGCCCATCACGATTCCCGCCCAGAGGAGGACGAAGGAGAGTTCCATGAGGAGCATGGTCACGCCGTCGAGGACCTCGCCGAGCCGGGCCCGGCGATGGACCGCCTGCTGGCCTGAGGACTCCGCCCCGCTGGCCGCGCCGGCCCCGCGCCCCAGCATGATGCTGGCCGCGCCGCCGACCCGGGCGTAGGCGGGCGCCCCGCCCAGCATGCGATTCATGATGTAGAGGCCCGAGGAGACCGCCGCCATGAAGATCAGGCAGTAGCTGAAGATGATCACGTTGGTGTGGATGTAGAGCCAGATGTCGTGGAGCACCGGCATCATGTTCTCGATGTTCGGGTTCAGGTACGCCGGGAGGTAGTAGGCGGCCATCAGGGCGAACATCGACGCGGTACCGGCGGCGAGCGCGAAGATGGTGCGCATGCCGGTACGGCGGACCAGGAGCTCGAAGACCACCGCCATCGCCGCCCCGAACCACGCGGCGGTGGTGACCGCCTCGTACATGTTCGCGTTGGGCCAGCGGCCGGAGATGTACCAGCGCAGGCCGACCCCGAAGGTCTGCAGCCCCAGCGCGACCAGGAAGACCGCCATGCCCGACCACCGTGCCCATTTCCACTGGTAGACCAGGCCCAGCAGGAGCAGGATCACCGAGAGCATGTAGATCAGCCAGACCCGCGTGAGCTGGTGGTTCCGGAAGTACCAGGACTCCCAGGACAGGCGGCTCTGCGACGGGTAGATCTCGGGATTGATGTCGGGGACCATGGAGCTCAGGGTGAGCACCGCCTTGTTGACCCCCGAGACGTCGCCGGTGGTCCAGGATTCGTAGAGGGACTGCCATTGCCCCGCCAGCTCGGCCTGCGAGTCGCCATCGAGGCTCGGCAGGGTCGGCTGGGGCACCAGTCCCGCCTCGGCGGAGTTCCCGGGCAGCAGCATGACGTTGCTCATGGTGAACCACGGCGAATCCAGGGAGTCGCCCGCCGGGGGCAGCAGCCGCAGCCGGTCCAGCAGGACCGCGGGCTTCATCGCGACGGTGGCGTTCTCGAGCTTCACCACCTCCTTGTTGGTTCGGACCAGGTCCGCCTTCAGCCTCGCCATCACCTCCCCGAGGGCGGGATCCACCAGGACCTTGGCGGAGGTCAGGCCGGTCTTCTCGAAGGCGGCCATTCGAGGCTGGTAGTTCTCGATCCGGAGTGCCGCGTTGGGGTCCCGGTTGAGCGCCTCGATGATCGCGCGGCGGACCAGCTTGTTCTTGACGTAGATCACGTCCGCGTCCTCGTACACGTCGGGGCGGAACATCATGTCGAGGTAGCTGAACAACGGGGAGCGGCCCCCGATGCTCCGGGGACCGGAGACCTGCTGCATGTGGGCGTTGGCGTGGGACCCGAGGCTGTTGAGTCGACCTCCGGTGTGGACCGCGAGCGAGGAGAGCGGCTCGAGGTCCACGCCTTCCACGAATTCCTCCGCCTCCACACCCGATGGCAGGCAGGTCAGGCCGCAGGACAGCGCGAGCAGGAGGAACAGGCGGGTGATGGGACTGGACGGGCTCATGTGGTGGCTTCCCTGGCGGCGTGGCTGGCGATCATCTTCTCCCGGCGACGACGCTTGATCATAGGCTTCACGTAGAACGCGTAGATCATCCCGGCCACGGCAATCGCGCATCCCAGCAGCTGGATGAAGACCCCGTTGCGGTTCCCGACCCCCAGCACGGTGTAGCCGAGACCGCTGGAGCGGAGCCCCCCGTTGATCGAGGCCTCGATGGGCGGGTCCCACTGGGCCTGGAAGTACCAGAGTCCGCCGTTCTCCGCGGGCTTGTTGACGCTGACCGGGACGGGGGCGCTCCATTCACCGTCGGAGAGGAAGCGGAGGATGCTTCGGTAGTCCCGGATGGACGCGGTGGCGCCCGAGAAGCCGCCGATGTGGGTGTCCAGCTCGAAGGTCTCCAGGGCGATCGGCTCCGGGAGCTTCATGCGGCGCCTCGAGAAGACCACCTCGACCTGCCTGGGGGTTCCCGAGGCATCCTGGGCGAGGATCGTGGTCGGGGTGTACAGGGACCGATAGCGACCCAGGAGGTCCTCCGGACCCTTGAAGGGATACTTCTGGAACTGGAGCCAGGTCGGGCTCGAACCGGGTACCAGCGCCCTGACCCAGGAGAACAGGTTCCCCATCTCGCGTTCCCGCTGGGAGGGGGGCACGATCAGGGGCGCGGTCTGTTCCAGCGCCCGGGGGATGTAGCGGTTCACCACCAGCGAGATGCCCTGGCGGATGGTGACCGGCTGGGCGATCGGGAGGTCCTCGACCCGCTGGCCCTCCGCGCCGAGGTTCGCGACCACCCGGAGGCGGTCGGGATCCGGGCCGGCGACGAACAGCAGCCGGGCCGCGCCGCGGCCCGGGGTGTAGGTCAGCTGGATGCCCTCCTCGATGAATCGCTCGTCCTGCGGGCCGGGCATCGGGTTGTCGGGATCGACGTCGCGGGTGAGGACGGGGTTGTCGAACACCCACCGGCGGAAGATGCCGTTGGGGGTGGTGATGTCGGCGAAGACCACCGAGACCGTGCCCTCCGTGAGCACCAGGTCCTCCTGCACGCCGCCGATCGAGATCCGGTAGTCACCGTCGGCCAGCTCCCAGGTCCGCCCGTCCCCGAGGGAATCGAGGGTCCGGGTCTCCCGGATCCCCAGCTCGGGGATCTCGACGGTCAGCAGCGAGGATTCGAGCAGCGATTCGAACTCGGCCTCGTCGCGGACGAAGCGGAAGGCGATCACGCCATCCTCGACCGAGGACCGTTCGGGATCGAACGCGCGGAACTGCAGCGTCTCCCGATCCCCCTGGTCGGAGGACAGGGTCACGTCCATCACCGGGTTCAGCGGGGCGGTCGGCCCCCCGGGGGCGATCCGGCTGCTGAGCTGGGCGTAGCGGAGGTAGGAATCGATCCGGATCGGGGTGTCGGGCAGCGGGTCCTCCGGCGAGACGGGGTCGACCACCACCGAGAGCGGCTGGGAGGCGGGGCGGGGTTGCGCGCCGGTGACGAAGACGCTCGAGGGATCGGCGATCTTGTCGTTGTAGAGCGGGACCCCCACGTTCCGCGGGTCCAGCGGGCGGGCGGCGGCCACGGGACGCTCGATCCAGGTCTGGGTCCCCTTCTCCCGGAGGTAGAGGGCCCAGTTCTTCGAGAGCGCCTCGCTCAGGTAGAACTCGTCCTGCGGGGCGTACTCGAGGGCGACCAGCAGGCCGGGCTCGATGAGCCGGGTGCCGTTGACCTTGACCGAGCGCTGCACGGGCTGCTGCGGGTCGTCGGTCTGGACGAGGTCCTCGGTGAATTCCGGGTAGCCGGCGATCACCTGGCGGATGAATCGCTTCTCGAACCCGTCGACCATGAGGTTGACGCTGAAGGCCCGGGTCCCCGCGTCGTCGCCCGAGAGCAGCTCCCATTCCGGGTCGGTGCCGAGCACCGACACCTGGACCAGCTCGCCGTCCTCCCCGGCCAGGACGCCCTCGTTGCCCGCGAAGGGATTGAGGCGGAGCGGGGTGCCGACGGGAGCCCCGTCCTCGTCGAGCAGCGAGATCGTGAGCATCCGCCTCGAGATGGGGGTGTCCCCCTCGACCTTCGTGGCGAAGTAGATGAGGCTGCCCACGATGAGGACCACGATGCCGGTGTGGATCATCCAGACCCCGAGGTTGATCACGCTCAGGCGGATTCGCCTCAGGGTGGTCACGATCAGGGTGGTGGCGATCAGGGCCACCAGTACGTCGAAGGGCCACCAGTGGAACCACTCGAACTCGGTCATCTCGAGGAGGGGCCGCTGGCGGACCTGCTCGTGGACCCACGACTCCGCGGAGAAGATGTTGGGCGCGACCGGGTAGACCAGGCCGGCGGAGCCGACCGCCATGTAGAGGAAGAGCAGGACCAGCAGCACGATCCCGAAACGCACGCTGCTGAAGAGGTCCAGCACCGGGGTGAGCACCAGACGCAGCGGCGACCGCCGACGTCGGGAGGACGCCACCTGGCTCTGTGCGGCGGGGTTGGTGGTGGAGACGGTCATGGAATCTCGGTGGGGTGTTCCAATGATAGCGGTCCCGACTAGGCCGGATCGGTCGCGATTTCCTATGATCAGTCAAAACATCCACCCCGAATTCCCCCCGGAGATCCCAGAGCCATGACCCTCCTCGCCCCCCCTTCCATCCGTGCCCTCGTCCTCCCGGTCCTCGCCCTCGCGATCTCGGGCGCCGCCCTCGGCCAGGACCCCACCCCGTCCACCCCGACGCCCGCCCCGGACGCCCCCAAGCAGGCGGAGGCTCGCTACGAGTACGCGATGCTCGAGACCAGCCAGGGGAACATCCTCCTGCAGCTGGATCGTGCCCGTGCCCCGATCTCGGTCCGGAACTTCATGAAGTACGTCGAGGACGGAGGCTACGACGGGACGATCTTCCACCGCGTGATCAACGGATTCATGATCCAGGGTGGTGGATTCACCCCGGACATGACCAAGAAGCCGGCGATGGCCCCGATCAAGAACGAGTGGATGAACGGGCTCAAGAACGAGAACGGCACCATCGCGATGGCCCGCACCAGCAACCCGAACTCCGCCACCAACCAGTTCTTCATCAACGTCAACAACAACGTGAACCTGGACCGCCCGATCTCCGGTGGCGCGGGCTACGCGGTGTTCGGACGGGTGGTGATGGGCATGGACGTGGTCAATCGGATCAAGTCGGTCAAGACCGGAAGCGTCCAGGGCTACCAGAACGTCCCGGTGCAGCCGGTGGTCATCGAGAAGGCGGTCGAGGTCTCGCCGGAGGAGGCCGCCCGGCTGATGCAGGGCGACGCCACCAAGGACCAGCCCGGGAAGACCCCCCCCGCGGGACAGCCCGCCGAGAAGGGGTCCTGACCGATGTCGGAATCCAACGAACGCACGATCCCCGTCTACAAGGGGGACGCCGACCTGCTGGTCGAGGCCTCCACGGACGCCCCCTGCGTGATGCTGCTGCCCCAGGGGGACCCGAGATCGGCGACCCCGCGGGGCAAGATCCGGATCCAGTGGGGGCAGCACCTCCTGGACGACCTGGTGAGCGGCCGGTACCGGACGGTGGTCTGCGGGGTCAACTCGGTGGACAACCTCAACGGGATCCTGGGCGAGCTGCTGCGACTGATCCCGACCAGCCAGTGGACCCTGGAGGGCGCGACCAGCTTCGCGAGCATGTTCCGGGACGCGGTCTCGATCCATGCGCGCGAGGACCGGGAACCCTACATCCTGAAGTTCGACCTCGATCGACTGCTCATCCTCGCCCTGCTGCGGCCGGCCGAACGCGACCACTTCACCCTCGAGGACCTCTTCCGGGGGTTCAAGACCGTCACCAAGATGCTCGAGGGGCGCCGGGATCGGCAACCCGCGGCATCGGTCTCGTTCCTCGGGGCCCGGAGCAACCGGCTGCTGGACCACAACGGCGAGGAACCCAGCCTGGAGGCGACCCTCGAGGCGATGCACCAGGCGGGGTTCGAGGGGGACGTCTATCCCCCGGTCGAGCTCTGGGATTCCGCGCCAACCGGCGTCTTCGCCTCCTACCCGTTCCCCGAGAGCGTGGACCGGATGCGGCAGGGCAGCTCCTGAGCGAACCGAATCTCGGACGCCGTCACGGTGCCCACCCGGTTCCCCGGTTGTGCCTTGACATCCACTTGGGATGCGGAATAATCGCTTCATGACTGCGATCCCACAGCTCACCATGATCGTTCTCGCAACCTCGCTCGGCGGGACCACGTGTTTCGCACAATCCTGCGACGAGTACGAGGTGACCTTCCGTGACGGGCCCCGGGGATGGATCGGGACCACCGGATCCACCGGCGACACCCAGCTCGAGGAGACCGGCGGGAACCCTGATCACCACCTGCACACCATCTTCACCGACTTCGGGATCGAGTACTGGAACGTAGCGAACGCCGATGAGTTCCAGGTCCTCCTTGCGCACGAGGAGGTGACGATCGAGGTCGACCTCAAGGTCGAGGAGATCGACTTTTTCGGCACCCCCGCCACGCGACCGTGGGTGCTCGAGGTTCGTGACTACGACGACGTACCCGCGGGCTACCCCTGGGTCTCGGTCTGGTACCTCTTCGAATTGGTCGGTGCCGAGGACGACTGGCGCACCTTCACGGTCACGATCACCGACACCACCTCGAGCGAACTGCCACCCGGGTGGGGTGGAACCGGAGCCGAGTCCCCCCCGACCTATGAACCGACGCTTCCAGCCAACCGGACCTTCGCGAGCGTGCTCGACGGGGCGGACGAGATCGCGTTCACCACCTACCAACCCGGGTGGGTCTTCGGCTTCACCGACTTCGACGTCCGCCTCGACAACATCCGTATCACCGCCTGCTCGAGCCCCGAATGTCCAGGCGACCTCGATGGGAACGGCGAGGTCGATGGCGAGGACCTCGCACGGTTGCTCGCGGTCTGGGGCGCCTGTGGGGACGACTGCCCCGAGGACTTCGACGGGAACGGATTCGTCGACGGCCCGGACCTGAGCATCGTCCTGGCGTACTGGGGCACCTGCGAGGGATAGAACGACGAACCGCCTGGGTTCCCCGTCCGACCCCGCGAACCACGCATCAACCGAACTCGATCCCCTGGGCGAGGGGCAGGTCGGTGCCCCAGTTGAGGGTGCAGGTCTGTCGTCGCATGTACTGCTTCCAGGCATCGGAACCGGACTCCCGTCCACCGCCGGTGTCCTTCTCACCCCCGAACGCACCCCCGATCTCCGCCCCACTGGTGCCGATGTTGACGTTGGCGATCCCGCAGTCGCTCCCGAGGTGCGAGAGGAATCGTTCGGCGGAGCGCACGGAGTCGGTGAAGATCGCGCTGGAGAGGCCGTGGCTGGAGTCGTTCTGGAGGTCGATCGCCTCGGCGAGGGAGTCGACGGTGAAGACGTAGAGGATCGGGGCGAAGGTCTCCTCCCGGGTGATCGGGGGGTGCACCCCGGCCGGCACCCTGACGATGGTGGGTTCGACGTAGTTCCCATCACGGCCCGCCAGTCGCTCGATCCCCTCGACCCCCCCGCAGAGCACCTCGCAGCCCTCCTCGACCGCTGCGTCCAGGGCATGGCGCATCGCGTCCACGGCGAGCGGGTTGATGAGCGGGCCCATGAGGGTCCCCGCCTCCAGCTGGTGCCCCACCGGGACGGAGCCATAGGCGGGGAGCAGCGCCTCGACCACCGAGTCCACGCAGTCCCGATGGCAGATCAGCCGACGGGTGGAGGTGCACCGCTGGCCGGCGGTGCCCACCGCACCGAAGAGGACCGCCCGGGGGACCAGTTCCATGTCCGCGTCGGGCATGATGATCATGGCGTTGTTGCCACCGAGCTCCAGCAGGGCGCGGCCGAGCCGCCCCCCCACCACCGCCCCGACCCGGCGGCCCATCCGGCAGGAACCGGTGGCCGAGATCAGGGGAAGCCGCGGATCGGCGATCATCCGCTCCCCGACCTCCTCGTCGGTCCCGATCACGAGACCGAAGACGTCGCGGGGGTCGCCGTTGGAGGGGGTGAAGAGGGTCTGTTCGGCCATCACCTCCCGGGCCACGTCGTTCATGGCGACGGCGGTGAGCGGGGCGATCAGGGACGGCTTCCACAGCATGGTGTCCCCGCAGACCGCGGCCAGCATGGCGTTCCACGCCCAGACCGCGGCCGGGAAGTTGAAGGCGGTGATGATGCCCACGGTGCCCAGGGGGTGCCACTGCTCGTACATGCGGTGGAGGGGACGCTCGGAATGGGTGGTCATCCCGTGCAGCTGCCGGGACAGGCCCACCGCGAAGTCGGCGATGTCGACGCATTCCTGCAGCTCACCGATTCCCTCCGCGCGGATCTTCCCGCTCTCGAGGGACACCAGTTCACCGAGCGGTTCGATGCGCTCCCGGAAGGCGTTCCCGATGCGTCGGACCAGCTCCCCGCGCTTGGGGGCCGGGAGCATCGCCCATTCGTCCTGGACCGCGCGAGCGGCGAGGACCGCACGGTCGTAGCCGTCCCCGTCGTCGAGGCGCACCGCGGCGGTGGTCCGGCCGGTCCCGGGGTCGAGGGAGTCGCAGGTGCCGGCGGTGCCGGGGGGACTCAGGCGCGGGTGGTCGGCGAGGCCGCAGGATCGGAGGAGGTCCGAGGTCTGGATGGTGTCATTCATCGCCGCAGGGTACCCCATCCGACGGCGCGGTCGCTACCCTATCCCGAGGAGGTCCCCATGGCACTCGACCGGAACCAGATCACCGCCCGCGCGGCGAGGGAACTCAGGGACGGCTACTACGTCAACCTCGGGATCGGGATGCCCACCCTGGTGGCCAACCACGTCCCGGAGGACATGACGGTCTGGCTGCAGTCGGAGAACGGCTTGCTGGGAATGGGAGCATTCCCCGGCGAGGAGGAGGTCGACGCGGACCTCATCAATGCCGGCAAGCAGACGGTGACCGGGGTGACCGGGCATTCGTTCTTCTCCTCCGCGGACAGCTTCGGGATGATCCGCGGCGGGCACATCGACCTCGCGATCCTCGGCGCGATGGAGGTCAGCCAGCAGGGCGACATCGCGAACTGGATGATCCCCGGCAAGCTGGTCAAGGGCATGGGGGGCGCGATGGACCTGGTGGCGGGCGTGCGCAAGGTGATCGTGACCATGGAGCACTGCAACCGGAAGGGCGAACCGAAGATCATCCCGGAATGCACCCTGCCCCTGACCGGGCTCGCCTGCATCGACATGATCATCACCGACCTGTGCGTGATGGAGATGGACCCCGAGCGCCGCCGGTTCCGGGTCACGGAGCTCGCCCCCGGGGTCACCCGGGAGGAGATCGAGCAGAAGACCACCGCCGAGCTGCTCTTCGCCGACCAGCCGGCGGAGATCACCGCCTAGCCTCCCTGGAGCACGCCCCGGATGCAGAGCGCCGTCCTGATCCTGGCCCTGACCGGCTGCCTCCAGGCGGCCGAGGACTTCACCCCCCTCTTCAACGGGACCGACCTCGAGGGCTGGGTCAACGTCAACGGCGCGGAGTCCACGTGGCGCGCGGAGGACGGGATGATCCGGTGCACCGGATTGCCCACCTGCGTGCTCCGGACGGACCGCATGTACGAGAACTTCGTGCTGGAGCTGGAATGGCGCCACGAGGATCCGCGCGGCAACGCGGGGGTCTTCGTGTGGAGCGACCCGCTGCCCGCGCCCGGCGTCCCCTTCACCCGTGCGGTCGAGGTCCAGGTGATGCTGGGCGCGGAGACCGAGCAGTACACCAGCGAGGGCGACATCTTCGCGATCTGGGGGGCCCGGCTCACGCCCGACCGCCCGCATCCCTCGGGCTACCAGCGCTGCCTGCCGAGCGAGGCCCGCACCCGGGGCGCGGGGCTGTGGAACCACTACCGGATCGAATGCCGGGACGGACGGATCACCCTGGCGGTCAACGGGAAGGTGGTTTCCGGGGGCTACGACGTGAATCCACGCGTGGGGTACATCTGCCTGGAGGCGGAGGGGTCCCCCATCGACTTCCGGAACCTCCGGATCCACGAACTGCCCTCCAGCAACTCGCCGCTCGCGATGGTGGCCAACGACGCGGTCGGCTTCCGAAGCCTCTTCAACGGACTCGACCTCGAGGGCTGGCGGATCGAGGGGGGGGCGCCCGACGCCTGGACCGTGCGCGGTGGACGACTGGTCCACGACGGCAGCTCCGGACACCTGTGGACCACCGAGGCCCTCGGGGACTTCGTGCTGGTGGCGGACTGGCGCTGGATCGGGGACTCCCAGGGGGTCCGGGAGCGTCCGGTCATCGGACCGGACGGGGCCGAGACCGGTGAGACGGTCGAGATCGAGGAACGGGACAGCGGCATCTACCTCCGCGGCAGCGACAAGAGCCAGGTGAACATCTGGGAATGGCCGGTCGGGTCCGGGGAGGTGTACGGGTACCGGACCGACCCGGGGATGCCCGAGGAGGTCCGGGCCGCGGTGACCCCCTCCACCCGGGCGGACGCCGAGACCGGGCGCTGGAACCGCTTCGTGATCACCCTCCGGGGCGAGCGACTGACCGTGAACCTGAACGGCACCACCGTGATCCGCGACGCACCGTTGCCCGGGGTGCCGGACTCGGGACCGATCGCCCTCCAGAGCCACCACTCGCCGATCGAGTTCACCAACCTGTTCGTCCTCGAACTGCCGTGAGGGCCGAGGCGCTCAGTCGCCGGTCGACTCCATCCAGGCGTCGGAGCAGCGCCCCGCGCTCACGCTGCTGACCTGGCTGCCCCGGACCTCGTAGCTGCCGCGCCATTCGCGATCCCGCACCATCCTGATCGCGTCCACGAATCGATCGACCTCGTGCTCGTTGTTGAAGAGCCCGAAGGAGACCCGAACCGCGCCGGGGCGGACCTCGGCCTCCTCGGTGACGCCCCCCTGCTGGTCGAGCAGCAGGTCGGAGTGCACGTGGGCGCAGAACCGACCGTTCCGGACCGCGATCCCCGCTTCCGCCCCGAGGACCGCGGCGCAGAGCAGGTCGCTGACCCCGTCCACGTTGAAGGTGAGGATGCCCACCCGCTCCTTGAGGGCGGCGGGACCGTAGAGGGTGACGCCGTCCATCGCGGCCAGGGCATCCCAGGCACGCTTCATGAGGGCGAACTCGTGCTCCCGGACCCGGTCCATGCCGATCCCGGCGAGGAACTGCAGCACGGTCTCCATGCCGATCACCCCCGCGATGTTCGGGGTCCCGCCCTGGTGCCGGTCCGGCGAGGGCAGCCATTCGACGGAGTCCGGCCCGACCACGGAGGTGGTCCCGCCGCCCGGCAGGTAGGGCGGTGCGTCGTCCAGGAGCGCTCGCGGTCCGTACAGGAACCCGATCCCGAACGGGGCGTACATCTTGTGCCCCGCGGCGGTCAGGAAGTCGATGTGCTCGGGGTGGCCGTGCGGCCGCACGTCCACGGGATGGTGGGCCATCAGCTGGGCACCGTCCACGCAGATCAGGGCCCCGTGCTGGTGGGCGAGCCGGGCGATCCGATGGATCGGCGGCATCCAGCCGGTCACGTTGGCGGCGCCCGACACCGCGACCAGCTTGATGCGTTCCCCCTTCAATACCCGCTCCAGCTCCTCGAGGTCGAGGCGGAGGTCCGGGGTGAGTCCCACCCGGACCACCTCCCCGCGGTTTCGGTGGGGCAGGTCGTTGGAGTGGTGCTCCAGGTCGGTCACCAGGACCTTGCCCGGACGGTGGGAGAGCACGTGGGAGACGAGGTCGCAGGAATGGGTGGTGTTCGCGGTGAAGACCACGCACCCGTCGTCCAGGTTGCCACCGATGAAGCGGGCGCAGGTCCCGTAGGCACGCTGGAAGCGGCCGGTCGCGGACCGGGCGAGGGAGTGGGTGGCCCGATGGACGTTGGAGTACTCCCGACCCAGGAAGCGGGTGTAGCCGTCGAGGGCGGTCGAGGGGGGATGGGTGGTGGCCGCGTGGTCGAGGTAGACCAGTTCACGATGGACGCCGTCGGTGCACTCGATGCGGGTGGTGGTGATCGGGAAGTCGTTGCGGATCGAGTCCCAGTCCGAGAGGTCCACCTTCGAGGCGGTTCCCCGGGATCCGGCCCCCTCGGGGGCGTCACCGGAGGCTCCGCTGCCCGGCAGCAGGGGCAGGCCGAGTCGCACCCACTGCTCGATCCCGCCGCGGAGGGAGCGGACGTTCTCGAAGCCCATCAGTGCGAGCGTCTCGCAGGCCAGGGCGGAACGCTTGCCGCTCTCGCAGTAGACCACGATCGACCGGTCCGGGGCGAGGCCCATGGTGCCGATCAGTCGCTCGAGCTGCCCGCGGGGAACCAGCCGCGAATCGGGGAGTACCCCCGAGGAGGTCTCGACCTGCTCGCGGACGTCCAGGATGAGGACTCCGTCGAGCTCGAGGAGTTCCCGGGGTTCGATCTCCCGGATCCGCGCTCGGGCGCGATCGCAGAGATCCTCGTAGCTGGGGTGCCGACCGGTCAGGGACATGGACGCATGGTACCAGAGTCGATGCGGCGAAGCCCCATGAGAAAGCCCCCTGGAGCGGGGGGCTTCGTGGTCCGTACGGGCCGACGCGCGGCTGGCGGCGTCAGAACTCCTTCTCCCGATGCTGCATCTGGGCCTTCAGGCGGGCGAGGATCGAGGAATGCATCTGGCTGACCCGGCTCTCGGAGAGGTCCAGGGTCAGGCCGATCTCCTTCATGGTCATCTCCTCGTAGTAGTAGAGGATGACGATCAGCCGCTCGGCACGGGTCAGGCCCTTGGTGATCAACCCCTGCAGGTCCTGCCGTTGCACGGAGCGGAGCGGGTCTTCCTGCTTGGTGTCCTTGATCACGTCGATCTCGCGGACGTCCTTGCTGGAGTCGGTCTCGTACCACTTGCGGTTCAGGCTCACCACCCCCACCGGCTGGGAGTCGCGGATGACCTTCCTGTACTCCGAGCTGTCCAGCTGCATGTGGGAGGAGATCTCCTCGTCGGAGGCCTTGCGGCCGGTCCGCATCTCGATGTTGCGGCGGGCGTTGTCCACCTTGGAGCTCCGGGCCCGGACGAGCCGGGGGACCCAGTCCATCGCGCGCAGCTCGTCGAAGATGGCGCCCCTGATCCTGGTCCCGCAGTAGGTCTCGAACTTCACCCCGCGCTCGGTGTCGAAGGCCTCGATGGCATCCATGAGGCCGAACAGGCCGGCGGACTTGAGGTCCTCGACCTCGACCTCGTTGGGAAGCCGCATGTGCATCCGCTCGGCGGTGAAGTGGACGATGTCGTAGTACTTCTCGATGAGGAAGTTCCGGATCGTCCCGCAGCTGTACTCGCGGTAGAGGACCCAGACCTCCTCCATCTCCATCTCCCGCAGCTGGTCCGGGGTGTAGGAGCTGGTGACCTCCCGCGAGCAGGCACTCCGGGTGCGACGCCTCGGCTTGGCGTCCTCGCCGGTGGAGGCGTCGACCGCGGGATCGACGTGGGCGTCCTCGAGGACCTCGACGTCCTCGGGTGGTGGGGCGGGCGCGTCGGACTTCGACTTCGCTCGGGTGGTCTTCCGCGACTTATCGGCCACGGATTTCGTGCTCTTTCGAGCCTTCTGTGCTGCGTTCGGCATTCGGTCCGCTCCTTGACCTGGCTGCGAACGGATCGAATGACCCGTTCGTTCGAAAGGGGCCGACGAGGGAGCACCGGTTGATCCACGGTCCGTGCAGGAGCGGAGGGTATGGTCATGCACCGGGTGCATGCATCGGTTCGAAGGGGACCAACTACGATCGTGGGATCGTGGTCGTCCAGGGTTCGAGTGATGCAGGGTGGTGCATGAATTCGAGTCCGTTCGTCACCGGGACGTCCCGGCTGCATGGCGTGGACCGGCGCGAACGCCTGCCCGTGTCTGCGGTCGATCCTTGACCAGAGACAAGATCAGTATACGTCAAACCATGCTTGTTCCACAAGCGCGAAAGACCATGACCTCCGGTCATGCCGCGGAGCCGAGCTCGGACGACGAGTCAACGATCTGATCCTCCCCCACGCCTGCCTCGGCAAGTTCCTCGGGCATCGGGGCTTCCTCGTCGACGCGCAATTCCTGCGCATGCCGATCGATGATGCCTTCGATGAGTCGACCCACGAGGAACCCACCCACGAAGCAGATCCCGAGTGCGAGAATCGAGTGTTCGATGATCGACTCGGCGAGGTTGCCGGCAAGCATCCCGGAGACGAGGGCGACCAGGAATCCCGCAAGCGCCGTGATGGAAGCGAGTAAGGGGGCGGTTCGTTGAACGGTCATCGCAGGTAAAATCGACCGGATGCCCGGTTTCTTTCCACGATTTCCCGTTGATTCGGTTTTCCCGGGGATCGAGGCCGGCCTGCCCTAGTCGCCCTGCTTGAGCAGGCGGGAGAGCCGCTTGAAGAATCCACTCCGGGAGGGCGGTTCCCCGGCCCCGGCGGGGACGGGGGCGGCGGAAATTGCCTCATCGGAGCCCGCCACGGGAAGTCCCAGCAGGGTCCGGGCGTACTGGTCGATGCCCCGGGTGATCGGGGCGTGGGGGTAGGCGAGGAGCACCGGCTTGCGGACCCGGACCGCGTGGGAGAGCAGCTGGTCGTGGGGCAGGACCGCGGCGAGGCGGAGGGTGGCCCCGAGGAACTCGTGCACCACGCGGGCGATCCGGCGGTGGACGCTCAGGCCCTCCTCGTTGGACTGCGCCATGTTGACCACGAGCTCCAGGCGTGATCCGAAGCCGCGATTGACCAGGGTCTTGATCACCCCGTAGGCATCCGTCATCGCGGTGGGCTCCGGGGTGGTCACCACGACGACTCGATCGGCCACCGCGGCGATGGGGATCACCGAGGAGCTGATCCCGGCGCCCATGTCGATCAGGAGGTGGTCCGCCACGTCGTCGAGCAGCGAGAGCTGGGAGAGGATCCGACGACGACTGAGTCCGTCGAGGTTGGCCATGGCGGCCACGCCCGAGGCCCCCGGCAGCAGCTGGAAGCCCCCCGGGCCGGTGACCAGCACGTCGTGCATCCTCGCGCGACCGCGAATCACGTCCTCGAGGGTCGCGTGGGGCGCAAGTCCGCACAGCACGTCGAGGTTGGCCATGCCGAGGTCGGCGTCGAAGAGCACCACGCGTCGGCCCCGGCAGGACAGGGCGATGGCGAGGTTGAGCGCGAGGTTCGACTTCCCCACGCCCCCCTTCCCACTGACGAACGCGGTGGCATGGGCGAGGGTGCGGACCTCGCCCGCGCCCCCGGATCCGAAGGCGGGCGTCGCGTCGCCACGGGGCCGGCGGGCACCGTGGTCCACGTGGTCCTCTCGTCCATCCATGCCCGCGGCAAGCTCGCGGAGTCGAGTGGCCTGGTCGGTACCCATCACACCAGCTCTCTTCCGGGGACCGAAGGGGGAGGCGAGGCGGCCTCGGGCTCCAGGCCCGCCAGCAGCATCCTGGCGATGCGCTCGGCACCCCCGTGCTCGATGTCGTCGGGGACCTCCTGGCCGGTGGTCACGAAGCTGATGCGGGCCCCCAGCCGCTGGATCACGTTGAGCACGATCCCGAAGCCCCCCGCCTCGTCGAGCTTGGTGAGGACGACCCGGTCCGCGCCCAGCGAGGCGAAGGCGTCGGCGTCCCGCATCATGGTCCGCTCGCCGGTGGTGGTGGAGAGCACCAGGTGGGTCTCGTCGGGGTCCGCGGCCCGGAGGAACGCCCGGAGGTCCTCGAGTCGCTCGGAGTCCCGGCGG
Source organism: Phycisphaerae bacterium (assembly GCA_002862305.1). Classification (GTDB taxonomy): domain Bacteria; phylum Planctomycetota; class Phycisphaerae; order Phycisphaerales; family SM1A02; genus UBA8087. The sequence continues at coordinate 178 of PKCS01000028.1, read as the reverse complement.
CTTCGACCCGCGGTGTCGAGCAGGATCACGTCGCAGTGGGCGAGCCGCTTCAGGGCAGGGGCCATGTCCTCCACGTCGATCACGACCTCCAGCGGGACCGAGAGGATCTCGGCGTAGCTCTTCAGCTGGTCCACCGCGGCCATCCGGAACGAGTCGGTGGTCACCAGCCCGACCTTCA